>CAZPQE010000188.1:0-11273 GCA_964588615.1 uncultured Clostridia bacterium | reverse complement strand
GCCTATCGACAAACATCTGACCTCCAACATCTGACATCTTGTTTCGGAGGAAGCGATCATGAAAAAACTTTCCAGGCTGCTGGCTCTCGTTGCGTTCGCATCGATGGCGTTTGCATTTTTGTTTTCCGACACCGCAGGTCGATCCGTCAGCCCCGGCGCAGTCGCCGCCGCGCAGCAGAATCAGCCGAAACATGCGGAAGTGAAGAGCGACAGCGGAAACCTCGTCGTTCAGCTTTGCGACGGCAAATCCACTATGGAAGTCGCGGGCATCCGCGAGGGCGAAGCGATGCCGCCTGAGATGGCCCGTCAGGTCGCGGCCAAAATGATGGCCCAGGTCTCAGCCGGGCAGAAGCAGACATCGAAGTGGACAGAACGAGACCGGCTGACCTGGGAGAGAGAGCAGAAGCGCATAGTCGAGGAAGGCAACAAGCTCTTTCACGACTGGAAAGGGCTGGGCGGCACGATAGGAATATCCTGTGATATGTGCCACCCGAACGGCTCCAACACTCACCCTGAAACTTATCCCAAATTTCAGACCCAGTTGAAAAAAGTCGCTGCCCTCCGCGATATGATCAACTGGTGCATCGAAAACCCTATGAAGGGAAAACCCATCGCGCTCGACGATCCGCGAATGCTGGCAGTCGAGGCTTACATAACCGCTCAACGAAAAGGCGTCGCACTCTCTCCGGGCAAGCACTGATTCGCCCGTCGTCTTATGCCTTATGTCCCTTGTCGCAATCGAAGGGCGAATGACAAAGGACATTTACACTGCCTTGATGAAAGCGAGCACTCCGTCCGCGTCCGCGCGGGCGAAGTAGAGTTCGACTGATGAGAGCGGAAACCGCTCCAGGAGCCGGTTTCGCGCCGCGCGCAGACTGGCCGTCTGCTTCTGATCGAACTCCTTTTCGGCAAACAGGAACTCGGCGCGGTCTCTGAAGAAGAGACAATCGCTGTGGCCGATGAGTATGATCCGACGCGCGCTGGTTCGCTTGATGAGAAACGAAAGACTTTGCAGATTGGCTTTCGTAAATTTTGGCATGTAGAGTTCGAGTGACAGGAAATGCCCGCCGCCCGGAACGGAGAGCAAAGCGTAAGAGTCGAGCTTCAATCCATCGATGAGGAATTCTCTGAATCCGGTTTGAAAGCGATGGTCGCTGCAATGAATGGCCACCGCGTCGGTCGGCGAGTCCTCACAACGGTTGCTGGCGATGTAGGGCGGTTGGATGCTCATGATTTTGAAGCCAGCCTTCGCTAAATGAAAAAGAGCCAGTAGAGGCCGACAAGTATCGAGGCCCAGCCCATCAGTCCCACGACCAGAGCGGCGGGGCTATCGAAACCGCTTTTGGCTCTGCCCAGAGTCACGCATTTGATTATCAGCCAGCCAAGCCCTCTGACCAGAAAGCGTAGCGCCTCATTGAAGACGACCTCAAAGATAAGCTCCAGAACAGACCCGATTACCTCTCCAAGCGGCATGCTTTAATGTCCCTCGATGTTCTCATCTATCGGCTCGACGATAGTGGTCTTCGCTGTTTCAGCGATTGAGTCTTTCGAGACTCCGAGTTGCGCCAGAAGACTGGGCACATTGATCCCCAGGGCTTCGAGTTGCTGGAGGAGGCCGAAGATGACCGAGGGCGCAGTCGATGCGAACCGGCTCACGCCGCTCTGTCCGTTGCCGTTGCCCTGCTCGATGACCACAACTTTATCGATGTTTCCAAGAGGCGCGGCCACTGCGCCGAATACCGGAGCCGTCGCCTGAAGTATCGCGGGCAGTTTCTCAAGGATAGTTTGTAGTCTTGCCGATTCGTTGAACTGTTTCCACGCTTCGGCTTTCTTCAAAATGGCGTTTGCTTCAGCGACTCCCTGCGCTTCGATGGCTTTGGCCTGAGCGAGTCCGATGGCTTCTATCTTCGAAGCCTCGGCCTTGCCTTCGGCCTCGATGGCGGCGGCGCGTCCCTGGCCTTCCTTTTTGAGGCGTTCCTGATCGGCTTCGGCTATGGCGATGAGCGATGCCTTTCGGCCTTCGGCTTCGAGTATGACCGACTGCTTTGCGGCTTCGGCCTTGAGCACGGCAGCCGTGCGCGCGGCGTCGGCGGGTTTGACGACAGTCGCTTCGAGCTCTTTTTCTTTTCTGAGTATTTCCTGTTCCTGAACTGAAATCTGCTCCTGCGTGCGCACTCTCTCGATGCGCACTTCTTCGGCGATGACTGCCTGCCGCGCTTTGGCCGAAGAGAGCGGCCCGGACTGCTCGGCTGTGGCGCGCTCTTTTTCGACCTCGGCCTGATACTGAGCTTTTTTCACTTCGAGGTCGCGCTGGGCCAGAGAGATATTGGCTTCGGTGTCGAGCTTGACCTTTTCGCCTTCCTGCATGGCGAGGCTGGACTTGATCTTGGAATCGCGGGTGGCCTCGGCCTGACCGATGTCGGCGTCGCGTTTGACTTCGGCAGTGCGGCGTTTGCCGAGCGCGTCGAGGTAGCCCTCTTCATCGCTGATCTCCTGAATGGTGAGAACATCTACGCCTATTCCCATGCGTTCGAGGTCCGAGGCAGCTTCTGTGGTGAGTTTTTGAGCGAAGCTCTGTCGGTCGTTGTTGATCTCTTCGACAGTCAGCGTGCCGAGTATCGCGCGCAGGTGGCCTTCGAGGGTCTGAAAAATCACCCGCTGCACTTCCTGAATCGACATGCCGAGAAATCTCTCGGCAGCGGCTTGCAGCGAGACGTCGTCGCTTTTGATCTTGACGTTGGCCACTGCTTTGACCGATACAGGCACGCCCTTGAGGGTGTAGGCGCGGCGTATTTCCAGAGGGATGGTGATGACATTGAGCGAGAGGTAATCGACTTTTTCAAGCAGCGGGATGCGCAATGCTGCGCCGCCCTTGATTATGCGATAGCCTACTGTGCGTCCGTCGGCAAGTTTGCGCTTGCGTCCTGAAAAAACGGCTGCGGCGTTTGGCGGAACCTTGATGTAGTTCTTTGCCATCACCACCATTGCGATCACTAACGCCAGAATGATCACCAGGACAGTGATCGGAATCACTAAGGTTTCCATATTCATGACGAGTGTCCTCCTACCTGAAGCAGGCTCACGCTTCGGGCCTGTTGCCTGCGGGAAGCTGACTGTTTACGGTGCTGACGATGACCGATTCGCCTACGATCTCTTCGATCTTCACCACCGAGTTGAGCGCGATGGCGTTGCCGTCTTTGGAGCGGGCGATCTTATCGACGATGCTTTCGCCTACCAGACAGCGAACCTGCCCCACTCCGCCTGCGGGTATGCCCACAGACACCTGAGCGGAGCGGCCTACGAGATCAGAAGAAGCGACTGTACTTGTGGCCTGCTGGCCGTAGAGGAAGCGGGCGAAGAAATAGACCAGCGTGGCCATCACCATTCCGCCTCCGAAGCCTATGAACGAACTGGGAAGGATGCCGACGCCGCGATAGATGCCTATGGCTCCGAATCCGCCGAAGGTGGTGATGAAAACGGCTATGCCCCGCGAACTGAAAAACCCCGGCCCGCCGTGTCCGAGGTCGTGATCGAAACCATGCCCTGCATCGAAGTGGTCGGAGATTCCTCCGAAGATGAGCGAGATGAGCAGAAAGAGAAATCCTATGGCCGCTATGCCGAGGAATATCGAAAGCGCACTGATGTTTGAAAACATATCGCCTGCTCCTGTCCGCCCGTCGTCTGCGGCGGGTTAGACGTTCGTTATCCGACAAACTGACTCTGCAACCGAAAGCGGCGAGATTGTATCACCGGCAGCGCGAAGTGAGAAGAAGGTTTCTTTGCCTGTTGTCTTCGCATCGCTCGATCTGAATCCGGGTTTGACGCTGGCATCTTCAGGTGTAAACTACGGGCAAATACTTTCCTCATACTTGCAGGCGCTTATAAATCGCTCGGCGCAGTTTGTCGCCGAGCATGCTGTGAGCTTTTGATCGGCGTGGCCGGATTCCAGGCTGACTCACCACCAGCGACCGGCCAGGCCAAGGAGGGGAGTGAAATGCTGGTTCGAATCGCAGGTTTCCTCTACGGGGTGATTTGCTACCTGATATTTTTCGGGACGTTTCTCTATGCCATTCTGTTCGTGGCGGGCGGCAACCTCTACCGCGTGAGAGAAAACATCATAGTTCCAAGATCAATCGATGTGACCACAGCGGGAACGCAGGGAGAGAGCTTCGCGCTGAGGCTGACAATCGATATCCTTCTGCTCGGGCTCTTCGCCATCCAGCACAGCGTGATGGCCCGCCAGTGGTTCAAGCGCGCGTGGACGAAAGCGGTTCCGCCGCTTCTGGAGCGCAGCACCTACGTTTTGATTTCGAGCCTTTTGTTATTGCTGTTGTTCTGGCAATGGCGGCCCATCGGGCTTGGCCGCGTCGCGTGGGATGTGCAGAATCCCGCCGGGCGCATCGCGCTGCAACTGCTCTTCTGGCTTGGGTGGGGCGTGGTGTTGCTTTCGACTTTTCTCATAGACCATTTCGACCTCTTCGGTTTGAAGCAGGCTTACTGCTATCTGAAAGGCACGGACTGCCCTCCGCCGGCTTTCAGGACGCCGTTGTTTTACAAAGCGGTGAGGCATCCTCTTCTGCTTGGATTCATCATCGCCTTCTGGGCCACGCCGCGCATGTCGGGCGGGCATCTTCTGTTTGCGGTGATGACGACGGCCTACATGGTTGTGGCCATACAGTTCGAAGAGCGCGATCTGGTGCGCGCGCACGGCGAGAAGTACGAGCAGTACAGAAAGCAGGTCTCGATGCTTATTCCGCTTGGAGGAAAGAAGGGTTCGGAAGCGGACGTCAAAGAGAAACCAGCCGGGGCCTGATGCGGTGAGGGCAATGTAAGGCATCGCCTCACATTGCCCTACATCAGCCTGATGCTTCGATCTATCAAGGCTCAAGCGGAAGGCTGACGACAGGCACATCCCAGTGCGCTAAAAGTATTTCGAAGCGGCGTTGTTCTTCGCGTCGGAAAGTTTCCTGATCGGGATAAAGCTGGCGGATGATGGCGTCTTCGCTGCTCGAATCCATCGCGACAGCAGCGTTTTTGAAAACGATAGTAACGCGATAATCCCAGCGGCCCTCTTCAGTCGTGTGATAACGCGGTCGCTCGGCTCGCACTTCACGCATGCGGCCACTCTCGATCTGCTTCCTGAGAATCGGATAGTGATTCTTCTTGAACAATCGTATGAACTCGTCGGCATAGCCCCACTTCGCTTTGTAGTAGTACTCGACCACGTAAGGCTGATCCTGCGACGACTGCGCGCCGACGGCGGCAAGCAGAACGATCGCGCTTAAAATGATGGCTCTGGTTTTCATCTCTCCTCCGATCCGCAGATTGCGCAGATTCCTGCGGATTTTCACAGATTCAGAATTCGCCTGATGGCGTCTTTGTCCGCCGGAACGCGGACAGGCCGGTTTGCGAAATTGCCTTTGATCAGTTGCTCACCGAACTTCAGCGAGTCGGTGTGATAATCGATCGTGTAGGACGGGTCTTTCATCATGTTGCCCGTCAGCACTCCTACGACGCTTGCGCCCTTTTCGATCACTCCCCGCGCGACGAGTCGTTTTATTCCCGCAAGCGTGGCAGCAGACGCAGGCTCGCATCCTATGCCGTCGCTTCCGATGACGGCTTTTGCGTCGGCTATCTCCTGCTCGCTCACCCGCTCGACGATTCCGTCAGTCCATCGAAGAGCGCGCAGAGCTTTCTTCCACGACACCGGGTTGCCGATCCTTATGGCAGTCGCAAGCGTAGCCGGATGAGCGATTGATCGAAGCGCGCTCCTGTCTGACTCGATCAGATGGTAAAACGGCGCGGCTCCCTCGGCCTGAATGACGGCAAGGCGCGGCAGGCGATCAATCAGTTTCAAATCGTAAAGCTCGCGCAGAGCCTTGCCGAACGAAGACGAATTGCCCAGGTTGCCGCCCGGCACGACTATCCAGTCGGGCGCGCGCCACGAGAGTTGTTCCATCATCTCGATGATGATCGCCTTCTGTCCTTCGAGCCGAAACGGATTGACCGAGTTCAAAAGATAGATGTCAGTTTCTTCAGCTATCTCGCGCACGAGTCGCATGGCATCGTCGAAGTTGCCTTCGATCTCAACGACCATCGCGCCGTATTCGAGCGATTGAGAGAGCTTGCCATAGGCCACCTGCCCCGCAGGGATGAAGACGAATGCGCGCATATCGGCTCTGGCAGCGTAGGCCGCAACGGAAGCTGATGTGTTTCCGGTCGAAGCGCAGGCGACAGCTCGCGCGCCGAGCGCGCGAGCCTGACTTGCGCCCGTCGTCATCCCGTTGTCTTTGAACGAACCCGTTGGGTTCATCCCCTGATGCTTGAAGCCAAGCGCATCGAGTCCGGCGCGTGCAGCAGAGCGAGGCGCGTCATAGACGGGAGTGTTGCCTTCATATAGCGTGACCACGCGCGAAAGGTCGGCGAGAAACGGCAGCAGTTCTCTAAAGCGCCACACGCCGCTCCTGTCGATTGCCTCATCGCTGGCCCGCCGTTGTCTGAAGACGCTTTTCAATTCTTCGCCGCCTGCCGATAGATGAAAATCATACGCGACATCGATCAGGCCGCCGCACGCCGTGCAGGAATAGATTTTCTCGTTCGTGGGATATTGCGCCCGGCATTCTTCTTCTATGCAGCGCAAAAAAGATATCGAGTGATTCGCAGTCATCCGGGGTAGGTTAGTCGAGTCTTTGCGGCAAAGCAACTATTTGTCATTCGTCCTTTGTCATTGGTCCTTTGTTCTTTGTCAGTTGCCTGCGCCTTGTTCGAAGTGCTTGAAGGGCAAATTTCTGAGCAGAGATTACCAGCAAATGACCAATGACGAAGGGCAAAGAACTATTCTTCCGTTCCATGTTCGAGCCAGAGTTTGTCCCAGCCGTCGCCCGGTTCCACGAGCTTGAGACCCGCGCTGCGCTGGCCTCCGTCGCGCCAGACCACCTGCACGATGGCGGTGGTCTCGAAGCCATAAGCGGGAACGGTGATTTTGAGCACCGCGCCGGGATCGAGGTCGCGCCCGGTGTGCAGCCTCAGCCCCGAAGGGCTTATCTCCTCGATGAGCATCTCTTCGGAGAAAGTTTCCAGGTGCGAGGTGTTCCCCTCGACCCGCGCCCTGATGGAAACTTTCGCTCGCTGCTCGACCCTGCGATCCTCGTCGCTGTCTTCAACCTCGCCCGCTTCCGCCAGCAGGTCTTCGTAACAGGCATCGCAAACCTGGCGATAGCCCAGATGGGCTATGGCAGCCAGTTCAGGCAGCTTGGCGATATTGATTATTCGGCTCGTCTTTTCGTCACATCGGTCGCAGAAGCCCGACATACAAGATAGCTCCTTCAGATTGGCAAGGCCCGTCGAGGCCGGAAGAGGTTTTCCTTTTGTGAAACCATAATTGATTCAAACCGGATGAACATCCAGCTAAGATGCGCTCAGTATATTCGGATTCGAGCTTCGACTCAACAGGTTTTTTGCAATCTCTCATCAATTGACAACACCAGGCCGCGCCGACTAGAGTTCTGACCACGATGAAAACGATGCTCATCGCTCTCCTGTTGATGGCTGCCTCCTTTGTCGCCCTAGCCCAGGCTCCGCTCCGCGTGGGCGACAAGGCGCCGGATTTCGCCATCCCCAACGGCGATGGCAAACTCATCACACTCTCTGAACACACCGCGCGCGGGCCGGTGGTGATCATTTTCTATCGCGGCTTCTGGTGAGCAAGCTGCACCGTGCAACTCACCAGGCTGGCTGAGGACTACGACAAGATAAAAGGGGTCGGGGCCGATCTGATAACCATCAGCGCCGACGATCAGAACTTCGCCTGGTCGATGGCTCAGACGACCGGAGCCGCATTCCAGATACTCTCGGACGCCGACCGCAGAGTCATCAAATCCTACGGAGTGCTCAACGACAAGGAGCGCGACGGCATAGCTCACCCTTCGGCCTTCATCGTGGGCAAAGACGGTATCATAAAATACGCTTACGTGGGCAGGAACCCGACCGACCGGCCCCCGGATGAAACTCTGCTCGAAGAAGTGAAAAAAGCCGTGAAGTGAGCGCGACGATGAAGCGCATGAGTTTCACCCGTTCTCAACAACTCGGCGCGCTGCTCATCATCTTCCTCCTGCTGGCGCTGCTGTGGTATCGCTTGAGTTGAGCGCGCCGCTATTTCTCCTCCGGTTGTCTGGAATGATCGTGCGGATGGCGCAGGTGATGCTGTCGGAGCAGGTCTTTACCATAGTCGTTGCCGTTAGGCGTGCGGACGACTGTGTGTATGTGGTTGCGCGTCGGGCCGCCCCGGCCCAGAGCTATGGGCCGCTGATGATCGAACTCGATCAGAATCACCGGGCTCTGAATGCGGTAATAAAAAACGCTGTCCGCTTCCGCTCCTCCGATCCAGGCAAACCACGTCTGATCGAGATGTTTTTCGACCTCCGACATCTTCACCCGCGCGTGGCCTTCTTTCATGTTGCCAACGTATTCGGCGATGACCGCCAGGAGCAGTTTTTTCTGCTCAGAGTTGAATTCGGCGGCGCGAATGCCTGCGTAATCCAGAACCAGATTGTCGCGGTAGGCTTCCGACAGATTGTAGTTCGAGCCTTTTTCAGCGCGAATCACGGCTTTGGATTGCTGGGCCTCATCGAGCGCGCGCATCAATGCGAGGCCCTTGTTCTGCTCGTCCTGCAACACGACCGTGCCTTTGTATTTGCCCGACTCCGCTCGAATGGGTTCCGACCCGGCGAAGGTCGGCGTCATCACTACCTGATCGCCGAGCACGAAGTAGTTGATGATCGAGTGGTGTCCGTCGAGTTGCCAGCCCCAGGGTTCGGTGGCCGACGGTTTGCCCATAATGGTGATCCAGTAGAGCCACTCGCCATACTCTTTGAAGTTGTTGGTCAGTTCGGCAAGCGTCTCATTGAGCCGCATGATGTCGCGGGTCTTCTGCAACCCTTTGGCGCTGAGGCTGGCGCGTAAAAGTTCGAAGGCCAGCCGGCGCTGCGCCTCCGTCATTTCATTGAAGCCCACGCCCTGTCGTTTGGGGAAGTGGCGATTGTCCCACATGCGCCATTCGGGATCGTCGTCGGGGAAAAGCGTTTTCGCCCGCTGTTCCTGGCTCAACGCGGCGAGGAAAGCTTCAGCGGCCTTGCGCACCGGCTCAGTCGAGACGCCGGTCGCCTGGATTTTGAACAGTCCCTCGATGACATTGCCGTCGCGGGTGAGGCCCTTGAAAGGCTCGGCCAGAGCCTGTGCGCTGGTGTCGCGCCCCTGTCCCGCCGGGACAGAAGTCTGGTTATAGGCGAAGCTGACGCACAACAGGGTTGCGACCATCAAACCGGGGATGGAGATGAACGGACGAACGATTTTCATGGCGACGGGATCTCCTTTCATCGACCTTGATTTGTTGTTAATCTCAGCAGGAGTCAAATCTACCCGATCAGATATTGAAATGGAAATGACGGAGCCGGTTTTCGAAATCGCTGAAAGACGAGATATCGATCTGCTGCTCGAAATGATGCGCGAGTATTACGCGCACGACGGTTTGTCTTTCGAAACGGATGCGGCCCGGTCGGCGATGGAATGTCTGGTGACTGACCGCTCGCTGGGGCGCGTGTGGGTGATTCGAGCGGGCAGGGAAGCGATCGGTTACGTGGCGATGACGCTCGGCTACAGCCTTGAGTATCACGGGAAAGATGCGTTCATCGATGAAATCTACATTCGCGCTTCTCATCGCGGGCAGGGAATCGGAGAGCGGGCCGTCCGCTTCGTCGAAGATGCCTGCCGCGAGACGGGAGTCCGCGCTCTGCACCTCGAAGTCGAGCGGGCCAACACTCTCGCGCAGTCCTTTTACCGGCGGATAGGCTTCGAGGATCACCACCGATACATGATGACTCGGATGATCTCTCAGACGGATCGCATCACGTAGAAAACATATCCGTAGAAATCGGAGTGCTTTCGATAAAGATCGATCTCCTGTTGCTCCCCTTCTAAGATTGAAAGAGCTTCGTGGTCGTCTCTGTATTTTTCTTTCAATGCGATGAGCTTTCGTTCAATCGGATCGTAGTAGTCTTCCCACCACGCCGACTCAGGCAGCGCGAAGTGAGCGATGACCTCATAACCGCAGTTTGCGATCATCCTGAGATTTTCTTCAACGCTGCGGATCGCCGGATAAGCCTCCGCCCAGAAATCTCTCACTTCACGGGGCGGATCGGCTCTCAGCCATGACACTTCGGTTGCGGCAATCCATCCGCCGTCTTTGAGCAGCGGCTTCCACTTTGTCAGACCGTTTTCAAAACCGATGATGTAGATCGAGCCTTCGGCCCACAGAACATCGAAACTTGATAGAGGAAAAACCATCGCTGTCATATCCGCCTGCACTGCTCGAATTCGGTCAGAAAACCCGGCGCGTTTTGCCTTTTCTTCAAGCGATGAGAGGTAAGACCAGTGCAGGTCCAGGGCGATGATTTCGCCGTCGGTCAGAGAAGCGAGATCGAAGGTCTGTCTTCCCGGCCCGCATCCTATGTCGAGCAGTCGCGGGCGAGGAGGAAGGTTCGAGATTGCAGAAAAGGCTCTCCGAGTCGAGGCGGTGTCGCCCGGCCCTTCTTTCGGAATGCCGGTGTGAATTTCGAAAAAGATTTCTCTCGCTCTGTTCATCAGAAAAGAGTTTATCATCGATTCGCAGAGATGGGATCGGGCATAAAAAAACGAGGGCCGGAGACTGCTCCGGCCCTCGGCGCTTGCGCGGAAGGATCAGTTTAGAAACCTGTGAAGGCCATGCCGGAAGACACCTTCCTGTAGGGGCGCAGGGATGACACGAATCCGACGGAATCGGGCAACACCTGAAACGGCTGAAGCCTCTGTATCTCGTCTTCCTGAGCGGTCAACAGGTAGCCGGCCATTGCGTCTCCAGATGACGAGTCATAGAAGAACAATCCCTCCTGCGCTTTGACTACATGCGTCCAGCCCGCGCGCATGAAAGAATACTGCCAGCGCGGAGAGACTCTGGTGATGGGGTTTCCAGTCGCATCCATATCGACGACGGCGTACAAACCTGTTACTGCGTTGTAAAACAGCACGCCGATTTGTTCGCCCGTAGAGCGCAGGCCGCAGTCCAGGATGTGCGACCAGAACGGACTCAAATGCCCGCTCTTTCTTTGCGCTCCCGTGCAGATGAGCACGCTGCCGGTGTCCCGGCGGTAGAAGAGAATGTGGCCCTGCGCGTTGACCACATGCGTCCAGTTCTTTCCGGGGGCATAAGAGAAGTTCACTCCCTGAAATCCGGTAGGAGT
>CAZPQE010000187.1:0-11375 GCA_964588615.1 uncultured Clostridia bacterium | reverse complement strand
TCTCTACGGAGTGACGATGGAAGAACTCGGAGTGTCGAAACTCGTGTCGGTGAAATTTGAATGATTTTGTCTTTAGTCCATTGTCATTGGTCATTGGTCAGTCTAAAACGAAAGACGAATGACAAAGGACGAACTTTCGATTGCCTATCGCGCACATTCCTGTTTAAGCTTATAACCGGCTTATGTTCAGGAACCGGTTTTCAGCTTTCACGCTCTCTGTTTTCCTGTTGATCGCGGCGGCATCAGCGCAGAGTCATTCGCCTGAGTCTCCGGCGGCGACCTACGGTTATAAATTCGAGAATCCGAGATTCATACACCTTCCGCTGATCGAAATCAATGTTGACGCTGCGGGACGGGGAGAGGTCAGATTCAAGCGCAACGAATCGGACGAGATCATAGACCTGAAAATACAATTGTTGCCCTCGACTGTGGCGCGCATTCGCAGGCTTTTCGCTGAGACGGGGTTCCTGGATTCCATCGAGCAGTATCAGGACAAGAAGGATTTTTCGCATCTCGGCTGGGTGACTCTTTCAGCGCAGGAAGGCTGGCGCCGACGCGAGGCGCGGTTCAATCACACGACCAACCTGCTTATAGAGGAACTGGCGGCGATCTTCCGCGCCATAGCGACGCAGCACATACAACTGCTCGACATAGACACCGCGCAGCAGTACCAGCCGCTCGATTTGCCGAGGCAACTCGACGCGCTCGAAAGCGAACTGAGGCTCGATCATATAGCCGAGCCGGAGGCTTTGCTGCCTGCGCTGCGCGAAATAGCTTCTGACGATACGGCGGTGCTGATTGCCCGCAACAAGGCTTCGCGCATCATCGCCGATATCGAAAAGAAAAAGTACAAAGCGCCTGTGAGGAAACAGTAGACAGTTTTCAGTTTTCAGCAGTCAGCAAACTGAACAGCATTATGGCTTCTGACTTCTGTCTACTGAAAACTGAAAGTAACTACTCAGCCTCTTTGTGAGACTTGAACTCTGTGCGGCTCGTTGGCTTTGATGTGCCGAGAGTCTAAGACTCTCCGGGAGGCTTGCCACTCTTTCTTCGCCGCTAGGCCGCACAGGAGGCTGTGCCTCCGATCTGTTCCGAGGCACAGCCTGCTTGCGGCCTGGCCGCCAGGGTGCAAGCAAAGGAGGCTGACAAAGAGGCATAGCCTGTCGGCACATCAAAGCGGCAGAGCCGCAATCACTGGCTGAGTAGTTACGAATTTGGAGGAATTATGTATGACGAAGTGAAAAGGTGAAGAGGTGAGAGCGCGCACAGACAGGTAAAGATCAGTTGACGAGGTGAGATTGTGATGGAACGAGGTAAAAAAAACACAACGGGCAACTCACCCCCTCACCTCCCCACCTCCCCGCCTCTTCACCCCTTCACCTCTTCACCTCTTCATCTATCACGCAGCGCCATCATCATCGGGCTGGTCAGTCTGATGGCCGACATCAGCACCGAGATGATTTATCCGCTGCTGCCGATTTATCTCACTCAACAACTGCTTGCGCCCAAATCGGCTGTCGGATTGATCGAGGGCCTGGCCGTAGGGACAGCGAGCATAGTCACGGGATTGTCGGGGTGGATATCTGACAGGCTGGGGCGGAGGAAGCCCGTCGCCTTTGCCGGCTACCTGATAACTGCGCTGTCGAGGCCGCTCATCGCGTTTGCCGGGTCGTGGCCTCTGGTGATGGTGGCGCGGTTTGCGGATCGATTCGGCAAAGGCATCCGCTCGGCTCCCAAAGACGCGCTGCTTGCCGACGCCGCTTCAGAAAAGGATCGAGGCCGCGCTTACGGGTTCGAGCGAATGATGGATTACACGGGCGCAGTCGGCGGGCCGATAGCAGGTCTCGGATTGCTGGCGTGGCTGGGCGCGGATCGAATGCCGACGATATTTTTGATTTCAACCCTGCCTGCCGCCCTCGCTTCTCTGTTGATACTCGCGCTCGGAGAAAAGCGGAGCGATGCGAAGAGCGCGGGGAGCATAAGGTTTTCGCTTGCCGGGACGACCAGCGGGTATCGCCGACTGCTTGCGGTGACTCTGGTTTTCGGGCTGGC
Source organism: uncultured Clostridia bacterium (assembly GCA_964588615.1). GTDB lineage: Bacteria > Acidobacteriota > Blastocatellia > UBA7656 > UBA7656 > UBA7656. The sequence goes on along the minus strand of CAZPQE010000187.1, from coordinate 9,323 downwards.
CAATTCCGCGAATGCTTTTCTGATTCTGCGGGCTGAAAATCTGGGGCTTGCCGTGCGCTGGACGATTCTGGCTTACGCGCTTTACAACCTGGTGGCGGCGGTTTTTTCGTGGCCTGCGGGCGCGGCCAGCGACCGACTTGACCGTCGCCGTTTGCTGATAATCGGCTACGCGATTTATGCCATCAGCTACGCGGGCTTCGGCTTTGCGAGCGAGGGATGGATGGTGTGGCCGCTGTTTGTGATCTACGGAATATTTCCGGCGCTCACCGACGGAGTGGCCAAAGCCTGGGCAGTAGACACAGCCGGGAGCGCGGGCCGGGCGACAGCCATCGGCATTTATTCGATGGTGGTCGGAGCGACGCAGATCGGGGCAAGCTACCTCGGCGGCCTGCTCTGGGACAGAATCGATGCGCGGGCGACATTCTTTGTCGGAGCATTGCTGGCCGCCGTCGCCGTCGCCCTGATCTTCATACTTTTCCCGTCGCAGAAGATGAAATCCAGCCTTCCCTGAAAAAGGCGTCGGTATGTATGCCGGATGTCAGCAGGGCCGACCCGCTTCACTGACACCTGACATCTTCCGACATCTTCGCTCTTTCTATTATTGCGGCGGATTCTTGAGCAACTCGACTATGGCTGTCTTGTTCTCGCGTTTGGCGTACATCAGGGCCGTGTAGCCGTACTTGTCTTTCAGGCCCGCGTCCGCGCCTTTTTCAAGCAGCGCCTTGACGACTTCTTCGTGGCCGAAGTTGGCCGCAAGAATGAGAGCGGTGCGCCCGTCCTTGTCTTTGGCGTTGGCATTGGCGTTCTTTTCGAGCAGCGCCTTGACGACTTCCGCATGTCCGCTTGTGGCCGCTTCGATCAGGGCGGTGTTCTCATCCTTGTTTTTGGCGTTGACATCAGCGCCCTTTTCAATCAGGTCGCGCACGATCTGAGCATGTCCGGGCACTGCCGCATACATCAGCGGCGTGCGCCCGTCGTTGTCTCTGGCGTTGACGTCAGCCCCTTTGGCAATGAGCGCCTTGACCACTTCGATGTGTCCCCAGTAGGCCGCTTCGATCAGCGCAGTGTGGCCCTCGCCATCTTTGGCGTTCGGGTCAGCGCCTCTTGTCAGCAGCGAGCTTATCATTTCCAGATTGCCTTTCTTTGCCGCTTCGCGCAGTTCGCTGTTTACATCCTGGGCGCGGGCGGCAAGCGCAAGCATCAGTGTCAGCAACAATGCAGAAGGAAATGATCGAAGGGCGACAGGTCTCTGGTATCGATTCATGACTTTCCCTCCCAGGTCAGGGCGGCCCGTTCGGCGCGAGCCGACTGGCTGAAACGGTTGTGAGCGCCGAACGAAAGGGAAAAGCCGCTCCGTCAGTTTGTCACTGCGAGCCTTATTCTCAACCGAGCGCGCCGCACGGCTGAAAGCAGGCCCGCCTTATGAGGCGGTTCTACTCCCAGGCGGTTTTTTTGTCAATCCCATCGCGCCCAATCTGAGTTGGCGTTATTCTCAGGGCTCGTGTCATATACTCGTCCGGGACGGGAGACTAATAGAGCGGACAGAAATTCTCCTTATGCAAAATGAGGAAATCGACAGGACGGTGCTCGAAATCCAGTTGGAAAAACACCATCGGGAGAGTTATGCCTGGGCGCTCAACTGCTGCCAGCGAAATCCTGACGACGCCCAAGGCGTGCTGCAAACCGTCTACCTCAAGCTGCTGGAAGGGAAGGCCCGCTTCGACGGCAAGTCGGCCTTCAAGACCTGGCTGTTTTCTGTCATCCGCAATACGGCGGCGAGCCGAAGAAGAAGAAGAATCCTTCACAGGTTGAAACTCGCCGGCTATGAACAGAACGCCCGCCGCCAGGAGGTCCCCGATGAGAGAGTGTATCGCTCGGAACTTCAAACGATGTTTTGTGAGGCTCTGGCTTCTCTGCCCCGACGACAGCGCGAGGTTCTGCAACTGGTTTTTTATCACGACCTCACTTTGAGCGAGGCCGCCAGAGTGATGCAGGTCTCTGTGGGGTCGGCCCGCACTCATTACGAGAGGGGCAAGAAACAACTCCGTCAATGGATGGAGGAAGCGAAGGTGATGGATGAATCAGGATCGGGAACGAGAAATAATCAGAGCTCTGTTTCGCAGGCTGAGGCAGGAGGATGAGCGCCGCGCGCCGTCTTTTGCCGCCATTAGGGAAGCGGCGTTGTCTGGCGCTGTCGCCGCCGACAAAGCCCGGCTCGCATTTCGCTTCGCCCTGGCTGCGGTCGCGCTGATTATAACCATCGGCTCCGTGTTCGTCTTTTTCACGCCAAGACCGGAGCCGGGTGTTGAGAGACAGGCGGCTGTTCAACCACAGGAAGCCGATACGATGACGGACGCGCCTCAGCCTAAGAAGGATGTTCAACCGAGGGGCGTTCGACGAAGCAGGCCCCGGCGGCAGACGAGGTTGTTGATTTCTCAATGGCGGTCGCCTACGGATTTTTTGTTGAAAACATCGGGCGAGCAGTTGTTGAAGGCTGTTCCACGCCTCAATGATTCGATAGTGCAGTTCAGGGTGATGCCTGATGAAAGGAATTGAATATGATGAAACCGAAATTTTATCCGCTGTGCGCGCTGATAACGCTGGCTGCCGCTTCTGCCTTCGGGCAGCAGCCGTCGAGCGATCCGTTTGGCGAGAATCTGTTTTCTCCCGAACTGGTGATGCAGCATCAGCAGGCCCTCGGACTCAACGAGGATCAGAAGAATTTCTTCAAGGTCGAGATGCGAAAGGCCCATGCGCGGTTCACCGAACTGCAATGGCAGCTTCAGGACGAAATGGAGAAGCTGGTCTCTCTTGTAAAACAAGATCAGATCGATGAGCAGCAGGTGCTCGCTCAACTGGACAAGGTTTTGAACGCCGAGCGCGAGATCAAACACATACAGATTTCTCTGGTCGTGCGGATCAAGAACAAGCTCACCCCGGAGCAGCAGGCGCGGCTCAGAGAGATAAAGAGCAGGGCTCAATCGAAGTGAAGGGTCGAACTTCACAGAACAGCGACTTTGAGCAATAATGAGCGCGCCGACGAAAATACTTTTCCGATGCACGATGACCGCGATGGATGAAACAACTCCTGTCCGCAGCGCGCATCGCTTCGATGAAGCGCGGCTCGAACAGTATCTCGAAAACAATCTCGAAGGATTTCGCGGCCCGGCGGAAGTCCGCCAGTTTTCCGGCGGACAGTCGAATCCCACTTTTCTGCTCTCGACCCGTGAAGGTCGCTATGTGCTTCGCAAGAAACCTCCCGGAAAACTTCTTCCCTCGGCTCATCAGGTCGAGCGCGAATATCGGATAATGACCGCGCTGGCCCAAACCTCCGTGCCGGTCTCGCGCACTCATCTGCTGTGCCAGGACCAGTCGGTGATCGGCACGCCGTTCTTCGTGATGGATTATGTTCAGGGGCGCGTCCTGCGCGACATACTTCTGACAGACATGAAGCGCCAAGAGCGGGCCGCCATCTATGACGCGATGAACGACGCGCTGGCCCGATTGCACAAGGTCGATTATGAGGCGCTGGGTCTTTCCGATTATGGAAAGCCGGGGAATTATTATGCGCGGCAGTTGAGCCGGTGGACGAAGCAATACGAACTGGCCCGAACGGAAGACATAGAAGCTGTCGACCGGTTGATCGAGTGGCTGCCTGCAAACATCCCGCCGGGCGATGAAACCGCCATCGTGCATGGGGATTATCGACTCGAAAACATGATCTTTCATCCGACCGAGCCGCGTGTGCTGGCCGTGCTCGTCTGGGAACTATCGACGCTGGGTCATCCGCTTGCAGACCTGGCTTACAACTGCATGACATATTACATGACCTACGGCGGCATGCGCTGCCTGCGCGGGGTCGATTATGAAGCGACCGGAATCCCGCGCGAAGCAGACTATGTTGCAGATTACTGTCGTCGGACGGGCCGGGATCGGATAGAATATTGGGACTTTTATCTGGCGTTCTCGCTCTTTCGCAGTGTGAGCATCGCGCAGGGTGTTTACGCCAGGGGGCTTCAGGGCAACGCCAGTTCCGAACAGGCGCTTGCCTTCAAGTCGTTCGTCCGCTCGACGGCGGAGATGACCTGGGAGATGATCGAGTCGTCGAGGAAATGATTTTCGGTATTTTCCGGCCCGTCTTCGGCTCTATTGTTGTGCCTGGCAGGCTGATGATAGAGTGTGTTTCGGCGCGGGCAAGCTGCTCCCGATTTTTTCGCATCTTTTATCACCAACGGCATCGTATTCAGCCGTGAAACAGAGAAGTCTCCATTTTGTTGAAGGCGACAGAAGCGACCCTGCAATACGTTCGTCGCTTCTATAAAGATGTACAACAGGCTGGCAGCCTGTTGACGCCCTGAGAGAAGGGAAATTTAGAGCAGCAGCAGGCTGGCAGCCTGCTGTACCCCTGAGGAGGAAAATTCAATGGCGAACATCAGCTATGATGAAGCCGCGCACCTGCTGCGCCGCGCGGGAACGGGCGGCACTCCCAGCGAGATAGAAGACCTCGTCGCTCGCGGTCGAGAAGGCGCAGTCGATTATCTGATCGATTTCAAGCAGATCGATAACAGCGCGATGCAGAACATACTCGATCAGAGCTTCGACTTTTCAAACCCGGAAGATTTCCCGAAATTCAATAGAGGCGAGTTGCAGCGATGGTGGCTCACGCGGATGGTCTACACCAGCCGACAGTTCGAAGAGAAGATGACTCTCTTCTGGCACAACCACTTCGCAACGGGCGCAAACAAAGTCTTCGAAACTCTGATGTACATTCAGAACCGAACCCTGCGCCAGCACGCGCTCGACCGCTTCGACGACCTTCTGCTTGCGGTCTCAAAAGACCCGGCCATGCTCTTCTGGCTCGACGGCATATCGAACGTCAAGGGAGCGCCCAACGAAAACTTCTCCCGCGAGCTTCAGGAGCTCTTCACCATGGGCATATTCGACGTGGTGACAGGCCAGCCCAATTACACCGAACAGGATGTCAAGGAAATCGCCCGCGCCTTTACAGGCTGGAAATTCTACGGCCCGTCGCAGCAGGACCCCAACCGGTTCAACTTCGGCTTCTACCTCAATCAGGCCGAACACGACTACGGGCTGAAGACCGTCTACGGCCAGACCGCCGCCTTCAACGGCGAAGACATAGTGACCATAATCTGCAACCGGCGGGCGACGGCGCGATTCCTGGTGAAAAAATTCTTCGACTTCTTCGTCTATCCGCTTTCGACCAGCGCCGAAGACAGGGCGACGATAGAAAAATTCGCCGACGTGTATATGAACCGCGATCACTCGATCAAGGACCTGGCCCGCGCCATCTTCGTCTCGGACGAGTTCTACAGCGACCGGGCGCGCTTTGCCCTCGTCAAGCAGCCCGTAGAACTGGTCGTCGGAGCGATTCGCATGCTGGGAGCGCAGTACATCCCCGGAATCTATCGCGATAACCCGAACACTCTGGCTGTGGCCACGACTTTTCTCGGACAGGAACTCTTCAACCCTCCCGATGTCGCGGGCTGGAGGCTCAACCTCGGCTGGATCAACACGGCTATGATGCTCAATCGATACACATGGGCCGACATAGTCGCTATCGGGCGACCGACCGGCCAGGACCCGCCCGGAGTCTATCTCTCAGCAGACCGGCTCAAGAAATACACCAAAGGCTCGGCCAAAAAGACAGTCAGGAAATTCCTCTCCATACTCGGGCCGATCAAGACCGATTCCGATATGGAGAAGAAACTCGAAGACTATCTTCAGACCGACCCTGCGGGTAATCCTGTCACCTTCGTCAAGAACAGCAGAACGATAGACTCGAAGGTGCGCGGACTCGTTCACCTGATTATGTGTTTGTCGGAGTTCGAATTGAATTAGGTGACAGGTGACAGGGAACAGGGGCAGGTGAGGTCGAAAGGGCGAAAAAGATGAGCCTATCACTGATATCTGACCTCTAACATCTAACATCTTCCTTGAGGAGAGATATTATGCCTGTCAACAGAAGACAATTCATAAAGCAGAGCGCCGGGGCAGTCGCCGTAGGATTGGTGCTGCCCAATATTTGGGTGAGCGAAGCCAGGGCGCAATCGCCTTCGCGTCGCAAGTTCGTCGTCATTCAACTCGGAGGCGGCAACGACGGTCATAACACCGTCATCCCCTACACCGACTCGCGCTACTATCAGCTTCGCCCCAGGATTTCGTTTGCAGAAAACGAACTGCGCGACAGCCAGGGCCGCTCGATGGTCATATCCGACAAGTTCGGATTGCATCCGGCGATGAGCGCCGTCAAAGACCTGTTCGATCAAAACAAGGTGGCGATAATAAACGGCATAGGCTTTCCGAATCCGAACCTGTCGCATTTCCTCTCGATGGACATCTGGCACACGGCGGAGTTGAGCGGGACTACGCGCGTCGGATGGCTGGGCAAGTACGCCGACATTGCCTTGATAGGTCGGTCGGGATTTACTGCCGCATCAGTCGGAGGGATCGATCTTCCGCGCACCCTGTACGCCAATCAGGTGGTGATTCCCAACATCATCGATTTCTCCCTGTACAATTTCATCACCGACCCGGCTCACCCTGAAGACGCAAACAATCAGGTGAACACGTTCGCTTATGCGGCAAGCCGCCAGTTCCCGCCCGGAGGTTTCATAGGCCCGATCAACAGCACGGCGTTTCAGGCATTGGGAGGCGCGCAGCGAGTGCAGTCGGCGATAGTAAATTATCGCTCATCGGTCGTCTACCCGCAGGGCAATCCGCTGGCATCGGGGCTGAGGATGCTTGCGCAGATTCTCACTACTATACCTGAAGCTTCGCTGGTGTACGCGCAGTTAGGCGGATTCGACACTCACGCCGATCAGGTGGATCATCCCAACAATCAGGTGAACAAATTCGGGGGCTGGCATTCGACCCTGCTCCGCTGGTTTTCGGAAGGAGTGAAAGCTTTCTATGACGATATGGTCGAGCACCAGATGGCCGACGACGTGTTGATGATGCAGTGGTCGGAATTCGGTCGCCGACCCGATGAGAACGCATCGATTGGGACGGATCACGGGACGACCGCGCCGCTCTTTTTGTTCGGCAATCCGGTCAAGAAAGGAATCTATGGAGAGTATCCTTCGCTTGCCGCGACCGAGCTTGACGAAGCGGGCAATCCGAAATTCAAAGTGGACTTCCGCGCCGTGTATGCGACGATTCTGGATCGCTGGCTCGGAGTCCCCTCGCGCGATGTGCTGGGCGCGACGTTCGAGAACATAGGCTTCCTGGCGTAGAAAACTGGCGGGCGGACGGCGCGCTTCGATCATCGGCTTGGCTGCGATTAGAGAAAAGCGGAAGATGCGCCGCCGCCCGCAAATGTCTCAGCGCCGCAGGCACACGACACCTGTAAAACAATCGAAGCATCGCTCTCAGATCGCCTTCCTTTATGATTTACGCCACCGAAAGCATAGCGCGCGGCTCAGGGATGTGAGTCGTTAGACGCACCCACAAGGGCGACATCAGATTCTGTTTTCGTACAGGTCTGCTATCGGGAAACACAGGCCGTAGTCATCCCAGACCAACTCCCCATACTCCAGCTTGAAATTCGCAACCCGAGATACGCCCGAATCATTGGATTGCGTGTTGCCCGCAGGAAAGGCTCGAAATCTACAGTTTGCTCCCTGCCGTCGCTCAAGCGCAGATTTAGTTTATAGTCTGATACCTGCTCCGCGCCGACTATATCGATAACTGCTCCTTCCAGCAGCGTCATTTGATCCTCGTCATGCGACGTTCTGCAGGCGATTGGCGAGGTCACGGCCTGAGGTCGCGGGCGGTAAAGGTTTTTTGTCCTTCCTATACATCTCTATGGCTTCTTCTACGATCTGACAAAGCTCCTCAAACACTTGTTTCTCATCGTCGCCGTGGCAACCTCCGAAAATCAATCCTGGTGCGCTCCCGACATAGCACTGATCTTCTTCCGACCACTCGACGATCTTTGCGTATTTAGCGCTGTCTTTCATTTCTTCGATTCCTCCAGGGCCAGGCGCCTGATAATTATTGGCATCATCTCCAAGCCTGCCGGAAAGGGTTAAGGGTTTCTGGGTCTTAGGGTGAACAAAGTTCCGATGACTCCCTTTGCTGCCGCGATTCACGAACCCGGCCTTTTCCAGTTCGGCTATCAAATCCCTTACTTTTGGCGGCATCCACTTAACCCTGTTTAATGTCGCAAAACCGATTTCTACAGAGTCGAGAGCGATTTCACTGCCGACTCCGGCCAGACAGATTCGTTCTTCCGCATCATCGTTGAACCGCCGCAGGTGAATCCTAATCCCGCGCCCTTCGCGGGTCAACAACGATTCCCATCAGCCGCAGCAGACACACGACATCTGTCAATCAATCAATGCATCGCTCCTGTCTGTCTCGATTCAAATGACAACGATTTACGGCGAAATGCCTCCGGCACGCGACTCGCTCTCTTTGCGGAAAAGTTATTTTGTCCGTTGTTCGTCGTCAGTCGTTGAAACTGCAACGGACAACGGACAACTGACGACGGACAAAAAAGGAGAAAGTCGCGCTTGTCTTCAAACCCTCTTGCCTTGAAATTCGCCCAGCCCTGGAAACTGGCCGTCTCTGCAACCGTCTGCGGCTACATAGCCCTCTGCTTCGCTTCAGGAACGCTGAGGTTTCATCACTGGTTTTTGCTTGCGGCAATTCCCGGCGCGATGATTGCCGGAGAGCGCGGCAGAAGATTCTTCATTGATCTTGCGCCGATCTTTGCCTTCTGGTTCATCTATGACCGATTGAGACTCGTTCAACCGTTTCTCCTGAGCCGAGTCGCCGTCAGATGGCCTTATGAGCTTGAGCGACTGCTCTTAGGGTGGACGAGCGCAGGCGACGTTCCCGCGCACGCGCAGAGAGTCTGGCTCGCTTCTCACGCAGACACGTTTGCCGGAGAAATCATCAGCGCGACGCTTCAGTTCGTTTACCTCTCGCACCTGTTCGTGCTGCCATTGATGCTTTTTTATTTCTGGCATCGCGGGCAGACGCGACCGCGCGACCGCGAGCGATTCCTCGCTCATATCCGGTCATTCACCGCGCTGCACTTCACAGGCATGCTGATTTATATCCTTCTGCCCGCAGCCCCGCCCTGGTGGGTGAGCCTGCACGGAATGGCTCAACCGACGGCTGATCTTCTTTCGCAAACCACAATGACCGATGCTATGGACGGACTCATCGTTCAACACCTCATCGGCTCGGCCTCTGTCTGGTTTGCCGCCATTCCCTCGCTTCACGGCGCCTACCCTGTGCTGATGATCCTTCTCGCTCTCAAAGACCTCGTAACGCCGCTCCCAACGCTCTTG
>CAZPQE010000186.1:0-11402 GCA_964588615.1 uncultured Clostridia bacterium | reverse complement strand
GCCAGAAAATCAGACAACTGTTTGATTCAAGTCTGTTATGAATGCGGAGCCGAGCGGGAGGTCAAAGTCGAGTTGCGCCCTTCGGCCTTCGCCCAACCTCAAGCGAAGTCTCAAAACAAAGACCTCGCCGCCTGAAACTCAAGTGTCGGCAGGAGCGTAACGGCGACCTGCCGACTCATACCTCTAACCCAGCATCATTTTCAACCCTGCAATGACGAGCACGACCGCAAGCAGCAGCTTGAGGCTTGAGCCGGCGAGTTTGCGGCTTCCATAACTCGCTCCGATCCACCCGCCCGCCACAGCCGCCGCAGCCCACAGAGGAATCGCGCGCGGCAGGGTCATCACGCTCGACAGGTGTCCCATCAAGCCCGCTATCGAATTGACAAGAATGAAAGCGGCGCTCACTCCCGCCGTCTCTTTCGTTTCGGCCCAGCCCGTCAGCAGCAGCAGCGGAGAAAGGAATATTCCTCCGCCCACCCCCGTCAGCCCTGACATAAAACCTATGCCCGCGCCTATAAACAGGCAAAGGTAAAAAGAAACTTTTCGCTTTCCTTCGATGTCGCCCTTCTTCGCAGTGGCGGCAAGACGGAAAGCTGCATAAAACAGAACCAGTCCGACGACGGGTTTGTAGACGGAGCCGGGCAGCGAAATGATCCCGCCCAGAAATGCGAAAGGGATAGAAGCCGCAGCGAACGGCCAGAACACCGGCCACGAAAACCAGCCTGCACGATAAAATTTTATCGTGGCGATTATCGCTACCAGTATGTTGAGCGAGAGCGCAGTCGGCTTCATCACCTCAGGCGCGAGGCCGAAGAGCGCCATCGAAGCCAGATAGCCCGATGCTCCCGCATGACCTACGGATGAATAAAGCAGCGCGGCTGCCAGTATCAAAAGGGTCAGCGCGATGATGACTTCAGTGGACAAGTGGGTTTTCTTGGTTCCGGCAAATCACTTTCTTTTTTTCCGCCGCTCTTTTCTTTGTTCTTCCTCATCGTCGTCATCGATGACTCTTACGAACGCGCTTCGAATCGGCGCGGGCATGTGAGAGTCAGCGCCGCGAATCGCTTTCCAGATTATTTCGTTGAACTCGATATCGGGGGCGGCGTCCTCTTTGCTGAAATCGAGTTCCATCGAGCGAGCCGCCCCGACGGCGCTGGCCGGGTTCTTCTCATGGATGTCTATGCGCGCGGGCCGCGCCTTGTATGGAGTCTTGTCGGCCACGCTTGAAAACGAATTGAACATAGGCGTGGCTGCCGCGTCGTACTGGCTCATCGGCGGAAGCCCGAGTATCAACTCCATCGTCCGCAGCATCCCGGAAGTGGTGTACATGGTCGAATCGACATAGCGACGTTTGGTGTAGGGGCTGACCACAAGCGCGACCGAGCGATGAGCATCGACGTGGTCGGGGCCGTTCTGCGCATCATCTTCGACGATGAAGACAGCAGTCGTCTCCCAGTACCGGCTTTGAGTGACGGCTTCGACAAGTCGTCCGAGGGCCAGATCGTTTTCCGCAACGTGAGCGCGCGGAGTCGGCGCTCCGGGTCTCGTCCCCTGTGTGTGATCGCCGCCTATGCGCACTATTTGAAACTGCGGCAACTGGCCGTTCTTCTCAAACTCGCGGAATTCTTCAAGCCAGGCATCGATGCGTTTGTTATCGGGGATGTTCAAATCCCACGCCGGGAAAATGGGGCTGAAATGGCCTTCGAGCGCGCTTTCATAAGTGAAGTTTTCGCGAGCCGGAGCGCCAGCCGTGCTTCCGAGTTCGCCGCCGCCGCCCGGCTTTCCTTCGCGCATGCTGACGAATTCGCCATAGCTGCGATAAGAAACTTTCGCTCTCGCGCAGTAATCCCAGATGTAGCCGCCCGTCGGGCGAGAAATCTTTTTCTGCCCCTCGTAATCATAAGTCCGCCCTCGCCGCGAATAATTCGTCGGCCATGTTTTTTCAACGTAGTCTGTCGCATAAGCTGCTGTAGACCAGTTGTGGCCGTCGGCTGACACTTCGGCATCGACATAAAAATTGTCGAGCAACACGAACTCGCGCGCTATCGCATGATGATTGGGCGTGACTTCTTCGCCGAACAAACAGAGATTCGGATCGCCATTGCCTTCCTTCATGTCTCCGAGAATCTGATCGTAAGTGCGGTTCTCCTTGATGACATAAATGACGTGCTTGATCGGAGAAGGATCGCCTATGCGAAAGGGAATGGCTGTTTTCTGACGAGGCGCGCGAGACGCCTTGAGCAACTCATCGGTGTAAGGCGAATTGGCGTAGACCTGGCGCGTGAGTTGAGAGAGCCGGGCCTGCGACGGCAGATCGATTAGCGAGACCGTGCCTTTGAGCATGCTGCCGACGTATTGCTGAGGGTTGAGCTCTCGCGGTTTATATGGAGTCGGGCCTCGCGGGTTGGCCGCCGAAGCCGCGCCTTTGCCGTTGGCCACAAACAACCGGCGGCCATCTCTGCTCACCCGCACTGAAGTGGGATACCAGCCCACGGGGATGAATCCTTTGACCCGACTCTCTCCCCGACGGCTGACATCGACTATGGCGACGTTGTTGTTGTCGGCGTTGGCTATGAAGAGTGTCTTTTCATCCGCAGAGAGGGCGACTGCATTGGGGGTGCTGCCGATGGGCGATTTGGGATGCAGCGCGGTCGATATAGCTTCTATTTCTTTTGACTGTGCGGTGTCTACGACCGAGACGGTGTTGCTGTTGGCATTGGCCACAAAGAGAGTGCGCCCGTCGCGGGCGAGTTCGATATCGTTGGGGTGATCGCCGACCTGTATGCTTGCGGCTGCTTTATCTGTCGTCGTATCGATTACCGAAATGGTTCTCGATCCCCAATTGCTCACGTAGACGCGCTTGCCGTCGCGGGAAATCGCGCAGTCATAAGGGTACTCGCCGACTTCGATTTTAGTAATGACTTTATCAGTGGCCGTATCGATGACGGCGATTTTGTTGGAGAGGTTTTCGGCGACATACAATCGACGGCCATCGGGCGACGCGGCTATGCCTGCCGGAAAAGCGAACTCGCCGCGTCCGCTGCGGCGGGCCGAAGCGCGGCCACGCTCGTCGAGCGAGTGATACTCAACAGAGCCGAGCGCGATCCTCCTCGACTCGGATGCCCGGCCATTTGCGAAATCGAACACCAGAACTTCGTTATCGTCGCCGCCCGACACGTAGAGAGCGCGGCCATCGGGAGAAAACGCGAGTCCGAGCCATGACTTGCTGACGACGACCGATTGAGTTTTGATCCCCTGCGCGAGATCGATGACGTTGACCGTTTGATCGCCCGCGCCATTGGTGGTGACGAGCAGGTGGCGGCCATCGGGACTCAACTCCATGTTGAGCGGAAGATCGCCGACTTCGATCTGCGAGCCTGTGGGCGTCAGAGTCCAGCCGTTGGGGAGCAGCGTGCCGCGCTGAGACTGGCCCGGAACTCTGCGAGCGGCTCCGGGAGCCGTTTGCGAGGGCGCGGGCATTTGGATCAGCAACAGAAAACAGATCGTTGAGATCATCATCTTCGTCAGTCGACTGTTCATCTGCTTCTCCTTGTTTGCCGGAGGCGGCTTCTTATGTTTCGACGACCTGCCCGCCATTCATTTCGTATTTCTTTCCGCAGGCAGAGCAAATCGTCTGCTTCCCTGTTTCCGCATTGCGCTGAAGGTCGAGTTTGATTCCGCACTGGCACATCCATCCGGCGATGCGACCGGGGTTGCCGACGATGAGCGCGTAATCGGGAACGTCTTTCGTAACCACTGCGCCGGCGCCTATGAAGGCATAACGTCCGATGGTGTTGCCGCACACGACTGTCGCATTGGCTCCGATGGACGCGCCTTTTTTGACGAGCGTCTTTCGATATTCGTCCTTGCGCGAGACGTGGCTGCGTGGATTGACGACGTTCGTAAATACCATCGACGGGCCGCAGAACACATCGTCTTCGAGCTCGACTCCGGTGTAGACTGACACGTTGTTTTGAATCTTCACGTTGTCGCCGATCACGACATCGGGAGAGATGACTACGTTCTGTCCGATGTTGCAACGTCGCCCGATCTTCGAACGGCTCATCACATGACAGAAGTGCCAGATTTTCGTGCCTTCGCCTATCTGGCAGCCTTCGTCGATGTAGCTGGAGTCATGAACGAAATAATCTTTTTCCATCACTTCTCTGAAACGCTCACCGGCTCTCCGCCTGATGCGAGCGATTTTTCTGCGGCTTCCAGCACCCGGAGCACACGGAGGCCGCTCTGGCCATCGGTGAGCGGCGTGGCCCTGGTTTCGATGCAATGAAGAAAATGGAGGCATTGATTTCGAAGAGGCTCGTCGGCAGAAATCTGTTCGGGCGCGGCCTCTCGTTTTCTGGTGACAGGTTCACCGGCGACTATTTCGACGCCCTGATCGTAGAGCATCAGTTTGTCCTGTTTGACGACATCATCGAATACGGCCATCTGCGATGAGCCGATTACAGACATGCGCTGTTCTTTGTAGGGATGGAGCCAGCTTACGAAAATGTGCGCGCGAACGCCGCCCGGAAACTTGAGATGAGTGATGGTCACATCGGCTGTTCGAGGTTGAAGATAAGCGCCTCCGGTCGCGGTCACTTTCAGAGGCAGGCAGCCGGTGAGCCTCAATATGACTGCGATGTCGTGAGGGGCGAAGCTCCAGAGTATGTTTTCCTCGCGGCGGACTTTTCCCAGGTTGAGCCGGGTCGAATAAATGTAGCGTAACTCGCCGAGTGCGCCCGATGACACGAGTTCGCGGAGGCGAAGTATAGCGGGGTGAAATTCGAGCAGGTGGCCGACCATCAATATCCGCCGGCGTTCCTGCGCCAGATCGATCAGGAGGCGGGCTTCGTCGGCGTCGAGCGTGAGCGGCTTTTCGACCAGCGCGTCTTTTCCCGCTTCGAGCGCCGCGCGAGCCACGCGGTAGTGAGTTTCGGCGGGCGTGGCTATGACGATTCCTCTCACCTGCGGGTCTTCGAGGACAGAGCGCAGGTCGCAATCGATTCGCGCGTCGGGAAATCGCTCTCGGATGCGCTCAACCGAAGGCTCCGAGGTGTCGCAGACGGCGCGAAGCGCGCCGAGTTGATGAAAGTTGCGCACATGGTTGACGCCCCAGTAGCCTGCGCCTACGACGGCGATTGTCGGAGAAAATGTCATGATGAGAGACCAATCTATCAGAGCCGGAGACAGCACGACAAGACACTCAGGGGCTTTGGGGAATTGTTCCGGCAGTGGAATTCTGATAGACTCCGCCCACCTGAAAAAGTTCAGTAGCTCTTCAACCCCAGGTCGGTTCAAGTTTATTATTGAAGCCATGAGATGCAGTCAGGCCCAGGCAATAATTGATTGCTTGTGAGATGTGGCAACGCCGATACGATGGCGCTCAAGAACCATTATCAGGCCATCAGTTGATCGACGCTTTATTTTTCGAATCAGGATTTCGAGGAGGAGACTTTCATGGCACAGGCAGAGACTGAGGAACTAACCCGTATTGTGTTGAGCGCGGCGCTGAGTCGGGCCGTTTGCACTGTCGCTGAACTCGGCATCGCCGATCAGATCGAGGCCGGGTCGCCGCAATCAGTGGAATCGCTGGCCCGCGCGACCGGAGCCCATGAATATTCGCTCTACCGAATACTGCGCTTTCTAGCCGGAAACGGGATATTCGAAGAAACGGGCAACCGCCAGTTCGATCATACGCCGCTTTCACAATGTCTCAGGAGTGATGCCGAGGGTTCATTTCGAGCCGCAGCGCGAATGATTCACCGATTGTTTACTGCATTCGACGGACTTCATTACGCTGTCCTCACGGGCGAACCCGCGTTCAACAAGGTATTCGGACAACCTATATTCGAGTATATCGGGGCGCACCCTGAGCTTGCTGTGATCTTCGATGCCGGGATGACTGCCATTCATGGTCACGAGACCGCCGCCATGCTCGAAGCATACAATTTCAGCGGCATACATGTTTTGGCCGATATCGGCGGCGGCAATGGATCGTTGCTCGGCTCCGTCCTCAAGCGATATACAGAACTCAAAGGAATCCTGTTCGACCTCGGCCATGTTGTGGGACGCGCGAGGGAAAGTTTGAATGCATCGGGCGTCAGCGACAGATGCTCGGTCATAGAAGGAAGCTTTTTTGAGTCCATCCCCAAAGGAGCAGACGCCTACTTGTTTCGACACATCATTCACGACTGGACCGACGAGCAATCAGTTCAGATATTGAATAACTGAGGGAAAGTGATTCCTGAGGGCGGAAGACTCTTGATAGTTGAAGCTGTAGTGCCTGCGGGGAACGAACCGTCGTTGGCCAAAGATTTCGATATGGCGATGCTGGCCTTTCCCGGCGGCGTCGAACGAACTGAGGAAGAATACCGGTCCCTTCTGGAGAAATCTGGATTCCGACTCAGTTCAATTACACCCACATCATCAGCAGTAAGCGTAGTCGAAGGGAAGCCGGTATAGAAGCACCGCGATGACAAGCGCATAATTCGGTCGGATAGTTTGCGTGACTGGCACTCGACAGGATGCGGCTAGGGCCAGCGCATTGCTCGCCTTTCGTTGTGCGCGCGCCTGAACCGCAGGCAAAACAGGCATAGTCGTGAGGCTGTGCTGTGAATGGTTGCGACAGCATGGCCTGTGACGCAATAACAGCGATCACAAACAAGGAGGAGATTTCCATGGCAAAGTATCTCATTCAAGCCAACTATTCTGCAGAAGGGGTAAAGGGGCTGCTCAAGAGTGGCGGGTCGAGTCGCCGCGCTGCGGTTGAGGAATTGATGAGTTCGGTCGGCGGCAAGGTGGAAGCGTTCTACTTTGCCTTTGGCGAAACCGATGCCATAGTCATCGCAGATTTGCCCGACAACGTCGCCGCTGCTGCCTCCTCATTGATTGCCAACTCCAGCGGGGCTGTCTCTGTCAAAGCGACCGTTCTGCTGACCCCCGAAGAAATCGACCAGGCGACGAAAAAAACCGTAAGCTACCGCGCGCCTGGCGAGTAGCGGGAATCCGTCATCACCCCGGGGCAAATGAGGTCGCCGCCGACCCTGCGATGCGCGGTCGGCGGTAATCTGGTAACATCCCAAACAAACCAGGAGAAAACTTTATGCAGCAAGAGCAGAAAATCATGAGTAAGACAACGACCAGCTTCAGCGAGTATGAAGCGATCGCCCGGACGGTTCAGCACTATATCGATGGCGGCAGGTCGGGCCGGAGCGACGAAATGAAGCTCGCCTTTCACGCAAACGCGACGATATTCGGATATGTCGGAGACGAACTGCTTGTCGGGCCCATCGAGCAACTCTTTGACTGGAACGATCACAATGGCCCGGCCTCAGAGCTTCAGGCGCGGATTACGAGCATTGATATCTTTGAGACTGTTGCCGCCGTCCGTCTGGAACTCGACAACTGGAGCGGCCACAGGTTCACCGATCTGTTTACGCTGCTCAAAGTCGAAGGGGAATGGAAGATCATTAACAAGGTTTTCCATCTACACCCATAAGGGCGGAACAGCACGTGACGTAACGATCGGGGCGCAAGGCGGGTGAACTCTGTCCGGGTTTGTCTGCCTGCATCCTTCACGGATTAACTGTCTCTTCAGGAGCACACAATATGGCAAAACCAGTAAAATTCGCGCACGTCGTCTATCAGACAAGGCGCTTCGATGAAATGATCGCCTGGTATCAAAAAGTTTTCGAAGCGAAAGTGGTTTATCAAAACCCGGCGCTTGCCTTCCTAACTTACGATGACGAGCATCATCGCTTCGCTTTCGCCAACTTGTCCGCGCTCAAACCCGAAGTCGACGAGACCGCAGAGCGGGCCGATGTAGGCGTCAATCACGTCGCATACACCTATGCCAATATCGGAGAACTCCTCGACACCTACTCGCGATTGAAACAAGAGGGGATCACACCCTACTGGCCAGTTCATCACGGGGTGACGCTTTCGTTTTATTACAAGGACCCGGATGGGAATCGGATGGAGTTTCAGGTCGACTGCTGCAGTGTCGAAGAGGCCAACGCTTACATGGTCAGCGACACCTTCGCTGCAAACCCCATCGGCGTGGTGATTGACCCGGAGAGTTTGCTTGCGCAATACAGGAGCGGCGTGTCAATGGAGAAACTCCTCATTCAGCCTGAAGGGCCGGTGTCGCAAATCCCGCGTGAACATGGACTATCCTGATCCTTCACAGGCAGAGGGAAAAAATCAATATCCATTACACAACAAGGGAGAGTTTCTGATGTAAGCGAGGATCAATGTGAAGTATGTCGTATTTTCTCTGATAGCAGTGAGGATGGTTTACGTGCTGTATCATAACGAACGATTCCTGATCGAGCCGACCAACCCGATCTGGCAGCATTACGAGCCTTTCAAGTGGTGGTTGCTGCCGCATGGTATATTCGGCGTGTTAGTCATTCTGCTTGCGCCGTTGCAATTCTCCGACCGACTGCGTCGACGATTCACCAGAGGACACCGCATTGCGGGGCGGCTATATGTGACCGGGGCGTTCGTCCTTGCACCGCTCGGCGCGTACATACAGTATTTCGAAGAGCGACTCGTATTTCCGCGCTACTTCATTATTCTGGCGGTAGTCAACGCCTTGATGCTGATAGCCTCCACGGCCCTCGCATTCCTGTTTGCGTACAGACGAAAAATCACTCAACACCGGCAGTGGATGACCCGCAGTTACGCCATCGCGCTGGTCTTCATTGTAGGGCGATTTATCATGGGGGTCACTGGCTGGGAACAACTGGGAGTAGAAATTGTGCAGGCTATCATCTAGTCCTGGCTGGCCATGTCAGTTCTCCTGGGCGACCTCGCCATCTACTGGACGGAAATCCGCTCTGCCCTGTCCGCGTCTGTCAGGCCAGAGACGAAGGTGAAACAGAATGTGGCTGGCGCAACAGCAGAGGCACCCCTGGGGATGGTCTCAACAGGGAGCGAGTAGACTCTGTTCAGGCGCTGATATCGTAGCTCAATACAATTCAACAGGAGGAGAGACCCGTGAAAAGAATTGCATTGCTCATCCTTGTTGCGATCTTCTTTCAAGCCTGCGCCGACAGACCCGCAACAAATCAACCTGCTCACAGTTCGTCAACGTCGAACCCGTATCTGGATTATTCCGGGCGTGACGATCTGTTGAGCGGCGGAGTCAAAATGATTCCGATCAACACGCCAAAAGGCGTGTTCCGCGTATGGACGAAACGTGTAGGCAATAACCCGACGATCAAGGTGCTGCTGCTGCATGGGGGGCCGGGCGCGACGCACGAATATCTGGAAGCGTTCGACAGTTACTTCCCTGCCGCAGGCATCGAGTATTACTACTACGATCAGCTTGGCTCCTATTACAGCGACCAGCCAAAAGAGCCGGAGCTATGGGATTTGCCGCGCTTCGTCGAAGAAGTCGAGCAGGTGCGCCAGGCGCTCAAACTCGACAAGAGTAATTTCTACCTCTACGGCCAGTCGTGGGGCGGGGTGCTGGCAATAGATTACGCGCTGAAATATCAGCAGCACCTCAAGGGGCTGATTATTTCAAACATGATGGCGAGCGGCCCGGCCTATAACCAATACGCGGAAAAAGTGCTGATGCCGGCGATGGATCAGAAGGCGCTGGCAGAAATCAAACAGATAGAGGCCAGGAAGGACTTTGCGAATCCGCGTTACATGGAATTGCTGATTCCGAATCATTACGTCCACCACATTCTGCGAATGCCCGCTGACCAGTGGCCCGATCCGGTCAATCGGGCCTTCAAACATATAAATCAGGCCATCTACATTCCGATGCAGGGGCCGAGCGAACTAGGCTTGAGCGGCAAGCTGCTTGACTGGGATCGCGTCAATGATCTGTCCAGGATCACGCCGCCCACATTAGTCATTGGCGCAAAGTACGACACGATGGACCCGGCACACATGGAGGTGATGGCCAAACGGGTGCAGAAAGGTCGCTACCTGTTTTGCCCGCAGGGAAGCCACATGGCAATCTACGATGACCAGAAGATTTACATGGAAGGGCTGATCCGGTTCATCCTCGATGTCGATAGCGGAAAGTTTTAGTTATCTGAAATTGAAAGTGATGTACAACCGTCGGCCAGCCTGCTGTACATTTTCAATTAGGACTCAGCAGGCTGGCAGCCTGCTGTACATTTTCACAGGAGCAAACACATGAGCAATCTCGATGCGGTAAAGAATCTGTAATACGCATTCGCCAGAGGCGATATCCCTTCAGTGCTGGGATTTTTAAGCCCCGATATTGAGTCGACGGAAGCCGAAGGCTTTCCCTACGGCGGAACTTACATTGGCCCCGATGGAGTGCTCGACGGCGTTTTCATGAGGCTCGGCACATAGTGGGAAGGATTTGCCGCCGTGCCCGATGACTTCATCGATGGCGGCGATATCGTCGTCGTATTAGGCAAGTACAGCGGAACATACAAAGCTACGGGCAAGAGCTTTCAGGCAGACTTCGCGCATGTCTGGAAGATTCAAAATGGGAAAGCCATGAGGTTCGTGCAGTACACTGACACGCTGTTGGTTCATCGGGCATTACAAGACGGATGAAGATACTTTTCGGCCTCACCCGCAATAAACCAGAAAGAAGATGAATAAATCAATCGAGGCCAACACCACACTCTCGCATTACCGCATCATCTCGCGCCTCGGCGCAGGCGGCATGGGCGAGGTCTACCGGGCCCACGATTCGCGGCTTGATCGTGAGGTTGCTATCAAACTGCTGCCCGCCAATTTCGCCAGGGACGAAGACCGCCTGCGCCGTTTTGAGCAGGAGGCGCGCGCGACTTCGGCGCTCAATCACCCAAACATCCTGACCGTCTACGACATCGGCACGGCTTCAACAGAACTTGGGGGCGCGCCTTTCATCGTGATGGAATTGCTCGAAGGCGAAGAGCTGCGCTCGCGCCTCAATGACGGCACGCTGCCCGTGTGCACGGCCATCGAGTATGCGCAGCAGATCGCCGCCGGACTCGCTGCCGCACACGAGAAAGGCATCACCCATCGTGACCTGAAGCCAGAGAATCTGTTTGTCACGAACGACGGGCGGGTGAAGATTCTCGACTTCGGCTTAGCCAAACTCAGACCGCCGCGCCATGTTTCTGCCGGTTCGGATGTCGCCACACTAAAACAACTCACGAATCCCGGCACAGTCATGGGCACCGTCGCGTATATGTCGCCGGAGCAGGTGCGCGGCGAAGAAGTGGATCATCGTTCCGACATTTTCAGCTTTGGTTTGATCCTCTTTGAAATACTGCGCGGGAAGCGAGTGTTTCAGCGCGAGACGATGGCGGAGACGATGGCCGCGATTTTGAAAGATGACGTGCCGGAACTTGGCGAGACGAATGCGAAGATTTCGCCGCAGTTGGAACGACTCGTGCGGCGGTGTTTGGAGAAGAAGC
>CAZPQE010000185.1:0-11454 GCA_964588615.1 uncultured Clostridia bacterium | reverse complement strand
GAGAAGACCTCTTCCTGATCCGCCACGCGAATGGCCTGGGGGAAAATCTCGTGAGGCGCGCTCAATCGCTGACTTATTCCCGCGCCCGACAGAGAGCCGAACAAAAACCCGCTGACAGCGCCAAGCCCCGCACCGAAGGTCGCACCAGAAATCTCGCCTGGCGCACCAGCAATCCTTCTTCCGGTCCTTGCCAGTTCGCCAGCAGCCCAGTTTGCATCCTCTATTGCGCCTTTCGCCCCCGCCACCGTTGCATCAAAGACAAACTCTCCTCCCGGCAACAGCTTTGCAGCCGATTTGATAATGTCCAAAACACTGCTCATAAAAAATCCTCCACTATTTGAGACTGCGCCAACTGTCAGCCCGCGGTCTGGCTCTGAAATCTTCGCTGCGGGTCGCGGATGCGAAGCAGGTACATCGAAGAGAACGCCCCAGGCTCAAGGCTCAAGGCTCCGTTCATTACCATCATTCCATCGAGGCTCTGAAACTGGCCTGTCCCTTCCCCATAAGGCCCGAAGCCCACTATCCTGAAGAAAGGTTGCGCAAGCCCCGGAAGAGTTGTGCGAAATGCCCGTCCCTCGAAAAGATTGGCTTCCAGCCGCCCTATCGATTTGCCCTCGGCCACAAAGCGGAACTCGCTGGCGGTCGAATAAACCGGTATGGTGTCGTTTTCATCGTCAGGGTCGAACACAAGAGTTGTGTGCCGCTCTCCCACCTCCGCTTTCACTACGTTGTGCGATTTCAGAAACCCCGGTCTCACATCGAAGTTCGTATCCACTAGCCGCAGCCGCTCGACCATCCGCACTCGCTTCTTCGAACTGCCCGCGATGGTTTCCACCTCTATTGAAGTCGAGGGCTTGAGGTCGGCCAGAAGCGGAATCATCGCGCTCTCTGAATAATCCGGGTCGGGCGCCTCCGGCTCGACCGGCGGAAGAGAGTCCGCCGAGAGCTTGCCTTCGAGATCGATGAAGCGAAACAAAAAAGCATTGGCGAATTCTGCCGGGGGTGTGGTCTGCCCATCGATGGCCAGATTGCCCTGAAATCCCGCCAACTGGCCCAGCCCTTCGGTGATTTCTGCAACCCCGCCTATCCACAGGCTCGTCCCTCCGGCGGGAAAGAACCGCCCTCCGGCAATAGCCCGAAACCCTGTTCCCAGCCCGTCCAGAAAATCGAAGTTTCCGTTCAACATCCAGAATCGCTGAGAGAGAAACGGCAGCAGAAGAGTCGGCGGAGGAGTCCTTCCCGGCCCTGACTGGTAGTTGTTCGGTGTGACTTCCATTTCAAGTCGCTGATTGGCGATCTGTCGGCGGCTTATGCTCTTCGTCGCGCGGATGCCGCACCGGGCGGTGACCGCTTCCGTCCGCACCTGGAACAGGCGCGGGGCCTCTGTAATATCGATCCTGTAAACCGTCTGCGGGATGAACGGAATGAGCGGCGTTCCGACCGACAGGCTCTGGGGATCGGGAACAGAGAAGATCACGAAGTAGCTCGCCTTCTCCAGTATGCGCTGCGTCTCCTGCTGGCTGGTCAGTGATTGTTTGCCGTTCCCTTTTGCCATCTCCTCTCCCCTTCATCCCGCCGGTTGAAACACTCCTGTCGGATCGGCAAGCCTCACCAGGTACACTGTCGAAACCGCTCCCGTCTCGATGTTGAATGCGCCGTTGACTGAGACCATTCCGACAGGATCGATGAACTGTCCCGATCCTTCCGACGGCGGAGCGATCCCCCCCAATCGATAAAATCCTCCTGTCGGAAAGACGCGACCTTCGAGTAAATCGGCCTTGAATCCGCCGATGGATTTTCCCTGATGGTCGAAGAATGAAAACTCGCCATCAATGGAATAAGCCGGAAAGACTGTCGGCGACTGGCTGGTATCGGCAATGACGGTCATCGAGTGGCGACCGACTATCGCGCCTTTTTCAGTCGCCGAGCGCAGCGGCGCGATGTCGAAATCGAGATGGGCGAAGCGCAGTCGCTCGTTGATTCGAAAGATGATCCTTTGCCCATCAGTCTCGGCTGTGATGGGGCGCTCAGGGTCAGGCTCGCTTATGAAGGGCAGGAAAGAAGTGTCGGCCTGCGAGTCGGGCGCGGGCGGCAGTTGCGGGATTGCCAGATTGGATTGCAGTTTCCCTTCCGGGTCGACGAGTCTGAACAAAACGCTGAAGTCGAAGGTGCTCGGAGGCACGGTTTCGCCGTTGACTATTCCCGTCCCTGCAAGTCCCGCAAATTTTCCGAACCCTTCTGTAATATCGAGCACTGCCGCCAGCCTCAATTGCGACTCTCCCGCGACTTTGGCCGGAAGCGTCCGCCCGCAGCCGAAGGCCGTAAATCCGCTTCCCTCGCTGTCGAGAAACTGCATCTGTCCGTCGAGCGCGCAGAACCGCTGAGAGAGAAACGGCAGCAGTATGGTCGGCGGCGGAGTGCGATCAGATTCAGCCTGAAAATTGTTGGGCATCGGAGTCATCTGCATAGAGACTTTGGCCACGATCTGGTCGCCGATGTTTTTTGTGACTTTGAACCCGCACACCGCCGAAACTTCAGGGCCATCAATCTCGAACCGCCGCAATCCTTCATTGACCCTGATGGCTATAGCCAGTTGTGGCACTGCGGCGATGAGGGGGACTGGAACAGGAGGGGCCGCCGGGTTGGGCAGCGAGAACAGCGAGAAGTAAGCCGCGCTTTCGACCTGCTTGTTGATATTTGCCCTTTGTCCTTTGTCCTTTGTCATTGGTCCCCTGCTCCCCTCAATTCCCGCCTTGCTGTTTGCTCTGAGTGGAACCGGCCTCGACCTCAGCCGCCGAGACTCCTCCACGGACGTAAAACAATTCAGCGTCATCGATGTTGACAGGCCCCCAGCCAGTAGGCGGGCCGCCTGTGCCGACCTTGCCTCCGGGTATGAACTGAGTCGCCAGGCCAAGCCCCCAGCGCGCGAGGTTCTGCGTAGTTTCCCACACCGTGCGGGGCGCATAGTTGGCAGGCTTGAGCAGGTTGAACGCCGTCTCGATGACCGCCGTCTGAACTGTATTGCCAATGTCGAAGACGGTCTTGTCTATCGAGTCGTA
The DNA here is from genome assembly GCA_964588615.1 of uncultured Clostridia bacterium. Taxonomy (GTDB): domain Bacteria; phylum Acidobacteriota; class Blastocatellia; order UBA7656; family UBA7656; genus UBA7656. The sequence continues at coordinate 8,395 of CAZPQE010000185.1, read as the reverse complement.
CTGCTCTTCGATCGTTTCAGTCGTGATGTTGAAGCTCTCGGTCGCCTTGAGCGTGGGGTCTGAGGTCGGCAATCCGCGCAGAATGTTTCCCGCCTGACTGAAACCGAACACTGTAAGCGCCCACGAAAATTTCGTCAGCGATTGAATGAAGTCCTTCATTTCGCTTCTCCCTGCCTGACCGGCCTCTTTATCACCTCGCACCCTGAAGCCGAGCAGTCGTGATTGACCGCTTTCTGGTAGCCGAGTTTGATTAGGTGATCGATGTTCTCGGCGCTGAAGTCGAGTATCCCCGCCGCGCCTCCGAGATCGCTGTCGGGGCGATAGCGGTGAACTTCTATCGTGCGATAGCTTCGCTCGTCCTGGCGGAACGGCCCCACGCTGCGCGCTATTCGAAGCACCTGCTGCGATGTGGCGCTGCGGGCTTCTTCTTCGTTTTTGAGCAACCTCAGTAGCTGGTTCACTCTGCGGACGTTGATGAAATCGTTGTTGACTCTGTCGGCCAGCGTCATCGCGTAAACTCGATAAGAGGTGTCCAGAGTGTTGGGCAGTTCGGGAAACGGGATATCGACGATCAGCGGATCGAGATAAACGATGTGCAGGTCGTCAGCCCCGTCGCGGATAGCGGGACGGAATGGCGTGTTGTTGGCAAGCCCGCCGTCGACGTAGGGAACGCCGTCGAGGAAGACCGGATCGAATATGCCCGGTATGGCCGAAGAAGCCAGAACCGCTTTCACTCCGAATTTTTCGATGATCTCCTGCTTTGTGAAGAACTGAGCCTTTCCGTTCTTCCAGTTGGTGGCCGCGATGGTCAGTTTCTTTGAAGAGGCCCGCAGGCTCTCGATATCGATAGCTTGTGTGACAAGATCATCGAGCGGCTCGCGCGAGATGATCGCCGTCAGGTCTACGGTCTCGGCCACTCGCGTTCTCAGCGACCCGCTGCCGAAGAGCAGGTTCGATCCCCGTCGAAAGAAATAATTCGTGAAGTAGACGCCGTCTCTGGCCAGTTGCCTCACGTCGTCGAGCGGATGGCGGATGCATCCGGGATCGAGGCCCTGAAACGGCAGCCCTCTTATGCGCAGTATCCCGTTGCCGCAGGCTTCGAGCGTGTTGGCTATGCGCTCGCGCCAGAGTTCTTCGAGTCGCGTGAGAGCGACCGGCGCGGTGACATCGACTTGCGAAGCGAGAAACGCGGCATTGAGCGCGCCGACCGAAGTGCCTGTGTAGACTTCGGGCGAGAGAGGCTTGTAATCGGTCGCGGGTGATTGGCCCTCGAAGAGCGCCTTCATCACTCCGACTTCGTAAGCGCCCTTGGCTCCTCCTCCCGACAACACCATAGCCGCTGTTTGTTCCCTTTGATCGCTCATTGCTTTGACTCGTCATTCACAGGGCAAAACCGGAAGTGGGTTGCCGATACGCCTCTTCCCCATTATTCGAAACACATCGACCTTTTTGACCTCGCCCTCTGAGATAGGACTGCATCGCGCCGTGTTGTCTTCGATCAGCCCGCGCACGACTGCGAGGCCTTCGGAAAGACCGAAAACCAGGAAACGATTTCGAATCAACCAGGTCCACACTTTCCCGGCAGCAAGTTGAACAGGGGAAAGATGCAAGTCCGGGAACAGCCTCAAATACTGCGCTGATCGCGTCTTCGGCTTCCCCGACTCGACTGCTCGGTTTGGGTCTCTTGCCTCTTATCCCTTCGGCGCTGGCGACTTAGGTTTACCTTCCTCCTTGGTCGCGGCTTCTTCATAGTCCCCGTATTTTCGCGCCAGTGTCCTTTGAATCCCTCTGAGGGCATCAACCTGCTCTTTGTCGTAGTTAGCGTCCTCCTTGTCGAAGGTGCTAATAACTTCATAGGCGACGCGCAGGTACTTTTTGTTCTCCGGCTTTATGTGCTCATGATTGGGTTGTTGAAAGTAGTCTGCGATCACCCACGAGGTGAAGTCCTCGCCTGTCATCGCATCGCTGAAAACTTTAGTCCTTGGAGAATTCTTGAACCCTTCCAGAGGATGTTCATCGTCGGGCATGATGGTGAGTATGGTGTACTGCACCACCTTAACCTTGTCGGAATTGGTCAGATCATTATCAGCCATCTTTACGTCCTCCTGTGATGTAGTGTCAGCAGCAAATTCAACCGCATCGCCGCTTTCCAAAGCGGCTGCGTTAGTTTCGGAACCGCTCTTGAGATCGCTCTCGCAGCCCTCTTCGAAGAGGGATGGAGCGACCCCGCCAACAAGTGTGTCTACCCCATCGTTGGCTATCTTCTGAATACCTTGCACGGTCTTCGCCAACATCTCCACGCTGAAAGCGAAGAACTCGAACGGCAGCTTCATCAACTGGGCGAACAGTCGAAACATTTTCTGCTCTCAGCGCGCCCGCCGCGCAGACATCAGCGCCGCGGCGCCCGCGAGTATCATCACCACTGCCCCTGCCTTTTCGGCCCACTCGACCCCGGCAGCCGACAGGTGACGGGTAATCAAAGCGACCGCAAGCAGCGCGAGCAACAGCGCGATCACTACGGCCATCGAATTTCGCCTTCTCCGTTGCGCGGGCGATTCGTTTACCTGAAGGCGGATGCGCGCCGGCCCCTCTGAAGTCAGGTTCAATATCTCGTCCATACGGCGCGGAAGCTCGGCCATCATCATCGCGTATTTTTCGAGTTTCCCCCCAAGCTCCTGCGGAAAGACCAGCGATTGAAACTGCTCTATCACCTCAAGCAATCGCACTTCCTCAAGGGCGATCAACAGCGAGTCTCTTCCGGGCGCAAGTCGCTCGGCCATCGAGACGGTCGAAAACAGCCCTCGATAAAAGCTCACAAGATGACTGGTCGGCTTGCAGCCCTCGCGCGTCGCCACGAGCCATTGCGCCATGAGTTGTTCGGCAAGGCTCTCGGCGCTGCTCTCAGAATTCCAGCCCCCATCCCGAAACGGCTGTATCTGCTTGAATCGCCTCTGCACATCGTCCGCCTTCGCCCGCCCACGCTCCTCATCCATCTCTCGAAGAAGCGACTCGCACGCCTTGTCAAGCTCCTGCGTAGATGACGAGACCAGATATTGACGAAGGTTGGTCTGCGATTCGCGCCTGAGCGTCGTCAGCCCTCCGCCCGCGAATGCTATCCGACCATCAGGCATCAGGATCACATTTTGAGGGCGAGGCGCGGCAGGAAACCGGCTTCCAAGCAATGCCTGTCGCAGCCACACCCGACAGAGCCGACGGGCAAGATCGCTTCGATCAACCTCCTCGCCATTTTCAAAGACCGCTTCGAGCGTCATCCCTTCCAGTCGTTCGAAGACGATGATCCTCGAAGAGCAAAGACGACCGAGCGGTCGCGGAGCGCCGAGCAAACCGAAGGCGCGGGCGTCTGCCCCAAGAGCTTCGAAGGATTCGGCCTCCCCGATCAGGTTGAGCCGCTCTGCCAGATCGAGCCGAAAATCCTCGACGACGCTCCTCATGGGCGCCTCTCCCCAGGCCACGCCCGCGCGGGTTCTGGCCAGCATGCCGACAATCTCAAGGTCTGCCGACCGCGATTTAAACACGTCGAGCCGCGATATCTTCACTATGACCTGCGCGCCGTCTTTGAGTTGCGCGCGATGCAACTGATACAACAGGCCCGATCTCATAGGCTCTGATTCAAAGACCTCGAAGACCTCCTCCGGCTCACATCCGAATTCAGCAGCGAACAGCCTTATGACCGTCTCCACCGGCAGAGGCTCGATCAGGTCGCTTATGGCTGACAACTCAAGGCAATCGGTCGCAAGCAGAAGATCGGCCCTCGTCGAGAGATAGAGACCGAAGGAAGTGAACACAGGGCCGAGGCTTTCAAGCGCCTCGCGCAGCCGCAGACTCAGCTTTTCCTTATCTCCGACGATGCGGCGCGGGCCCGCCATAAGGCCCAGGGAACTGAGCCTCTCGGTTATCTCTTCCTTCCTGCGCCTGTGAATGCGGAACCTCTCGAATGTAGAATGCGGAATGCGGAATGCGGAATAAAGAGTCTTCTCCCATTCCGAATTCCGAATTCCGAATTCCGAATTCGAAGCATTCCGCATTAGGTCATTTCCTCGCATCTCTCACGCGCCCTGGTTGAGACCTTCGAGATCGCTCTCTATCGCCTCTCTGGTCGCCGGGCCGCGATAGATGTTTATGACCCTGCCCGACCCATCGAGTATCAGCGTGTAAGGAATGCCGTAGCCGCCCGCCCGCTCGAACACTTCCTGATCGCCCAGCAGCACGGTGTAGTTGACGCCGTGCCTCTGGACGAAGGGCTTGACGGCTCTGGGGTCTTCATCGAGCGCAATCCCTATGACTTTCGCTTCAGACTTTTCGGCGAGGGCCTTGAGTTCGGGAATCTCTTTCTGACAGGGGCCGCACCAGGTAGCCCAGAAGTTGAGCACCACAGCCTGCCCCTGAAGCGAATCGAGCGTGACGGTTTCGCCGCTCACGGACTTGAGCGAAAAGCCGGGGGCGCGCTCCCCTATCGAGACCTTTCCGCTCGCGGTCGAATCCCCGCAGCCGGTCATCATCGCCCCCACAGCCAGGATGAGCGTGGTTCGCAGGCTGATAACCGAAAACCGAAATCTGAAATCTGAAACCTGAAATCTGAAAACTGGCATTCCTCTCCCTCCTTAAACCTCATCCATCGCGCCGCGACGATTCCTGGCCTTTTCATTTCTTTTCGGAAGGTTTCGACCCTGAGTTGCCCTGCCCGAATACTTTGAGCGTCTGCCTGGTCAGTTCCGTGCCGCGCTTTATCCAGAAGCTGGGATTGAGCGCCTCAGCCGAAAATAAATCGAAGAACGTATCGACCGCCCCTTTTTGAAGGTTGTCGCCCGTCTTGAAGGCTGTTGATGTGATTTCGTTCAATTCCTGTTTGGTGGCATCGCTTACGCGATTGAACGATTCAGCGGCTTTGGCAGGCGTGGCGACATTGGCCGCCTGCTGCGCTCCGAATAGCGACATCGCCCACGAAAATCGAAAGAATGATTTGAAAAGCTCTCTCATATCGACTCTCCTTTTTCAAAACTCAGGTCAGGCAGCGCAATGTCTGCCACAGCCTCGCCGCCGCAAAGAAAAGCAACGCCGCCTCAGCCGTAAACAGGTTCACGCCTATCGAAGCCCTCTCGCCGGTCAGCGTCATCACCAGCGCAAGCCCGAACATCATCGCCCCCAGCAGCATCGCCTGCATTCGCAATCCTTCATCGATGTCTCTTCGCCCGCCTCCTATCTCTACCTTCGCGGGCAAATCCCCATCCGAAATCTTCTGAACCAGTCCCGCTGCCCTCAGCGGCCCATCGCGCAGCAAATGCGAAGACGCGCTCGACCAGTTCACTATCGAGTCATAAGAAAACAACGCCCGCCGCGCGTCCCACTTCAAATAGTGAGTCGATATCGATTCCAGGTGCTTACCTAAATCAAACCCCGGAGCCACCCGCGTGATCAGTCCGTCTATCGCTATGGCTGACCGGATGTACTTCACCACATCGCGCGCAGGATAAATGTTCGTTTGCCTCGACAGCTTGAGCATGTCCATCATCACAAGGGTCGCGTTCTTTACCAGCCTCCGCTCGTCGCCTCGCTGCGTGTACCACTCTTTGCTCAATCGCTCAAGCCCTTCCCGGAATCCGGCGGTGTCAGACCGCGAGTCGCAGGTCGAAATCCTGAAAAACGTCTCGCACATTCCGTCCAGATCACCCCGGCCCAGATTCAATGTCAGCGCCACCAGATGACGCCGCGAATAACGACTCAACACGCCTGTTATTCCGAAATCAATGTAGCCCACTACATTGCCCGGCAATATCAACAGATTCGCCGGATGCAAATCCGCATGGAACATTCCGTAGCGATATGCGTCGCCCAGAAAGTTGTCCAGCAGATTCCGAACGAACTCGCTGGGCGCAAACCCTGCGGCCTGCAATCGCTCCAAAGTCACCTCGTCGCGGGTCTCCGCCGCGCGGAGAAAATTCAACACGCTGATGCCTTCCATAAATTCCACGACTAGCGTCCGTCGAGTCGTCAGATCAGACATCACTTGAGGCACGATCTCTGTCGGATTGCGCCGCGAGTTCCTCCGCTGCTGCTCCATGTAACGAGCTTCGCGCCGGTAATCGAGCTCCTCATCCGTCCAGGCTACGAACTCTCCGACAGGCTCCAGGAGCCAGTAAAGCGGCTTGATGTGGAGGCGGCCAATGACCCGCATCATCGCTCTCATCATTCGAATGTCGCCCGCAAAATCAGTATCGACGCTCGGTCGCTGAACCTTCACCGCCCACTTCCGACCTTCGACATAAGCCACATGAACCTGGCCTATCGAAGCCGTCGCAATCGGCTCGACATCGAAGCGGTCGAAGACTTCTGAAGTACTCCGCCCCGTCTCTTCCCTGAATATCCGCTCGACATCCTCGAACGGAAACGGCACGACGTGATCGAGCAGATTGAAAAGCGCATTGCAGTATTCGATCGGCAATATGTCGGGCTGAAGCGCCAGCATCTGGCCGAACTTGATGAACGTCCCTCCCAGGTCTTCTATCACTGCGCGCAGCCGTTCGGGACCTCGGAGATTTGCCACAGGCAGCCGCTTTTCAAGCCGGGGCCATTTCGCAAGACGCAATCCCAGCAAGTGCGCCAGCCCGTGACGGATGAGCACCCTCACAAGGTGCGCGCAGCGGCCCAGACTCGAAAGCCACATCTTCAAGCCTCCTTTTCAAAGACCGATCCGTAAAAAATGGATTTGCGACGCCGAACGATCGATTGCATAGCTTCGGCCATCCGCGAGCGCACCTGATCGCTTATGGCCCGCACCGCGCGCGGGTCGTCAGATGCGTCTTCGCCGTATTGCTCGATTTGAATCGGCGCGAGTATCTGCGTATGCCACTTCGACGGCAGCGGCACAGGCAAAAACGGAAAAGTCGGAGTGATGGGCAGACACGGCCAGTCCATCTTCTTCTTCCACCATCGCCAGTCGAGCTTCTTCAGAATCGGAAAAATCTCCGCGCTCCCGACTGTGATAAAAGGCACGATGGGCGCGCGATGCCTCAGCGCCATCTTCACGAAGTCGTTTCGCAGGAACTTTCCGATCCTGTAGGCGTCCCGATAGAGCGTAAACGCTCCTCCCACTCCCTCGGGAAAGACGCCGAGCATCTCGCCGCGCGAGAGCGCGAAATCGGCATTTTCCTGACAGGCTATCACTCCGCCGATCTTCGTCATGAAATTGAAAGCGAAAGGGGGCTTCACAAGTCCGGGGTGCATCAGAAATCGCGGCACGCGACCTGTCTGCTGAAATACCTGATGGATGAACATAATCCCATCCCACGGCATAAACCCCCGATGAACTCCCACAAGCACCGCGCCTCCTGTGGCGGGCAGGTTCTCCAGTCCATCGACTTCGATCCGCCAGTACCGCTTCTCAAGAAAGTTGAAAACCCTTCGGCCTATCTTCGACAGGTACTCCGGGTCGAGGCCGAACTCGTCGAACCGGGCCTCTCGAATGCGGAATGCGAAATGCGGAGTGCGGGATAAAGAGTCTTCCCCCATTCCGAATTCCGAATTCCGAATTCCGAATTCGAGAGGTTCTCGCTTCCCGCCGATTTCAAGCGCCGCCTCCGCGCTCGCCCGTTCCGGCTCATAGCCAAGTTCCGTTCTTATCCGGCGATCAGAAACCGTCCACGAATATCGAATGAAGTCCAGATGACCTATCGAACGCGCAAGCCCCAGCGGGCGAAGCAATGCGCGGGCTGCCTTTTGAATGGTTCGCGGAAAGGCCGCTCTTCGCGCTCCCGCAAGTCGCAACGCTTTTTTGAGCGGAATCACCCCTCGGGGTGCGACGTTGAAGACGCCGCCCTCGCTCCGTTCGATTGCGCAGCAGACAGCGCGGGCGAGGTCTTCGGGCGAGAGCAACTGCAAAGGGGGATCATATCCGGCAAGCGTGACAGCCACGCGGCCTTCGAGCAGTTGCGAAAAATAATCCGCCCCCCCGCGCGCTACGACTGCCGCCGTCCTAAGAATGGTCAGCTTCTTTCCGCTCAACGCCGAAGCAGCCAGAGATTCGATCTCGGCCCAGCCTGCTCCTACAGGGTTTGCGCCATTTCGCTGCGCCGGGCGCGACTCCGACATCAGCCCCGGATTGTTGTGACTTGCGCCATAAACCATCGCGCTCGAAATCAAAATGACGTGACTGGCCTCCGATTTCGCGCACTGATCGAAGAAGACCTTCGCCGCTTCTGTGTCAGGAGCCATCTCGACGGCGGATTTCATCGGCGGAGCATAGATTACCGTGTCTAACTTCTCCTGACAGTGGGCAGCGGGGTGCAGGGGTGCAGAGGAGCAGGAGTGCAGGGGAGCAAGGGAGCAGGGGAGCAGAGGTGCAGGGGGGCAGGGGTGAAGAGGTGATCGATATACTGAC
>CAZPQE010000184.1:0-11520 GCA_964588615.1 uncultured Clostridia bacterium | reverse complement strand
TGTCAAGGTTGTTTTGCAGGGCCAGCGCGATGGTGTCCTGAAGCGTAAGCAGCCGCTTGTTGCTTTCATCCACGCCGACTCGCTGAGTCGAAACATCAGGCGAAAGCGACAGGGGTTGAGTGATAGGGTTCTGCGCTGAGGCGTCTTGTGTTTTCTCTGCGGTTTCATTTCTTTGCTGAGGCGATTGGCGCGCTACGACGCCTTCCGTCGCTTCCTGCGCAAGAGCGGCAAGCGGAGACGCAAGGAGCGCGCAGGCAAGAAAAACCGCAGCCGCCGTCTGACTCAATCTGAAAAAGCTCTTGTGAACCGAAATCATAGGAATCCTCTCAAATCAATTTCCCCAAGCGGGCGCGCTTGAGCCGCCGCGCTTTCCAGTTTTAACTGTTCTTTCAGCAATCAAAGGCCAATACGTCATACTCTTAGCCGCCGTTTCATCAAATTTCTCTTCAGAGCGACGACGCCCTCGGCGATAAGTCAAACATTGTGCCAGCAGGCAGAGAGATTGTCAGCCAAACCGGGGGAATTTGACACTGCCCTTTGTTTCTTCTGACTTGCAGTCGGTGATGATCGATTGCGCGGATGTCAGGCGTTGACTGGCGGTGTCCGCTATCGGGAAATCAGCTTCCCACATTCGAATAAAAAAAGAGGGCAGCCATTCTCATCGAACGACTGCCCGTGTTGGCGGATTAGGACTTTTTACTCAAACGAGACGGCCATGTCAGCGCCTTTGAGCTCTATGCGCTTGATGCTGTAGGAGCCGTCTCCATTGGCCTTGAAGACGACCGTGTTTTCAGCGGGGGCCTTGCTCAGTTTGGTCCACTTGTAGGAAAGCTTGACCACTTCGCGCTTGCCCTGAAGAAAAACGAGATCGCCATCCTGACCTTCGACATACTTGACGGTGTATGATCCTTTGGCAAGCGATTGTCCGCTCATCTTTGCGTCGAGATTCAGCGTGATGGTCTTCTTGACTTCCTTTCCCTGCGCCAGGGTGGCAAAACCCAATCCCATTACCATAACTATTGCGACAAACAATGAACCGATTCTTTTCATAACTGACTCCTTTCGATCAAGGTGACTGCCTGACGCCCTTCGATAACCGAACAGGCGACATTGCTCCTCTGTCCTTTTATTCCTCTCACCGGGGGCAACCGAGCGTCACAGGCGACGCCCTCTTCGTTTTTTTCTTAACACTGCTTAAAGTATTAACAGTGTTAATCGGGACTTCAAAAAATTTTCATTTCATCAGCCCCGCGCACATCGAGTCGATCACCATGTCAATGGTCTTCTGCTTATCGACCCAGCGATAATCGGGTTTGGCGATGAGCAGCGAGGTTATCCCATGCACTCCGGCCCAGAGGGCCTGGCTGGCGACATCGGCGTTGATCCGGCGGAATATCTTCGCGCGTATGCATTCCTCGACGCTGGAGCGAAGAAGCTCGAAGGCGCGATATCCCATAGAGCTTTCGTAGTGATCTTCGAGTTCCGGGTGCTCATGTTGAACCATGAAGGTCACCTTGTAATGATTCGGATGTCGGAGCCCGAAGTCCACATAATTGCGCCCTATCTTCTTGACTTTCGTGAGCGGGTCGCTGCTTTCAGCCAGTATCTTTTCAGACTTTGCGACCAGCTTGGTGAAAGTCTCCTCGCAGATGTGAAACAACAGGTCGGACTTGTCCTCGAAATACAGATAAATCGTCGTCGGCGAATAGTCTATCCTCTCGGCTATTCGCCGCATCGATACGTTCTCGTATCCTTCCTCGACGAAGAGGTCTCTGGCGGCATCGAGTATCTCCTGCCTCAGAGCCTCTTTTTCTCGCTCGCGCCTGTCTTTTAATCCCATCCCTCGCTACCGTTTAACACTGTCAAATCGCTTAACGATGTTAAGTATAACAAGGTTCCGCCGCTTGTCAATTTTTTCGTTTTTTGATCGCTCCATACCTCCGGTCATTTGCGCGCGCCCGTCGATGCTTGCCGGGCTGATTGGCTATCTGATAGTGTGGCGGCGTTATGGCAAGGATTCAATTTCTCGGAGCGACCGGAACGGTGACTGGTTCGAAGTACCTGCTCGAAGCCGCTGGAAGCCGCCTTATGATCGATTGCGGGTTGTTTCAGGGGCTGAAGGAACTGCGCCAGCGCAACTGGGAGCCGCTTCCGCTCAATCCCGCTTCCATCGGATGGGTGATACTCACCCACGCTCACATCGATCACACGGGCTATCTGCCGCGCCTGGTCAAAGACGGATTTTCCGGCCCGGTCTACTGCACCCGCGCCACCGCCGATCTGCTCGATATCATGCTGCCCGACTCGGCCCGCATTCAGGAAGAAGACGCCGAGTATGCCAACCGCAAGGGCTTTTCCAAACACAGCCCCGCCCTCCCGCTCTACACTGAGGCGGACGCTCGACAGTCGCTTCGACAGGTTCAGGGGGTGGACTTCGACGCGGACTTTCGGCTCAACAAATTTTTCAGCGCGCGCTTCTCGCCCGCAGGCCACATTCTCGGTTCGAGTTTCGTCAGCGTCGAAATCACCGAGCGCGGGCGCGATCGGCTCAAAGTTATTTTTTCCGGCGACCTCGGTCGCTACGGCGAGCCGATACTAAACGACCCGTTTCAGGCCGAGGAGTGCGATTACCTGCTAGTCGAATCCACATACGGAGATCGGGCGCATGACGACGCGAACCCGAAAGACCGGCTCGCTGAAATCATCAACCAGACTGCCGCGCGCGGAGGCAAGATCATCATTCCGGCCTTCGCCGTCGGGCGCACCCAGCTTTTGATCTATTATCTGCGCGAGCTCGAAGACGAGGGCCGCGTGAGTGTGCTCCCGGTCGCTATTGATTCGCCCATGGGAGTTTCGGCAACCAGGCTCTACGTCAAGCACAAGGGCGAGCACGATCTGGACATGCAGCGATTCGAGCGGGTGAAGCGGAATGCTCTGGCCACGAGGAATTTTTCTCTGGTTCAGGGCCGGAGCGGATCGAAGGCGCTCGACGAGCAGGGAGGCCCGGCGATAATCATTTCCGCGTCAGGCATGGCCACAGGCGGTCGGGTGCTTCATCATCTGGCGCGGTATCTGCCCGATCCTGCGAGCGCGGTCATCTTCGTCGGATTTCAGGCGGCAGGCACACGCGGGCGCAGGCTGCTCGACGGAGAAGACGAGATAAAAATTCACGGTCAGATGATTCCGGTTCGCGCGAGGATAGAAAACGTCGGGAGTCTTTCGGCGCACGCCGATTCATCGGAGATTATGCGCTGGCTTTCAGGCTTTCGGCGCCCGCCTAAGAAGACTTTCATAGTTCACGGAGAACCCGATTCTGCCGAGGCTTTGCGCGACAGGATCAGCGGTGAACTGGGATGGGAGGCGGTGATTCCGACTTATCAGGAGATCGTCGAATTGGAATAATCGATGAGGGCTGACAGCCCGTCAGCCCTCGCAAATTTTCAGGGCTTTTTCTTTTTTTCTTCCTTGTCGCCGCCGCCGAAAACTTTTTTGAAGAAGCCGCCCACGCCGCCGCTCTTCTTTTTCTCCTTCTTCTCTTCCTCTTTCTTCGCTTCTTCTTTCCTGGACTCTTCTTTCTTCGCTTCTTCTTTCTTAGGCTCCTCCTTGTTGCCGGCTACCGGTTCGCTTTTGGCCGGCGGCGGAGGCTGAGTCGGTGGAGGAGCGACGGGAGGAGGGGCGACGGCTGTCGAATCCGACGGCTGATTGTAGCCTACGCCCTTGCTGTCGCGGGGTCGAGGAGTCTTCGAACTTCCTTCGACCGGTATTTCGCTCACAGGGGTGTCTGAAGGAAGCGGCGCGACCTGATTCTCCGCAGGCGGAGCGGGAGGCTCGGCAGCCTGCTCTGTCTGCTCCTCCTGCGACGGCGGAAGCGGAGGAGCTACCGATTGATTGCGCGCGTTGAGGCCGGCGATTATTGCAAACGGCGCAATGAGCAGGATCAGCAGGGCGGCCCCTATTGCAGTGTAGTGCTTCCAGTTGAGCCGCTGAAAAATCGAAACCTGATGCTGCTGCTGGTGGAAATGCTGTTCGGGGTTTGTCGCAAAGGGCTGATGCGATGGAAGCCGCGTTTCTTTCTGGATGACGGGGGAGACCACAGCCGCTCCGCCCAGCACGGTTTCTTTCACCTGACTGCTTGCGGTCGGGTGCGAAGGAGCGCCATCGGATTTGGTGCTCGACGGCATGGCCGCAAGCGGCAATGTTCCCTGCTGAGTCAGAGAAGGGGTCGGGCCGCTTGGGCGCGGCTCGCTCGTCCTGGGCTGTTGAACGGCATAAGCGGATTTGGGTCCGGTCGTCGCCCCGGCCTGGGAGCGGAGGACGGAGGCGCGGAATTCGCCCGCGCTCTGATATCGCGCGTCGGGTTTTTTGGCAAGCGCGCGCATGATGGCCTGCTCTACGGCCACCGGAATGTGCGGGGCGAACATGCGAGGCGGAGGAGGGGCTTCTTCTATCTGCGCTTTCATCAGCGCGAATTCGCTGGTGGAGTGAAAAGGCACGCGCCCGGTGAGCATTTCGTAAAACAGGATGCCCAGCGAATAAATGTCGCTCCGGGCGTCGCCCTCTTCGCCCTGAACCTGCTCAGGAGACATATACTCGATAGTGCCGACAACGCTTCCCTGCCTTGTCAGCCGGGCCGTTCCCAGCACGCGGGCTATTCCGAAATCCATCACCTTGATAGTCCCTTCCTGACTGAGCATCAGGTTGGCGGGCTTGATATCGCGGTGAATGATGCCCATCTTGTGGGCGTGCTCGATTCCTTCCAGAGCGTGGCAGAAAAGCTCGATGGCTCGAGGCACGGGCATCGCTCCGTATTTTCTGATCACGTCGTCGAGCGTCTCTCCCTTGACGAATTCCATGACCATGAAGAAGTGCTCTCCCTGGCGCAGAAAGCTGTAAAGAGTTGCGATGTTGGGATGGTTGAGCTTGGCGAGAGTGACAGCTTCGGAGCGAAACCGCTCGACCACATGCGGCTGGCTGGTCAGTTCCGGCCTCAACATTTTTATGGCAACTTCGCGTTCGAGCATCTCGTCTATGCCGCGAAAAACCGCTCCCATGCCTCCTTCGCCGATCTTTTCAGCGATCCTGTAACTCCCAACCGTGGTGCCTATCATGATTCCTCCGCCTGACGGCAGATGCCGTCTGAATTAATAGCTCCTGATCAGATTTATGATCAGCGTGGATTCCTGTTTCTTCTGAGTCAACGGAGCGAAATTAAAGTTCCTGGCTTTGCCCTTTTCTCCTTCGCGGACTTTTATGTGGAAGCCTCCGAAATTAGCTCCGACGAAGTCATTGAGCGAAACCTCTTTTATCATCGCGTCCTGGGCCTCGAACTTATGAACGCCATCGTTGGCGTTGAAGGTCACTCCTGTTTTGGTTATCAGCAGCGATCCCTGGCAATAAGTCTGAAAGAAATTGTCGTGATCGTGATAGACCTGAAACACTCCCGCTCCGTTTCGTTCTATGGCCTGTCGGAAGGACTGCTCTGCCGAGGCGATGTTTTGATAGCCGTAGAGTTGAGTGAATCCGAGCACCTGATAGGCGGTCGGGCGGCTGGGGTCTACGCGAATGGCCTGCTGAAGCAGTCGCACCGCTTCGCTCACATTGTTGGCTTTCATGGCCGCTATCGCCTGATAATTCAGGTCGTCATAATCGGGGCCGGGGTTGGGCCGAGTGTTGGCGGGCGGATTCGAGGGCGGATTCGAACGACCGGTCGTCCCTCTAGCCGCTATCGCGCCGAGCAATTCGCGCGTGCCGCCTGCCGCCATTATCTCGCGTGTGATGTCCGGGGTGAGCGTGAAGGCGACCCCTCGCGCTTCGACGAACTGCCCCACTCTCTGTGAGGTCAGCCCGCCCTGAAGCATGGTGACGATTTCGTTCTTCGAGAGCGGCGGTCCGGGAGGCACATTCGTTTTCGGAGGGGGAGTCGTAGAAGTCGATCCTGTATTCGGGCTGGACGTATTGCCTGCCGGTTTAGGCGCGCGATAGCTGCGACGCAGAGCCTCGATTATCTCAGGCCGCGCTCCGGCCTGTTTGAATTCGGTTTCGATCTGCGGCGTGACTCGAAAATCGACCCCGCGGGTGTTTACCGCATCGATTATTTCTTTTGTCGAAAGCACGTTGAGAGAGACCACCTTCAGCAGCCTGTCTTTGTCGTAAGGAGGTTTCTCTTGCGCAAACGCAAGAGAAACGACAGATGTGAAAAGTATAATAGTTGACGCGACGATGGAAATGGATTTTGCTGGCGATGAAATTTTCAATCGGCGTTGCTTGTTCATAATACTCACTCCTGAATCAAACCTATTGATCGAGGAGCCGCTTGGCTTCTGCGCGTTTACGCGCCCGCTCGCGCGCGGCAGCGTCATCCTTCCTCGCTGGTTTGGACGGTTTGGTCTTTCCGGCATTCGGGTCCTCAGATGAATCGGGAGGGATGGAAGTAGTCTCTTCGATTTTCTCGCCGCCGGTGTAAGGCTGCGTATCAGGCTCTTTATTCACGCTCGGCTTGTTTTCAGTCACAGGGTCAGGCTGAGGGCTGACCAGTGGCGTGTTTTTTTGTGGCGGCGGTTCCGGCCCTTTCATAAAAGCCATTATGACGAACGGAGCCAGAATGAGCAGGAACAGCGCGGCAGCCCCGGCGGTGTAGTGCTTCCAGTTGAGCCGGCTCATGAAAGAGGGCTGCTGCCCGAACTGAGGTTGAGAATAATTCGGGTACTGAGGCGGAGCCATTCCCTGCGGAGGAGTGGCAGTTTGAGGCTGAAAGGCGGGCGGCCCGTAGCCCTGGGGCGGAGTAGCTGGCTGAGGCTGCCAGGGCGAGTTGGGCTGATAGCCAGGAGCGGGCGGCATGGCGGTCTGACCGGGGGGCTGAGGAAGCGCAGGCCCGGTCGAAAGAGGCGGCGATGCCGGACCGGCTCCCATTCGCGTTGGTGCTATTGCCGGAGGTCTCTGCGCGGGCTGAGTGGGCGCTCCCTGCACTCCCCCTTCGACCACCCGGCGAAAATCCATCACATCCTGGAAACGCGCTTCGGGCTTCTTGGCCAGCGACCGCATTATGGCCTGCTCAATCACGACGGGTATGTGCGGAGCGAAGGTGCGGGGAGGCGGAGGGGCCTGCTGTATCTGGGCCATCATCATCTGGAACTCGGAATCGCTCACGAACGGAAGTCTCCCGGTCAGCATTTCATAAAGCAGCAAACCGAGAGAGTAGATATCCGACCGCGCATCGACATCCATTCCCTGAATGGCTTCAGGCGACATGTACTCGATAGTGCCTACGATGTTGCCCTGACGGGTCATGCGCGAAGTGCCGAGCACGCGGGCTATGCCGAAATCCATGACTTTGATCGAGCCATTGGTCGTAAGCATCATGTTTGCGGGCTTGATGTCGCGGTGAATGATGCCCAGAGAATGGGCGTGGCCTATGCCGTCGAGCGCCTGGCAGAAAAGCGTTATCGCCCTCTCGACGGGCATCGTGCCGGCCCTTCGCAGGAAATTATCGAGCGTCTCTCCGCGCACGAACTCCATGACCATGAAGTATTCATCGCCCTGCCGGAAGAAGCTGTGAAGGGTGGCGATGTTGGGGTGATTGAGTTTGGCCAGCGTGATGGCCTCGCCGCGGAACCGCTCGGCCAGTTGCGGCTGATTGGTGAGTTCCTGACGGAGTGCTTTGATTGCCACCTCGCGTTCGAGCATCATATCTTCGCCCTTGTAGACCGTGCCCATGCCGCCCTCGCCGAGCTTCTGCAAAATGCGGTAATTGCCGATGACAGCGCCTATCATTCTAAAACCTCCACCACTCGCGTTGTCGGTACGGGTCTTTGGGGCTCTTCACCTCTGGCCTTGAGGTTGACTATCGCGACGGTAATGTTGTCGTGGCCTCCGCGCTCGCGCGCCATTGCGATGAGCGTCTGACAGGCCGATGTCGGATCGAGCGAGACCACCATCCGCCTTATCTCCTCGTCTTCGACCAGATCGTAGAGGCCGTCGGAGCAGAGCAGGAAGCTATCTCCCACGCGAACCGGAAAAGGCGAATCCCAGATAGTGACTTCGACTTCCGGGTGACTGCCCATGGCGCGAAGTATGACGTTTTTGTCCGGGTGATGGCGCGCTTCCTCCAGGCTAATCATCCCGCGCTTGACCATCTCCATGACCGCCGAGTGGTCTTCGGTCATCAGATAAATCTGGCCGTCGCGCACGAGATAGAGGCGGCTGTCTCCGACGTGCGCCGATATCGCCGATCCGTTTCTGAGCACCAGCGCCGTGCAGGTCGTCCCCATACCGGCAAGGCCGGAGTCTTTGAGCGAGGCTCGATGGATTTCGCGGTTCGCCCCCTGGAAAGCGTTCTTCAGCGATTCTATCGGATCGTCCGAGTCTTCGTAATAGAACCGGCTTATGCACTCGACGGCCATGCGCGAAGCGACCTCGCCTGCCGAATGGCCGCCCATCCCGTCGGCCACGATGAACAGCAGTCCCTTGTTCGACAAAAGGTCTGCGTCGTCGGGATGGAAGTAGCGGCCCGAATCCTCATTGATCTCGCGCACACATCCGGGGTCGGTGAATACGCTGGCTGTTACCTCATAATCCGGCTGCTCGCTTGTCTGATCGAAGGTCAGGGTAGGAGCTACTGTTTCTTTTTTAGGCTTTCTCCACCTCTTGAACATAAGAGCTATTCACCTCGGAACGGGCGCAAGTGTTCAATTCAGTTCGAATCGGCGATCATTTGAGTATAGCCTGTTGCCCGGAGATTTTGCTGATGCCTGAACCATCGAATCCATCCGCAATCTATGAATTTCCACGCGACAGGCTCTTATGATACCACACAAAGCTGTCGGTTTTGGAGCGTCCCTGAGCCGTCTTCCTCTCCCTTCTCGAATGCCGTGAATCTTCGTCATTATCAGCGCGCCAACAATCTGGCAGCCTGGTCTACATCGATCACTCCTTTTCAAAGCGCGATGCTTTGATGCTGTCTTTTCGAATCAATCTGCTTGCCACGACGACAAAAAAACTCACGACAAGGATAAAAACCGCGTGTTGATGCCGGGAGACAGCGGGGTCGCCGAACGGGTCGGCGTCATCGGCCATCTTCGTTCCCTGGGGATCGAGAAAGGCAATGGCTTCGAGCGCCGCAAGGGTGATGGCCATCAGCAGAAGGCCTGCGGCAGCGAAGACTCTCATAAGCCCTGGGGTCAGTGACGCTTTTCAAGCGTGTACATGTACTCGTTGGTGGTGTCGCTGACTGAAATCCTTATCTGCTTGTCGACGAATCCCTCGCGATGAAGCGTCACATCGAACTGCTCTTTGACATGCGCCTGAAACTGATAAGGGGTAGTGCCGACCTTCTGGCCGTTGATCGATATTTCGGCCTGCCCCCCTACGGCATCTATCTTGACCGTGCGCAGAGGCATATTGCTGCTTGCGCGACTCGATGACTGATTGCTGAGAGATGTGGAACTGCCGCCGGTCGACGAGCCGTCCATTCCGACTATCACATAAACGATCCCCGCAACTATCAACACGAATGCGGCAACAGAGACCGCGATCAATCCGACGTTGCTCTTAGGCTGAGGGGAGGGCTTTTCCGGCGCGGCAGGCATCCTGTGCTGATCGGATACGGGATGAGCCGGGCGGGGACCCGGTATGGGATGAGTCGGGTACGGGCCTGATATAGGCTGAGATGGATTCGGAGCCGAGATTCGCTGATGTTGATCCAGAGCGGGCTGAGGCCCGGAAAGCGTTCCAGATGCCCGTCGCACATCATACAAAAGCTCCGAAGCCGAGTTGTACCGCTCCTGCGGGTTCTTCTTCAAACAGCGGGTGATGATCGCTTCCACCTCCCTGGGCACGGAAGCGTTGAGCGATGTAGGAGGCGCGTGATGTGTTTTGACTATCTTCTCGCAAAGCTCTCCGAGAGTGATCGCCTGAAATGGGAGTTTCCCCGTCACCATTTCATAGAGCAACACGCCCAGCGCCCAGATGTCCGAGCGATAGTCCGCCGTCCCGCCTGTGATCTGCTCCGGCGAGAGGTATTGCAGCGTGCCGATGAACGCGCCGGTCATGGTCAGTTGCGGAGTCGTGCCCGATTTGGCGATGCCGAAATCGAGCACCTTGACTTGTCCTGCGTTGCTGATCTTGATGTTGTTGGATTTGATATCGCGGTGAACGATGCCCTGGTTGTGAACGTACTCGATGGCTTCGACTACCGACTGGAAAATGCGCAGGGCTTCCGACAGCGGCAACGATCCGCAGGCGCGTATGCGGTCATCGAGTTCCTGCCCTTCGATGTACTCCATTATTATGCACGGCTGGCCGTTGAATTCGAGAAAATCGTAGAGGGTTACGATGTTGGGATGTTGAAGCGTGGCCTGTATGCGGGCTTCGTTCAAGAATCGCTCGACGAAGTTCGGATTGCGCGCAGTTTGAGTGAGGAGTTTGATGGCCACCACCCGGCCTATCTTCGAATGCACCGCGCGGTAGACTTCGCCCATTCCGCCCGCGCCCAAAAAATCCACGACGCGATACTCGCCAATGGTGGTGTTGACCAGATTAGCTCTGCTCATGCTTGAACCGGTTCCGGGCCTCGACACGGAGGCCCGGAACCTGCGCGTCACTTGATGACTGCCGAAGTTCCCATCAACTCGATGCCGAAGCGAATCGGAACGGCAAACGTGATGCGGGCATCACCGAGTCGGCTGGCGCTGGCATAGAAGATGCCGATCACCCTCCCCCGTTCGTCGAAGACCGGCCCGCCGCTGTTGCCCGCCCCCGTGGCAGTGGCCGACAACTGGAAGCTGTCTCCGAACGTGCTTATGTAGCTGTCCGAATCGTTGTCCGACGACTTGGCATCGCCGCGAATGATCCTACCGATGATGCCGTCGGTGACGGTCGGATCGGGTACGACTTTCACTTCTTCCTGGCGATTGAACGGGTCTTCGGATTTGGTCACCACCCCGACCTGCGGCGAAATTCCCGGATAGCCCAGTATGGTGATTTTCATGCCCTGCTCGACCGAATCATAGTTGTCGAACAAATCGACTTTGGGAACCGACTGCGGAAGATCGATCTTTATCATCGCCACGTCGTGCCGGTCGCTGACGCGGGCCAGCTTGGCCGGAATGCGGTTCCGGTTCTTGGCAAACGTGACATCCATGTAATCGGTCCGACCCTCGGCGATCTTTCCCGATGCGGGTTTTCCGCCGAGTATCTTCGACTTGGTCGGAACCCATCTTGGGAGTGGCTGGTTGAGCACCTTGTAGGGAACAGGGCCTTCGGAGGTGAGACGGTAAATCAGTCCGGGAACGGCGTCGGGCGGAAACAGGTAAGAGGTTTCCCAGGTGGCGGCCACATGGCGATTGGTGAGGATGAAACCGTTATCGGCGACGACGAACCCGGTTCCGGTATGCGATCCGCCTATGGGAGGCCCGCCCTCTTCAGTTATCAGCCACGGCTCGATGCTCCCGTCGGGCATTTCTATGTAGGTGGCAAGACTCTGCTGAGGGGTGTTGAGTATCCGCTCGCCGTTGGGAGTCGAGT
>CAZPQE010000183.1:4296-11548 GCA_964588615.1 uncultured Clostridia bacterium | reverse complement strand
GTCGCCGTCTTCGAAATCCGTCTCCGGCATATCTGAAGAGTTCGATGGGTCGCCAGGCGACGCCCTGATGAGGGTGAAAATCCAGAGCATCGGCAGGCTGGCCGACGGCTCTACATTTTCCTGAGAGCCTGGAAATACAAGGGCTCTGTTTGCCCAGGCGCGACCGTTGCGTCTGCGCGTCCTTTTACTGACGAGAAAATGCTATGAGCAAAACGGCTGACAGGATGCTTGGGAGCGCGCTTGCCGCTCTGTTGCTGTTTCCATCTTTGCAGGGCCAGTCGCCTCAACGGGGAACTTCCATATCGACTCAATCGCGCGCGCGAGTGCGCCAGGCAGCCGCGGCAGTCGGTTTGATTACCGTTCGAAAAACCGCTGGTCAACCTTCCGAACTGCGCGCGCGCGGGTCGGCGGTCGTCGTCGGCAGCGACGGCATCATCGTCACCAGCTATCATGTTATCGTCGAAGACAAATCAGACCGGCTCTACGACGAAATTTATTTCAACCTGCCCCCGGAGGCCGGGTCTTCTCCTCAATCGGCCTCTCCGCATCGCCTCGAAGTCCTGCTGCTCAACAAGACGGATGATCTCGCGCTGCTGCGCGTCAAATCTGCCGGCAACCACCCGCCTCCTTTTGCTGCGATGGAGATTGGAGATTCGCGCGCCGTCAAACTGTTAGACGACATCATCATCATCGGCTACCCGGAAAAGGGCGGCTCGACCGTAACCGTCAATACGGGAGTGGTCGAAGGCATCGATGCGCTCGGAAGCTGGATCAAAACCAGCGCGCGCCTCATTCATGGCAACAGCGGCGGGGCGGCGGTCAGCAGCGAAGGCAAACTCATAGGCATCCCGACGAAGGTCGTCGCCGACCGCCAGCCCGTCGACGGCGACGGCGACGGCTTCCCCGACGATTACCAGTGGCTCGGCGCGGTAGGCTTTCTGCGCCCCGCTCATCTGGTGGCCTCGATGCTCTCAAGAGCGCGCCCGACAGAGGATGGAAAGAACGCCGTCGCGCAAACAGCGCAAGCGACTCCGCAGGTGATTATCGAAGGGATAGTGAAATCGGCAGCCGATGGCCGACCCGTCGCAGGCGCGCGCATAGGCATCACCCTTTTGGGCAGCCGCGAAGTGACTCCCGCGAATCTGCTCACCTGGGGCGGGAGCAACGGGGAAGGCCTATTCAAACTCGACAGGCCCGTGCCCGCCGGTCGCTACACGCTCAAGGCCAAAGCGATAAGCTATGAACCTTTTTCGCTAGACGTGGAGATCGATCCTAAGAAAACGCGATTCGCAATCCAACTGCGCCCATCGCGATGAGAACGAATGAATTCATGCGTTATGACCACTCCGAGGATAGTGATAAGATCGCCTCATCAGGCTGACCGCGAAATGAACCTCCCGGCTGAGGCGACCATAGGCCGCGCCTTCGACAACCTGATTCACATCGATGACCCCGCTGTTTCCCGCTATCACGCCATCATAGAAAAGAGAGACGATGATTTCTGGTTGTGCGACCTCGGCGGCCTAAACGGCACATCGATCAACGGAGAAATGGTGACCCCTGAGCGCAGGCTCGAAGACGGCGACAGAATCTCGATAGGCGGCGCGGCGGTGATCGAATTCCACCTCGGTGAGATGGAACCCGATGCCGAAGAAAATCAGGCGACGCCCGCGCCTCCGCCCGCGCCTCCGCCCGCGCCTACTCCCGTTTCTGCCTCGCCCGATTCGTTCACGGTAAACAAGCTCGTTCTGCTCGGCGCGGCAGCAGTATTGATCGTCGTCATCCTCATCGTGCTGCTGCTGGCAGGGGTCTTGAGGTCGGAGTCAGAAGGCGCGGCGCGCATCATAAGTCCGCAGACGGGAGCGACCATCCAGAAACCCGAAACCATCCGCGTCGAAGTGGAAGACACGCGCGACATCGAACGCATAATCTATCTCCTCGACGGCATCGAGATAGCAAGCGCGGACTTCCCGCCCTATGACGCTGAACTCGTCCCGGCTGAGATTCAACCACTGGTTCGAAACCTCGACCGGGGCAATCACGTCCTCACGGTGACAATCGAAAACAAAGAGGGCGAAAAAAAACCTCAGCCCGATACCATCCTGCTCGCCTTCGATCTGATCCCTGCTTCGTCCGACGACGCGGAAGAAATAAAGACTGCGGATTATGCGACCGACAGCAAACCTCTCACCGCCTCGTCGAGCGGATTCGATATGGCTTCGTTGTGCAGGAGCCTGTCGGCGCAGATTTCAGGAAAAAGCTGGTACACGTTCGACGCTGAGTTCGTCGGGCAGATAAGACTGCGCGCAAGCGCGCACCGGGTCAACGTGACCGACGATGCCCGCCCGCTTCGACGCGAGATAGGCAGCGCGTTCGGAGCCAGGGGGCTGCCGCTTCCACTCGGTTTCGTGATGGCCATAGCGCAGAAGAATCAACATATTGTTGCCGAACAGAGCGCGGGGCTATGGCGAGTCCCCCGGCGCGTGGCTATCGAGCAGGGGTACATCAAGACGGATGAGCCTCCCTCATCGCTCGATGATCCGCGACGCTCGGCTGAAGTGGCGGCCAGTTACATGAAAGAACTCATAAACCTCTTCGGGATCGATGACTACATGTACGCCATCGCCTGCTATGGAATGACTCTGGGCGAAGCGGCCCAGGTGCGGGCGCGAATCGAAGAGGCAGACCCCGGCGGAGCGGGTCGCAGGGATTTCTGGAAGATGGTCAGGTCAGGCGTCATCGACGGCGATGGAGCCGACCGCGTGGCGCGCTTCTTTGCCGCAGGGGTGGTGGGAGAAAACCCCCGTTTGTTCGGCCTCGGCGGCGAGCCGCTGTCTTCGCTTTACTGATATGATCGAGGTCACTCTTACAATTGACGCTCCGCAGGAGACCCGGACAATTCCCTTGCTCGAAGGCCGCCTGACTGTGGGTCGCGGTCACTCGGTCGATGTCCATATCGATGACGATGATCTCTCGCGCCTGCACGCAACCCTCTATCGGGAAAATGACAAGGTCTGGATAGTCGATGAAGCCTCGACCAATGGCAGCCGCGTCAATGGCCGTCGGGTCGGCGGAGATGGAGCGCCGCTTGCCGACAAAGACAAAATCAATATCGGCGAAACGATCATCCTTGTCAGCGTAAGCGACAAGAACTCGCGCAAGTCTGACGATCAACCTCGAAGCTCATTCAAGCTGCCGATGGCTGCCCTCCCGGTCGTGATAGTCGCTCTCCTGATTGGAGTCCTCGCCGTCAAGTCATTCGTCTCTGAAAGCCGAAGCCCTCAGCGCGCCGTCATCGAAGAGAGATATGAATTCGCCCAAGACATTCCGCCTAAGCTCGACGCTGCTTCAAACTCTAACGCCGCTCCGAATCCGACCGCCGCAACAGAGCCGCCCTCTGTTTCGCGCAAGCTGTATTTGCAGATGAGCCAGGAGGAGCGGCTTGAGTTCATCTATGACCGGGCGCGGCACATCTCCCGCATGATGGGCAATCGCGAGTATCAGTTTACGGATGATGTGCTGCCTTACATAAAACAATACGTCGAGGGCTACGCGCGGAGAGTGGGCAACGGGTCTTCCCGAATCTGGGGCGAAGACCTCGACTCGCTTTTCAGCCGGGCCAGACTTCTGTCGCCATACATAATCCGCTCGTTCAACTCGCAGGGCGTGCCTGCGGTCGTTGGACTCTACATCCCGATGATCGAAAGCGAATACCGCCCCTGCCTGACGAGCCCCGTCGGGGCGAAGGGCCTTTTTCAGTTCATGCCGGAAACCGCGCGAGGCTATGGCGTCGCGCCCGACGACCGCTGCGATGTCCAGAAGATGGCCCCCGCCGCCGCAAAGTACATGAAAGACAGAATCACCGAATTCGGGTCAGATTCGATGAGCGTCGCCCTCGGCATAGCCGGTTACAATCGCAGCCCCGACTCGGTTCGACGAGACCTTCAGGACGTGCTCGACAGCCAGAACAAGGAGCGCAGCTTCTGGACTCTGGTGGCCAACTCCGACAAGCTTGACCGCTATTTTCAGAACGAGAACATCAAATACGTTCCCAAGTTCTTCGCCGCCGCAATCGTGGGCGAGACGCCCAGCGCGTTCGGACTCAGGATGAACCCCCTTTCGACCTGCACGCAAACCGATGACGCACCCTGAAGTCACATTGACGTTCCAGGACGAGGAAGGGAACTCTCGAAAGATCGCACTTCGAGCGAACCGCTTCACGATCGGGCGCGGCGCGGATAACGATCTGTCAATCTTCGATCCCGGATTGTCTCATCGCCACGCGCTGATAGAAAGAGTCGATGACCTGGTTCTGCTCTCCGACTGCGGCTCCCGCAACGGAACTTTCCTCAACGACGCCCCCGTCCTCAGCGCCGCGCAGCTTGAAGACCGCGATATCATCTCAATCGGTCAGTGCGAAATCACGGTGCGCATAGTCGCCGAGCGCGTCGCTCAAAAGACGGAAGCGAGCAGAAATGATCGCCCGGCGAAAAACTCTCTCAGCGCGACGGCCATAGCCGTGGCGTCGGTGACGGCTGTGCTTGCGGCGACCGTCGTCCTGGCCCTGCTCTTTGGCGTTGAAAGAAAGCCTGCGCCTCGCGCCCGGCAGCCTGTCGAGGAACAGGCGGAAATGATCGAATCGCAGATTTCATCGCCGAGCGAATCGAAGACCAAAGCCGATGAGGTTTCCCTCGATCAGATCGAAAAGGCTGCCGCGCAGGCGCTGCGGCGCGTGAGCAGCGATGACAAGCCTTATGTTTTTCCTCCGAGCGCAGCCGCCGCGCTCGACTCGATCAGGCGGAAAGTCGAGCAGTACAAACAGTCGCCTGAGCTTGCGCGGGCATTGAAGGCGCTCGATCGGGAAGGCCGTGAGGTGGCAGCCGAAGCCCGGCGGGAGGGCATCGAGCCGGGGCTGGTAATTTACACCGCGCTGGCTGAAACCGATGGAGGGCGGACGGGAGGCGACACGCTTGCGACGGCGCGGCGCATCCGTCCGGAGATCGCATCGCTGCGATCCACCTTCGGCACGGAATTGGCGGACAAGGCTCTCATACTCGTGGCGGCTTATCGCATGGGAGGAGGAACGAGGAAATCTCACCCGCTGCTTGTGATTATGCGGCGGGCGGTCAAAGACCCGCTCACCGAACGCAACGTCTGGCATCTGCGCGACAGCCTCGACCCTGATGTTTTCGATTTCGTGCTCAGGTTCCTCGCCCTGGGCATCATCGCCCAGAACCCTGAACGATTCGGCATCGATGCCGCCCCCCTTGCTTTTTAACAAAGGGGAGCCAGTTGCCCTTTATCGGTTGCAACTGACAAAGGGTTTTGTCGGGTGACGACCATCACCCGGCCTTATGCCTGGTGTCACTGCCTTGCATTCGGAGAGCTTATAAAATCGCACCGAGGGGAGGTGAATAAAACCGAGGAGTCACTCGTTCCACAATCCCCCATTCCTTCTGATTCAGGTGTCGGCCATCATGCATTCCGAGCGTCAGGCTCGAAGATCAGCGTCAGCAAGCGGGGCAGTTTCGAGAGGGGTTCCTTATGAGCCGCTATCGCAAAATACTTTGGGATGAGGGGATGTTGCTCACCCCGCATCACTTCCAGCAATGGGACAACTATCACGAAGACTCGCTCAACTCCCGCATCGCTTCGCTTGCCGCCTACGGGTGGGGCATCCTCGACATCCAGATCAATCAGGAGGCCATCTCCAACGGCTATTTCGAATTGCTGAGTTGCAGGGCGGTGATGCCCGACGGATTGATGATCAACATCCCGCAGGGCGATCCTGCGCCGCCTGCGCGCGCAGTCGAAGCTCACTTTCCTTCCGAGCAGGAGCGCCTGGATGTTCACCTGACGATCCCCGCGCGCCGGGTCGGCGCGATCAACTATCAGTTGAATGGCGCTTCCGGCTCTCAGATGGTTCGATACATTCAGGACGCGGGCCTCGTCCCTGATGAAACGACAGGAGAAAACGAGCGGCAGATAGCTTACGCTCGCGGAAACCTGCGAGTGCTCCTGGGCGATGAACTGCGCGAAGGTTATTCGGCCATAAAGATAGCCGAGGTCGAGCGCACGACCACCGGACAGATGGCGTTGTCTCAGAACTGGATCGCCCCTTCGCTCAACATCCGCTCCTCGACCTGGATGGTCAACATGCTCCGCCAGTTGGTCGAGATACTCACCACCAAGAGCAGCACTCTGTCAGAGCAGCGACGGCAGCGCGCGTCGGCGACTTCCGATTTCACCGCATCGGAGGTTGCTCTCTTCTGGCTGCTGCACACGGTCAACTGCGCCATCCCCGCGCTCACCCATCTCTTTCGCTCGCCTCTTACGCACCCCGAGCGATTGTATGAAAAGATGGCTCTGCTGGCCGGAGGGCTGATGACCTTCGTCGCAGACCGCCATCCGAAAGACATCGTTCGATACGAGCACGCGGACCTCTACTTCACCTTCAGCCAGCTTGCTGCCGAGATTCGTGAGTTGCTCGAAATAGTCATCCCGACCCGCTGCGTTCCGATACCTCTGGAAAATGTGCGCAAGTCTCTTTATGTGGGGCGGGTGATAGACGAGCAGTTGTTGAAGGAAGCGGCCTTTTACATCGGACTGCGCGCGCAGATACCTGAGAGCCGGTTGATAGAGATCGTGCCGCGAGTGCTCAAGATAGCGGCGCGCGATGTCATAGATGCGGTCGTGGGGTCGGCCCTGCCGGGCATAGTTCTCCGCCATGCGTCGCCGCCGCCTGCGCCCGTTCCGGCGCGAATCGGATTTCATTATTTCGGTCTCGACACCATCGGCCCCTACTGGGAGACCATCTGCGGGTCGAAGACCATAGCCGTTTATGTGCCTGATGAGTTTCCCGATGTGAAACTCGAAATGTACGCCGTCAAGCCCTGATGACGAATATGATCGCTCAGAAACGAACAACGATTCGCAGCCAGCAGGCAGGCAACGACCTGATGGGACTGGTCACGCCCGTTCTCGAAGAGATACTGCGCGTCAAGGCCGGGCTGACCACTCCCTCAATCGATCTGCGCCGCACCGTTGATGGTCTGCTCAAGGAAGTGGAAGAGCGCGGCGACCGTCTCGGATACAAGGAGCGACAACTGCAAACGGCCAAGTTCGCGCTCGCCGCCTTCGTCGATGAGACCGTTCTCATCGCTGATTTCCCGTTGCGCGAGGAGTGGGAAAAATATCCGCTTCAACTCGGATACGTGGGCGAGCACCTTGCGGGGCTGACTTTCTTCGAGCG
>CAZPQE010000183.1:0-4286 GCA_964588615.1 uncultured Clostridia bacterium | reverse complement strand
ACGCGCTCACCAGGAGCGCCGAGAGCGAAGCCGATATCGATGTCATAGAAGTCTGCTACCTGTGCCTGCTGTTGGGCTACAAGGGCAAGTACAACATCTACTATGAAGAAAAACTCCGGGGAGTGATCGAAGAGGTGGCCGACTTTCTGCGCCGGGCCAATCGCTTGCGCGGAGGGGCGCTTTCGCCTCACTCGAAGGCGACCGATCAGCCCGCGCTTCCCTCAGACAGCGGTCTTCCGCGCTGGGCCAGAGTGAGCGGAAGCGTCGCCGTCGGTCTCGTGATTTTTATCTACGTGGTTCTGTCTTTCCTGCTCATCTCGGAACTGAACCACGTCAAGGAGCAATTGCTCAGATGACGATGAACAGGAAGGCAAAAGGCAAAAACAAAAGACGGCGGTGAAGGGTCGCCCTCTCTTATTCTCCTGCTTTTACCTTTTACCTTTTTCATTGACGCTTATGTCACACTGGCAACATCTCAGATCGGCGATCGGCATGTCGTTCGTTTTGTCGTTTTATGCCATAG
Source organism: uncultured Clostridia bacterium (assembly GCA_964588615.1). Lineage (GTDB taxonomy): Bacteria > Acidobacteriota > Blastocatellia > UBA7656 > UBA7656 > UBA7656. The sequence continues at coordinate 3,763 of CAZPQE010000183.1, read as the reverse complement.
CCTGTTTGCTGGTCTACTACGGAGGCCCGGCCCTCGGATTGAGCCTCAACTTCAGGCTGGCGCTCATCGGATTGATACTGCTCACCTGGCCTTTCGCTCTGCTCATCAACCATTACCGCAAAAAACGTCAGGCCGCCAAAGAGGAATCTCAACAGAGCGCAGACTCATCGTCAGACTCATCGACTCGCACCTCAGCGCGCAGCTTCGACCATCTGACGCGAGGCGCGGAAGAGACCGTGCAGTGGTTGCGCAACTCTAAACTCGGCGCGGCCAGGAGAGGCGATGCGGCTTACACTCTGCCCTGGTTTCTCATCGCAGGCCCGCCGGCGAGCGGCAAGACATCTTTTGCGCTTTCATCCGGGCTCGACTTCCACACCCTTCCCAGTCAGCGACACGCCGATCGAAACCGCGTCAGCCCCACCCGCGATTGCGAGTGGCGCGTGACCGATCACGCCGTCTTTCTCGACACCGCCGGGCGATATGACACCGAAGGCGCGGATGAAGACGAATGGATCGCCCTGATAGAAACTGTCAGGAAGCATCGCAAGACCCGCCCGCTCGATGGCGTGGTGCTGGCGGTCAATGCCGCGCGCACTCTCTCGCTGGCCGAAGCCGAGATAGAACAGCAGGCCAAACTTCTGCGCGGCAGACTCGAAGAAGTCATCCGTCGCTCGCAGTGCCGCTTTCCCGTCTACCTCGTCTTCACCCACATCGATTTGATCGAGGGGTTCGAAGAATTCTTCAGCCCGTTTGGACGCGACGAACGCGCGCAGGTGTGGGGCGCGACCATACCATTGGAAAAATCCGCAAACGCCCACGCGCTCTTCGATGTCGAATTCGATCACCTTTATGAGGCGTTGATTCGCCGCCGACTTGCGCGGCTCGGCGTGCCCGCTTCGCCCGGCGAACAACTCTGCGTGCTCGACTTTCCGCTTCACTTCGCCGAGACTCGCAGAAAACTCGGAGCCTTCGCATCGGCGCTCTTCCGCCCAAATCCCTTCACTGAAAACCCTCTGCTCCGAGGCTTCTACTTCACGAGCAGCGCCGCAGACGAAGAGATAGTGTCGGGCCAGAGTTTCTTCGTCGAGCGACTGTTCAAAGACGTTGTGCTGAGAGACAAAGACCTGGCCGCGTCTTTCCAGTTGGGCAAAAGGAATCCTCACCGGGTGCGCGACCTGCTCGTGGGCGCAGGCATAGCCCTGCTGTTTCTCATATCGATCGGCATGGTCGTTTCTTTTATCGGCAACCGATGGCTCCTGGCTGAGGCGCGCGAGCGCGGTCGTCGAGTGGATGAAATAATTCGCGCCTACTCGGCCAAAGACCCGAACAAAAAAGACGCCGCCGCACGGCGAGTCGAACTCGAAGCCCTCGATGATCTGCGCAGAACGCTGGCGACGCTCGATGATTACGATCAGAACTCTCCGCCGCTTTATCTGAGGTTCGGGTTCTATTCGGGCGATGAAATAAATCCTTACCTGCGCGCCGCCTACTTCGATTCCATCTCTCATAACTTCTTCGAACCCGCCGCCGCCGCGCTTGAGCAGGATTTGAAAACTCTTGCTTCCGCTCAGGAGACCGACGGCCAGAGCGATCTCGGCCATCATTACGACCTGCTCAAAACGTACCTGATGCTGTCCAGTCCCGATAAAGTCGAGTCAGCCTTCCTTGCAAATCAACTGACCGACTACTGGAAGAAATCGTCTCCCCCGGAGATAGAGCTTGTCTCCGAAGAGCAGTTGAAATTCTACGCGCGTCAGGCCGGACGCCCCGACGCTCCGGCTTACAGACCCGACGACAAAACGGTAGCCGACTCGCGCCGCAAACTCGCAGCCTATCCGGCGGTCAATCGCTTCTTCAAACAGATCACCAGCCAGATCGATACGAAGGTCGCGCCAATGACGCTCGAAGCCATAGCGCAGGATCGCGGGCGGGGCGCGCTCACCAGTTCTTACTCTGTGCCGGGCAGCTTCACCCTTGCAGGCTACCGCGAGCACTGGGGCGAAGCGATGGAGTCGGCAGCCGAGGAGATTGGCAAAGACGACTGGGTGATGGGGCCGCAGGCCGCTTCTCAGGATCAGAGCGCCGATATCAGCAAGCTTCAGGCGATGTATTTCCGTGAGTACACCTCGCAATGGCAGCGGTTTATCAAGGGCGTAAACGTCCGCCCGTTCAGAACGAAAGATGACGCCGTCGAAACGCTCAAGGCGCTCTCAGCGACAGACTCGCCTCTGGAACTGGTGATGACGGAGCTTGAGCGCAACACCAACCTCTCGTCGCAAAAAGGCGGCGGCGGAATCTGGGGATGGATCAAAGGCATCTTTGCGAGCAGCAAGGAAAGTGTGGCGGGAACTACCGAGGCCGAAAAAGAGTACCGACCGGTGTTTGCCTTCGTCTCTTCGGAAGACAAAAAGATAAGCGCGCCGATGTCGCAGTATCGCGCCGCGCTGCGAAGAGTCCTCGATGCGCTCGAAAACAAATCCGACGATCAACTCGCTCAGACCGCGAAGGCGCTGCTTACGGGCAAGGACGAAATAGGGCTTCAAAAGGCCGAGCAGGACGTTTCCAGATTGACGGACTCTTTCAAGACCGCTGCCTCAAGCGATGTCGCCCGACTGCTCCGCCAGCCGCTTTCGAATCTTCGCGCGATGCTCTACGGCGGCGGCTACGAGCAGATAGAAAAAGGATGGCGCGAGCAGATTTATCCGAAAGCCCGCGCGCTCGAATCCGCTTTTCCATTCACCGATTCTTCTTCGCAGGCTCCGGTACTTGACCTTGCCCGCTTTCTCAATCCGACCAACGGGCAACTCACCGCGTTTTTCAACGACAAACTGGCAACGTCGTTCGATGACGCGCAGGGACAGTGGAAGCTGAAGGAAGCGGGCGCGGTAAAACTCTCCGACGGTTTCGTCGCTTACCTCAACGCAGCGCGCGCGCTGCGCGACGCGCTGTTTGCCGGAGGAGGCCAGCAGCCCGAAGTCAGCTACGACCTGACGCTGATGCCTCAGCCGGGGACCGACCTGGTGATCGAAATCGATGGCAACCGGGTGGAGACGCGAGGCGCGTCCCCTCAGTCGGCCAAGTTCAACTGGCCGGCGCGGGCAGGGACTTCGGGCGCGAGGATAGTGGTGGCGCGCGGAGGGCAGCAATCAGAAAAATCTTTTCCGGGGGAGTGGGGACTGTTTCAGATGTTTGCTGCGGGCAGCCCCTCGAAGACGGCGGACAACCAGTATCAGTTGTCCTGGATGGTGGGAACGACGCAGGTGCGGGCCACGCTTCGCCCGTCGAGCGCGATAAGCCCGTTCGAGCGAAAACTGTTCACCTCGATGCGCGTTCCCCAAAGCCCGAATTGATCTCATGAAGAGGTGAAGTGGTGATGAGGTGATGAGGTGAAAGGGAGCAGGGGAGCAGAGGAGCAGATGTGCAGAGGGGCAGGGGGGCAGGGTTGAAGAGGTGATCGATATACAGACCACCGACCACTGACCACTGACCACTGACCACCGACCACTGTTTTCCAAGGAGACGCACATGAAACCGGCAAGCGAAAGAGCGATGACTGCGGCAAAAGACCTGTTGGATGCGGGCGATCTTGAGGGCGCTATCGAAAAGATGACCCTTGAGGTCAAAAACAATCCTATGGATATCGAGCAGCGCACGCTGCTCTTCGAACTGCTCTGCTTTGCGGGCGACCTCGACCGCGCCGAACGACAACTTGATGTGATCGGCTCTCAGAGCGTGCAGTCGCAAATCGGCGTGCAGGTCTATC
>CAZPQE010000182.1:10497-11566 GCA_964588615.1 uncultured Clostridia bacterium | reverse complement strand
TTGCTGGCGGTCTTTCTGCTGTTTGCCTGCTTTTATTTCATCGCGAAAATAAAAGACTCTCTCGCCGCGCTGATGATCGCGCTTTCGATCACCATAAAGCTCACTCCGATACTGATGCTTCCGTTTTTCGCCATCAGGCGACAGTGGAAGTTTCTCGCGCTCACTGTCGCATTCCTGCTTGCTGCAAACATCGCGCCCGCCGCTTATTTCGGCTTCGATCAAAACGCGCAGTTGCTCAAAGCGTGGCGCGATAAGGTTCTGCTCGATCAGGAATTTCATGAGATCAACGGCCCCATCAACCTTTCGCTCAAAGGCGAACTCCGAAGATACTTCACTGAAATAGATTACTCACGAAGGCTTGATGGAGACACGCGCTATCCGGCAGTCAATCTGGCTTCGCTCTCGACCGGGCGATCAGACCTTCTGTGGATGATCCTCTCTTTGCTGGCTTACCTGTTTGTGTGCGCGCTCTTCTGGCGCAGGTCGCGCGATGACGACAATCTCTCAATCGAATTCGGGTTGATGGTATGCGTGATGCTGATGGTCGGGCCGCTCACGTCGAAGATTTATTTCATCGCGCTGCTGTGGCCCATCGTGTCACTTTCATCAGTCGCGTTTGATGAAAAGAGCAAACTGAGCAGGCGCATCCTGATTTTCATTGCGGCATTGAATTCGATCCTGCCCCTGCTGCCCGGACGCCTGACTCAGAGACTGCTTCTTGCTCTTGGAGCGGATTTCTTTGTGAATCTTCTGCTGATGGTTGCGCTTTGCTGGACACTGATACGCGCAAAAGAGCCTGACGACGCACCGCAAAGGCAAGCCCGGTCAGTAGCCACAGATGCATGACCACTTCTCCGTCGCCGAAATTGAAATGAACAAGAGAACTTATATTGAATCCTATTAAACCTCCGAATGCGCCTAGGACTATAGCGCGCCCTGTCCAGTCTTCTGCTTGGATCGGTTTCAACAAGAAGTTTACAAGAGAGCGAAAAGCCTGAGTCATTACTCCAATATATAACAAAAGAGCCGGCAAGCCCCACCATACGGCGATCTGCAACGGGGTCGAATG
>CAZPQE010000182.1:0-10487 GCA_964588615.1 uncultured Clostridia bacterium | reverse complement strand
CAGAACTCACGTTGAAAGCGACAAGCGCCCCGATCACGCCGAGCACGACGCCTGCAATATCAGATTCACCGCGCGCTCTCGCTTCTTTGAACAGCCTTCTCAACTCGACGAAGAAGATCGTCATGAAAGAAAAGTAAAAAGCCAGCGCGGGCAATCCCCACCAGGCGGCTATCTGAATCGGCGTCGAATGAAAATGTCCGGGCGGCAGTCTTCCCTTGTCATAGAGGCCGAGCGCCTCTTTGAGCTTGCCTTCGCTTCCTTTGCCGATGCCGAATACCGGATGGGATTTGATGAGCCTGAGCGCCTCGCCCCACACCGTCAAACGGTAAGATGCGCTGCCTTCATGCGGATCGAAAATCGAAGAGCCGCGCGCCCGCTCAAGCGCGAAGAACGCTGCGGGAAGAAGGAGCAGTACGGCCATCAGCGTGATCAGTACCGCGCGGCGGCTGGCCCTGACCATCGCCATGCAGATGACGGCCAGCGCCAGGCCCAGCATCGCCGCCCGCGTCGCTGTCATCATCAGAGTCGCTGAGATGAGCGCCGCAGCGACGGCGAGAAAAATTCCTTCGCGCCTCTTCTTGTCGGGCAGCGATATCAGCATTCCGAGGGCCAGCGCGGCTATGAGTTGCAGCACCTCGGCGTAGGTTTCATAGTGGCTGTAGAAGCCTGATACGCGGAAGCTCCTCCCAGGCGATGTAGCGATTCCCATCCCTTCGGCTTCCAGAGCCTTTTTGGCGTCTCGTCTGGAAACGGAAGCTTCCTTGAGCAGTTCGCTTCTGAGGTATTTCACTTTGAGCCGTCCGCGCCTCTCTCCGACTATGCGCGAGATATCGTGCTCAGTTTTGATTTTCTGCCCGTCGACTTCGAGAATGACATCGCCTGCGCGAATGCCTTCTTTGGCAAACGGCGAAGAAGGAGTTATAGAGTCGATTCTGACGCCCCGGCCTTTGGCCACCTGCGCGGCGCTGTAGGCGACGTTGACGAGGCAGGACAGGACGAGCATGAGGCAGAGGAACCGGGCAAACCGCGCGCTTCGTGTTTTATTGCATACGAAGTAAAAAGCGAAGAAGAAGGCGGGGCTCTTCAGTCCTTTTATGCTGACCATCGGGTCGTAGGAGAGGAATGAAGAGACTACGCAGCAGGCGAAGAAACCAAACAGCGCAAGATCGACAGGAGTCCGGGGTTGTCGGAAATTACGACTGGCGGCCAGTTGAACGCCCCAGGCAAGAAAGCCCAGCAGGTATGCGCCCTGAGTGATGGCTATCGAATGAGGCGCAAAGACGGCATAGATCACCAGAGTTGATAAAATGATGCGCTCGGTGATGAGATAAGTGAGCGAATCACCCTCTTTAGGCGGGATGATGGCGTTTATCAAAACACATCCTTTGCGTTTATGTTTCCGCCGGCATCAGAAACATCCGGGCAGAAGGCCATCATTTTATGACGGCAGCGCAGTCAAAGCAACGCCTGCGGCATCGGGTTTGAAGAATGAGGAAAAGTGTTCGACGAATGAAAAACCGAATCGAAAAGTTTTGGTATAATCCGCCCGGAAGATGACCAGCCTGAAAGGAACTATTGCAATACTGATATGGCAATTGACGAGCGATCCCAGGACGAGAAATACCTCGATCTCATCATCAAGAGAATTGAAGTGTGCAGAGCGTACAAACCGAAATTCGGCCAGGGCAAAGCTACATAACTCGAAGAGTTTCAAGCCCTGTACGGCTCCGATCCATTCTACTCCTGGTTTGGGCTGGAAAATCCGTTGATGTACGCTGCACATAAAGCGGCTGGAGGGATCACATCACTCTATCGACAAATAGGAACAGGCTGTGAAGAACTGTTTCGCCAGATCATTCGAGACCAGTTTGGACTGAATGCTGAACAAGTCAGATGGTCGTATAATACAAAAGCGTCGCGGGGAAAATCTCGAACGCTCTCCCTCGACTGTCGCATTCAACTCGATGATCTCCGCTCCGAGGAACATCAACACCGGATCAGAGAATGGATTGGCAAAGCTACATCGGAAATGGGCGTCGACAAAAAGATTGCAAGAGCCTTGAAGGGAGCAGTGTTTGAAATCCGTCAGGGATACAAGAGCAAAGACTCCAAGCGACAGAGCGCGGACATTGCCAACGCCGGTGCTGCATACACGCAGGGCTACCTGCCTGTTGCGGTGATTCTATCGACACAAATCGATAGCGATGTTGCCGAAAGGTATACTGGCGCTGGCTGGTTGTTGCTTCGCGGGTATTTGACCGACTCTTCAATCTCGTCAACTTATGCTTTTTGCAAACAGGCTGTGGGCTATGATCTGGCTGAGTTCTTTAAGAGGAACTCCGATGATGTCAAACAGGCAGTAAACCAGGTTCTCAAAGACCTGCTGACACCTGATCCTGCGGACCTCGCGGATTGATGAAACTCTATGACGAAGACATTGACTACAAGAGCCGAACTCACATTCAAGCACAATCTGAAGAATGAGAGACATGGATGGATCAGGCTGACTCCGGCTTATTCGGTCAAGATAGTAGCCGACATACTGAGAGAGAACCAACAGATCGGATACGTCCTTGAGCCTTTTTCGGGCACGGGAACGACCGGGCTCGTTTGCGGGGAAATGGGGCTGACCTGCGATCTGCTCGACATCAATCCATTCCTTATCTGGCTTGCCGAAGTCAAGACTGCGAACTATTCCGAAAAGGATCGCTTCGCAGCGCAAAGAGCCGCTCAGGATATTGTCTCTCTGCTCAATACTGATCGCAGCGACGATGATCTATGGTTTCCGCCGATCAAGAACATAGAAAGATGGTGGTCGAATGACAGACTCATCCTGCTTGCGCAAATCCATCGCGAGTTGAACTTGCGCTTCCCGGAAAGAGCGCCCGCAAAAGACCTCCTGATCGTGGCTTTCTGTCGCGTTCTTATCGAATGGTCCGGCGCGGCGTTCAATCATCAATCGATGTCGTTCAAACAAGCGGCCCCTCTCTCCTTATTTGCATTGGATGAAAGACAGGATTTGCTTCTGGCATTTCTCAACTGTGCGAGCAAAGTGTTGGAATCCGCCGGGCAGCGCATCTCCGGCAAAGTGAGAGCCACTCTGTCTGATTCGCGGAGCGTCCCCATGCCTGAAGACTGTCTGTACGATTGTGTCATCACCTCGCCGCCCTATCCGAATCGCATGAGCTACATAAGAGAACTCAGACCATACATGTACTGGCTCGGCTATCTCAAAGAAGCGCGAGAGGCGGGAGAAATGGACTGGCAGGCAATCGGCGGGACGTGGGGAATAGCAACCAGCAGAGTGGAGAAATGGCAGCCTGAAGAAAATAACATTCGACACGACGGCTTTTATGAAATCATCGAAAAAATAGCCGAAAAGAGTCGAGTGCTGGCCAACTACGTCCACAAGTATTTCGTCGACATGATGTCTCATTTTGAATCCTTGCATCGCGCTGTGCGCGCAGGCGGAAAAGTTTTCTACATAGTCGGCAACTCAAAGTTTTACGACACTCTCGTCCCGGTCGAGGAGATTTACGTCAGTCTTCTGAAACAAGTCGGATTTGAAAGAACAGAAATCGCAGTGCTGCGAAGAAGGACTTCCAAGAAAGAACTTAAAGAAGCTGTGGTGTCGGCAGTGAAGCCCTGAGCCAGTCTTGCAAAGCTTCTCGCCCGACGAATAGAATCAACACTCCGTTACCATCCTATTCCTCATCAGTGGAACCAGGGAGATACAGATGCGCTTTAGAAATCTTATTGCGGTCTGCGCGCTCGCGCTCCTCGTCGCCGGGTTTGCCGCAGGCCAGCAACCAAAATCGTTGAAGTCCACCAGCGGCAATGGCCGCGCGGGTCAGTCTGACTGGCCGATGTACGGTCGCGATCTCGCAGGTTCTTTCTACAACCCTCACGAAAAGAAAATAACTCCAGCGACCGTCGCCCGACTCCGCCAGAAATGGGTGTTCGAGACCGGAGGCGATGTTTCAAGCATGCCGATAGTCGTAGGCAATGTGGTCTACTTCGGCTCATGGGACGGCAAAGAGTACGCCGTCGATGCCGCAACGGGCAAGGAGTTATGGCACTACGACTGTGAAGTCTCTTCGCGCAGCGGCGCGGCCTATGGCGACGGCTTACTCTTCTTCGGAGATATCGCGGGCCGACTCTACGCGCTCGATGCCAAAACAGGCTCGTTCAAATGGAAAGTAAAAATCGATCCGCACAAAGACACTGTTGCCACAAGCTCGCCGATCTATCACAACGGGCGCGTCTACATCGGAGTCTCTTCGCACGAAGAAGGCGCTATCATGAAAGATCGCAACTACCAGTGCTGCACCTTCCGAGGAGGAGTCGCCGCTTATGATGCAAAGACCGGCAAGCAAATCTGGCGTTACTACACCATACCTGAAACTCCTTCGCCACAGGGCAAGGACAAGAAAGATAAAACGATGATAGGCCCTGCGGGCGGGGCTGTGTGGTCTACCGTTTCGGTTCATCCCAGAGAGAATCGCGTTTATGTTTCGACGGGCAATCAGTACACCGGCCCCGCTTCGAAGTACCCGAACGCGATAATCGCGCTCGATATGGCGACAGGAAAAGTGGTGTGGGTCAATCAGGCGACGCCCGGCGACATCTGGACTTTCGATTGCCGCAACAATCCCGACTGCAAAGATATGGATGTGGACTTCGGCGCTGTGCCATTGACTTTCAAAGGGCCGGGCGGACGGCAGCTTGTCGGCGCGGGGCAGAAGAGCGGATGGTTTTACGCGCTTGACGCAAAAGACGGTTCGCTGGTGTGGAAGCAGCAGGTGGGCAAGGGCGGAAAACTTGGAGGAGTCGAATTCGGCAACGCGACCGATGGCGAGCGCGTTTATGTCGGCGTGTCGGATATTCCGCGACAGGGCAACATCACTGCGATGGACGCGGCGACGGGCGAAATCCTGTGGCAGACCGTTGCGCCCGACAAGGGAGCGAACTTCGGCCCTGTCACCATCACCGGCACGGGCGATGATCGATTGGTGTTTGCCGGAACGAATAAGAATTTCATCCGCGCCTACAACGCCAAAGACGGAAAGATTCTCTGGGAGTTCGACACCGGCGGAGCAGTCGGCGGCGGAGCGAGCATCGTAGATGGCGTGGTCTATGTCGGATCGGGCTATCAGTTCCTCGGCGTGGGCAAGCCCAACAACAAGCTCTACGCTTTCTCGATAGACGGAAAGTAGGAACCGTTTCATCGAAACCAAAAGGTCACAGAGGCATCGCTTCTGTGGCCTTTTTTCATCTATCGCGCCCGCCCTCCGACGGGCTTGCAATTATCGTTTGCAATAAATAAGATTCGACCGGAGTTGACGATTCATCCACGGCATTAAAACATTCCAGCGGGATTAAAGCTGTTCACAAATTTCTGAGGATGTACTCAGGCGTCTTTGTGCTGAGAGCGATCACCTTGCAGGTGCCTCAACAGTGTGCGCAGGATTTCCGCCGTCAGTCGAGATTCATCTGACGGCTCGACAGAGAGGAGACCGGATGAAAAAAAAACCTATTAGAAAGATCGTCGCATGTTTTCTGATGGCAACCGTCTTTCTGGCCGTTCCCGCCTACGGGCAGGTGACGACGGGGGACATAACCGGGCGAGTGCTCGACTCGCAGGGAAACGCAGTAGCCAACGCCACCATCACCGCCCGCAACCCCGCCACCGCGCTTACGCGCAGCGCGAGGACGAGCGATGACGGCGATTACACCGTTTCGCAGTTGCCTCCCGGCATCTACGAGGTGACGGTCGAGGCATCGGGCTTCGGCAAGATCATTCAAAAAGATTTCGAAGTCAACGTCGGAACCAAACAGACTCTCAACTTCGAACTTAAACCCGGCGCTGTGACTGAAACCGTAGAAGTGGCCAGCGGCGCGCAGTTGATAGAAACCACCAAATCCGAAATCGGCGGCGTGGTCACTCCGCTTGAGGTGCAGAGCCTCCCGCTTCTCAATCGCACGTTCGCCGCCCTTTCGGTAATCATGCCCGAAGCGCGGCCCGTCGGTAACTTTGACCCTACAAAAACCCGCATAGGCAATTTCGCCATGAACGGAGGCGACGGTCGCCAGCTTGATGTCAACGTCGATGGCGGAGACAACAAAGACAACGTGGTCGGAAGCCTGCTTCAGAATTTCGCCTACGAGGGCATATAGGAATTTCAGGTGCTCCAGCATCGCTGGTCTGCCGAAAGCGGTCGGTCGGTCGGAGGGGTGGTCAACGTCATCACCAAGTCCGGGGCCAACGATATGCACGGCTCGTTCTTCGGCAACTTCCGCGATGAGACTTTGCGAAGGAAGGATTTTTTCGAGAAACAGCGAGATGATATCAACGAGGCTACGGGCCTGCTTGAAACGAAAAAATCTCCGTTCAGCCGTCAGGAGTTCGGCGGATCGATTGGTGGTCGCATAATCCAGGACAAGCTGTTCTACTTCGGATCCTATGAGCGATTCCGCGAGCGGCAGAACAACTTCGTCCCGGCGGATCGCTTCGCGCAGCTTTCGGCCATACCCGGAATCTCCGCCTCTGCTGAAATTCCCACTCCTTATGATGATCACCTGCTGACGGCCAAAGTCGATCATCGCATCAGCGACAAGCAGTCGATGTTCTACCGCTTCTCGTTTCAGGACAACGCTTCGCCCAACGATCAGATAGGCGTGCCTGCGAACGCCGACCTCACGGGAGGCAACACCAACGACAACCGGCTCTACAGCTTCGTGGCCAATCACACCTGGGCGATAGGAACCACGAAAGTCAATTCCTTCTCGTTCCACTTTCAGGATTTCTCCAACGAGATTCTGGGAATCACCGACGCGCCCAATCTCACATTCCCGACCGTCACATCGGGCAAGAACGTCAATGTTCCACAGGCCACTTTCGAGAAAAAGTATCAGTTCCGCGACGACTTCTCGTGGCAGAAGGGATCGCATGGGCTGAAGTTCGGGTCCAACTACATCTACAGCAAGCTTGACGGCTTCTTCTTCTTCGGCGCGCAGGGGTATGCCGTCACTTTCTTCGACGATCCTCTGACGATCACGACCGATCGCACAAGATATCCCCAGGGCTTCGCCACGCCGGGCGCGGTGCGGCAGATCACATTCTCTGACGGCGTGGGCAATCACGAGCAGAGAGTCGATCAGTTGGCTTTCTACTTCCAGGACGACTACAAGGTTTCCTCGCGCCTGACGCTCAACCTCGGAGTGCGCTGGGACGCCAACATCGGCAATCTGGTCGATCAGACCGACAACCGCGCGATCCGCATACTCAAGAGGATCAATCATCCGCTGGCCAATGGCATCACGGGGGATGACGATCAGCTTACGCGCAAGACTCCGAGTTGGACGGAATTTCAACCGCGCCTCGGATTTGCTTACGATCCAAAGGGAGACGGGCGCATGGTGGTTCGAGGAGGATATGGAATCTTCTACGACCAGTTGTTCCAGAACCTCACGCTCTTCTCGCTCGTTCAGAGCGGCGATGAGATTTATCAAACCATTCTGAGCCTGACCAACAACGCCGTTGGCAGCGGGCAGTTGGCAAATTTCCGGTTCGGAGTCGACCCTTTGCCCACGCCTCCGCCGGGAACCACCTTCACCGATCTTGCAGTCGGAGGATTCGGGCGCATCAACGACCCTTCGGCCAGCGAGCCTTACGTGCAGAAATTCTCCATAGGATTTCAGAAAACGATAGGCCAGAACTTCGTCCTGTCGAGCGATTACGTGCATACCCTCGGACTGCACGAGCCGCGCGTTCAGGTCATCAATCCACGCATTCGCTCGATATGCGATCCGACCTTCCCCGGCTCGACTCCCGCCTCGACTGACTGCGTGCGCGGAGCCAACAGCCGCCTTCTGGATCGCGCGTTCGTAAACGCCGGGCTTCCGGCCAATCGGCTTGAACAGATCAATATGATAGGGACGACCAACCGCTCGCTCTTCGACAGTTGGACGACTCAGTTTCGCGGGCGAATCAAGCGTATGAGCTTCTCTGTGAGCTACGTGCTTGCAAGCTCGCGGGCGTGGGGCGGACAGCCGGTCGCTTCCTACAGCGGCAACGGCATCGCCGTCACTCCCGAAAATCAGTTCAAGCGCGGAGAGTTCGGCCCGACGCGAATCGATGAACGTCATCGCGTCGTGGCAAGCGGCGTATTCGACATGCCGTGGGGCATTCAACTCGCGCCGATTCTGCAACTGGCAAGTTCGCGGCCCTATTCGCTCAACGCCGGACTCGATCTGGACGGAGACGGGCTGGCAACAGTTGATCGCCTGTGCGACGGAACCAACGCTCGCGCGGTGCTTGAAGCTCTGCAACGCGGAACCCCGCTTCCGGCAGGGGCGCGCTCTCCGGGGTGCAGGCAACTCAATGTCAACACCATGCGCGGGGGATTCATCGTCGATGCGCTTGGCGGCATCAAGGAGGGCAACGGGCGTTACTTCAACGTAGACCTCCGCCTGGCCAAATCCTTCACCATCGGCGAGAGATTCAAGATCAAGGGGTACGCAGATTTCTACAATCTCTTCGACGTTGACAATCTCTCCTTCTCAACCCGCACGGGTCTGAGCAGCGCGGCATCGAGGGGCGGATTCGTGCAGCCGGTCTCGCTCTATGGTCCCGGCTTCGGCCCCCCCGTAGGTCGTCCGCTGACAGTTCAACTGGGCGCGCGCATCGATTTCTGATCCATCGGCGCAAGCCTGAATTCAAAGAGGCGTCGGGCGCAAGCCTGACGCCTCTTGTTTTTCTGCGCCGAGTTGCCCGCTGTCCTGTTTGGTCATAAACTCAGAACTGTCTCTCAAGCGTGACAAGACATGACTTTTTCGGAAGGCAGACTGATTTCTCATTACCGAATCCTGTCTCCTCTGGGCGCGGGCGGAATGGGCGAAGTCTTCCTCGCCGAGGACACGAGGCTCAATCGCCGTGTCGCTCTCAAAATTCTCCCCGCTCGCTTCACCGAAGACCGCGACCGCCTTCATCGCTTCGAACAGGAAGCCCGCGCCGCCTCGGCTCTCAATCATCCCAACATCATCACTATTTTCGAGATCGGACAGTTTGACCTGGTTCATTTCATCGCCACCGAGTTCATCGAAGGCTGCACGATCAGAGAACGCCTCGAAGACGGGCCTTTGCCTTTGAGCGATTCTCTCGACATTGCCGTGCAGGCCGCCTCCGCGCTTCAGGCCGCGCACGCCGGAGGCATAATTCATCGAGACATCAAACCTGAAAACATCATGCTGCGCCCCGACGGCTACATCAAAGTCCTCGACTTCGGCCTGGCAAAACTGACCGAAGTGCGGAATGCGGAATGCGGAATGCAGAATGAAGAAAATATTCCGCACTCCGCGCTCCGCACTCTGCATTTCCAGACCCGTCCCGGAACGGTGATGGGCACTGTGAGTTACATGTCGCCGGAGCAGGCGCGCGGCTTCGATATCGATCACCGGACGGATATCTTCAGCCTCGGCATAGTGCTTTATGAAATGATCGCCGGGCGGCTGCCTTTTTCGGGAGAGACGGCAAGCGACGTGATGGCCGCCATACTCAGAAGCGAGCCTCTACCGCTCGCTCATCACTCGCCCTCCATTCCGATGGAACTCGAAGCGATAGTCGCTTTGATGCTTCGCAAGAACTGCGATGAGCGTTGCAGGTCGGCGACTGAAGCTCTCGGCGAACTCAAACGAATTCGTCAGCGAGTCGAGTTCGAAGCCGAGCTCGAACGCAGCGGCTCGACCATCATCGCCGCTGCGCCGATGGATTCGGATAAGTCATCGGGCGCAAGGCGCGCAGAGCAAACGTCTCCACGAAAGACCCGCGTGCGCAAGGCCATCGATTCGCTCGCGGTGCTTCCGATTACAAACGTGGGCAGCGATCCGGGAGCGGAATATCTTTCGGACGGCATCACCGAAAGCATCATCAACAGCCTCTCGCAACTGCCCAAACTCCGCGTCGTGCCGCGCAGCACGGTCTTTCGATACAAGGGCAGCGAAACCGACCCGCAGGAAGTGGGCCGCGAACTGGGAGTGCGCGCGGTGCTCACAGGCCGCCTCCTTCAGATGGGCGACCGATTGGTCATCAACACAGAACTCATCGATGTCGCGCAGCAGTCGCAACTGTGGGGCGAGCAGTATCGCCGGCAGATGATCGACATCTTCGACCTTCAGGAAGAACTATCGAATGACATAAGCGAGAAGCTGCGGCTCAAACTCACCGGCGAAGAGAAGAAGAAACTGGTCAAACGCTACACTGACAACACCGCCGCATATCATCTTTATCTGAAAGGCCGCTACTACAACAACAAGCGCACCGAAGAATGGATCAGAAAAGGAATAGAGCATTTTCAACAGGCGATAGAACTCGATCCGAACTACGCGCTGGCTTACGCGGGGCTGGCCGATTCTTACGCATTCCTGGCTTCATCGACCGGAGGATGGGAGCCGGGCGAAGCATATCCGAAAGCTAAGGCCGCCGCGCT
>CAZPQE010000181.1:0-11609 GCA_964588615.1 uncultured Clostridia bacterium | reverse complement strand
GTTCGACGGGAAGATAGTATCAAAGGAGAACCTCGATCAGATGAAAACGATAAGGGACGGCGACGGCCTTGGACTTGGCATGGAACCCTTCACGTTCGCTGGCAAGACCTTCTACGGACACACCGGCGGCGGCGACAACTACGGAGCGTGGCTGGCTTACGAGCCGGAAGAAAAACTGGCGGTCGCCTACACTACCAACGCGAAGGTTCACCCGGTAGTCAACATCGTTCGCGGCGTTATCGAAATTTACTACAACAAACCGTTTCAAATTCCCGCCTTCGAATCGATCGAGGTCAGCCCGGAAGTTCTGGACAAATACATCGGCATTTATTCGAGCCCGGAAGCTCCCGTGAAATTTACGATCACCAGAGACGGCGCGACGCTTTTCTTTCAACCGCCTGGGCAATCCGCTGTCCCGCTTGAGGCGACGGCACAGGATAAATTTCAGATCGAGGGTGCAGTAGTCATTGAGTTCGACGCCGCGAAAAACCAGATGACAATAAAACGGAGGGGCGGGGAGAGGGTTTTCACGAAGGAAAAATAACCCTCATAAAATGCGGGGACACGCCTCAGTGAAAGCGTGCTCCAGCGCGCTCATGGTTTTGGTCCTTGGCGAACGCCGCGCCGACGGCGTTATCGATGGCGTCGACGCTCTCGATCTGTTGCGCTCGATGCGGGAGATCGTCGGCCTGCTGGCTGATCGAAGACCTGTTCGAGATTCGCGCGGCGTTCGGAAGTGATGCCCTGACAAACCTGCAAATGAGGCCAATGTTCCCGACTCTTCTGTGCAATTCTCTCACTTCGGCACGCGGCTCATTGGCGCGTTGGACCGCGTCCGAGAGTGGTCGGGCCGCATCCGCGCTGCCCAACTGATGCGCTTTCTGCCAGACAATCAAATCCTGAAAAGTTTTTGACGGAGCCTTATCCATTCTGCCCCCTGACTCCTTCTCACTGATTGAGTCCGATTTTCTGAAGCAGTTTCTCGAACCTCGGATCGGATCGGAGGGAATCGAATCGCGGATCGACCTTGAGGTAGACCAGATAATCGGCGTGGTCATCGTAAGCCTTGTCCAGCCACTCGAATGCCTTGTCCGCGTCTCCCAGCCCGACATAGACCATAGCTATGTAGTAAGGCGAGATGTATCGCTCTTCGGATAAGCGGAGCAGTTCGTCAAGCACCGACTGAGCCTCTTCCTTTTTGCCCGACACTGCGTAGGCATTGCCCAGTTCTGATTTTATTATCGGCGAGCCGTTCGACCCGGTCACCGCTTTCTGAAGCTCATCGATGGCCTCCTGATACATGCCTTTCTGCGTGTAGGCCAGTCCCATGTAACGGCGTGCGGCGAAGGTGGTCGGATAGAGCCTGAGCGTCTTCTGGCCGTTGGCTACGACATCATCGTAGCGGTGAGCGAAGTAATAAATGAAACCGAAGTGCGATTGAACGATGGGCGAAAACGGATCGAGCCTCTGAGCCAGACGGGTCTGCTCTTCGGCTTCGTTCGAGCGACCGACGGCGACCAGCAGATTGGCGTACCAGATATACGCTTCGCCATACTGAGTGTTGAGGTCGATGGCGCGGCGGAACTCGTTTTCGGCCTCATCCCATTTCCAGTCCATGCGGAAGCGCAGGAAGCCCATCGTTGCGTGGGCTTCGGCGAGGTTGCCGTCGAGCTCCAGCGCCTTTTCAGCGGCTTCTCTGGCTTTGGGAAAAGCCGCGCGCGGGGATTCGGCTCCGTAGGCGACGAGCATGTTGCTGCAATCGGCAAGCCCGGCATAGGCCGGAGCGTAATCGGGGGCAAGCGCGATGGCCTGCTCAAATTTTCTCTGCGCGTTTCTCAGATCGTTGGCAGTACGTTTGTCCCAGTAAGACCGGCCTTCCTGCGTGCGCAGTTCGGCGTCGCGGCGTCGCTTCTGCTGTTCGGTCAACTGCGGCCCGATCTTTTCGGTGATGCCTCTGAGAATCTCGTCCTGCACTTTTCGGAAATCGGCGAGTTTGCGGTCGTACTGTTCGCTCCATATAACGACATTATCCCTGGCGTTGATGAGTTCCACGTTGACGAATATCGAATCGTCTCCTTCGCGTTTGACTATGTTGCCGGTCAACACCGCCGCCACTTTGAGTTCTGAGCCGACCCCCTGCGGATCGATTGTCTGATCCTGGTAACGCTGGACGGAACTGAAGGGTCTGACCTGAAGGTTGGGCAGACGCGAAAGCCCGCTGATGATGCGCAGTGCTACGGCATCCCTGATCTGCTTGATGTTCGAGTCGCCGTTTTCGGTGGCGAACGGAATGACCGCCACCGAATCGATGGTTTTGCTGCGCGGGTAGAAAATGTACGCGGCCACAGAGAGGGCGATGACTGCAAGGGCGATGATCGCGCTGCGCTTGTGTCGCTTGATCTCCTTTATCAGATATTCGGCGCTCGATTGAGAGCGAAGAGCCGCGACCATCTCCTGAGTGCGCGAGGAAGAATCTCTCGGAAGCACTGCGCCCTGCCCCCCGCTGTTGGAGGTGACTCTCGGAAGGCTCAGTTCGGCGTGACCCGAATCGCGCTCGGCTTCAAATTCCAACTGCTGTTTGAGCCTGCGCAGATCGATCAACAGGTCTTTGGTAGTCTGATAGCGTTCGTCGCGGTCCTTGCCGAGCGATTTGCTCACGATGCGTTCCATCTCGATGGGGACTTCGGCGACGTAGCGGGCCAGCGGAGAAGGACGCTTGCTGATTATGGCAGCGATCACCTCGCTGATAGTAGCTCCATCGAAGGGAGCGCGGCCCGCTATCATTTCGTAGATGACCACGCCCAGGCTGAAGATGTCGGTGCGGGCGTCGAGCACCAGCCCGCGCGCCTGCTCAGGCGACATGTAGCTGACCGTGCCCATGACGGTTCCGGGCTTGGTGTTGACCATCGATTCGGTTTCGGCCTCCGGGTCGGTGTCGATGGGCTGCTGTCCGCCGGTGTTTTCGATCAGCTTGGCGAGCCCGAAGTCGAGCACTTTGACATAGCCGTCGCTGCGCATCATTATGTTTTCGGGCTTGATGTCGCGGTGCATGATGCCCGCCTGATGCGCGGCGGCAAGCGCGGTGGCCGCCTGTATAGCTATGTCGAGTATTTCGAGAAGCGGCATCTCGGTGCGCTTCATCTTCTGACGCAGGGTTTCGCCATCGATGAATTCGGTGGCGATGAAGTGAGCTTCTTCTATCTGGCCGACATCGTAAATGGTTATGATGTTGGGGTGATTGAGGGCAGAAGCGGCGCGGGCTTCCTGTTGAAACCGACGCACACGGTCTTCGTTCTGAGTCACGTCAGCCGATAAAACCTTGAGAGCGACTTTGCGGCCCAGCCGGGTATCGCGGGCATGATAGACCTCGCCCATCCCGCCCTTGCCGATGAGGGAAACGACTTCATAAGGGCCTAGACGTGTGCCGGAATCAACGGACATGCTCATAGAACGCTCGTGATTGTGCCGGTCGTCGGGTTGCGCATGCAGAAGAAATCATCCACTGCTCGAATTGACCGGCAAAGCTTATCATCCGAGCATGCAAATTTCAATTCCGCCAAATTGCCCGCGTTGACACCCTTCTTGCCGCTCAACTATCATCAATCGCTTCGCAGTATTTCTTCCTCATGTGGATGTACAACAGGCTGTCAGACAGTTGACACCCTGAAGGCATGAAAAGTTGAGGGGGCAGCAGGCTGCCAGCCTGCTGTACCTTTTCATAGGAGACTTTGATGAGCACTACCATCACCAACCGCCAGCAGGAAGCCGAGCGTGAATGGAAAGAGCGAACTCTGGACCCCACGCTGAGGCGAATGCCCGAAAGCAAAAAGACTTTCACCACTACTTCGCTCGTCCCCGTCGAGAGGCTTTATACTCCCAACAGCCTCGCGGATTTCGACTACGAGCGCGATCTCGGTTTTCCGGGCGAGCCTCCCTACACGCGCGGCATTCACGCGACAGGCTATCGCGGACGACTGTGGACTATGCGACAGTTCGCAGGCTTCGGTTCAGCCTTTGACACCAACAAGCGATTCAAATATCTCCTCGATCACGGTCAGACCGGATTGTCCGTAGCCTTCGATCTTCCGACATTGATGGGCTTCGACTCAGACCATCCGATCAGCGAAGGCGAAGTCGGAAAATGCGGCGTGGCAATCTCATCAATGGCCGATATGGAAGTCCTCTTCGACGGAATTCCTCTCGAAGAAGTCACCACTTCTATGACCATCAACGCGCCAGCTTCGATGATACTGGCGATGTTTCTTGCGGTGGCCGAAAAACAGGGCGCGGATTTGAAGAAGGTCGGCGGCACTCTCCAAAACGACATACTCAAAGAGTACATAGCCCAGAAGGAATGGATATACCCGCCGCGACAGGCCATGCAACTCATCGTCGATACCATCGAGTTCTGCACCCGCGAAACTCCGCGCTTCAATCCCGTATCGATTTCGGGTTATCACATCCGCGAGGCCGGCTCGACCGCGCTTCAGGAGCTTGCCTTCACTCTGCGAGACGGGATCGAATATGTTCAATACGCCATCAATCACGGAATGGATGTCGATGAGTTCGCCCCGCGACTGAGTTTCTTCTTCAACGCCCATAATGATTTCTTCGAGGAGATAGCCAAGTACCGCGCGGCGAGAAGAATCTGGCACAGGGTGATGACCGAGCGGTTCAACGCCAAAAACCCGCGCTCGTGGATACTGCGCTTTCACACTCAGACCGCCGGCGTGAGCCTTACGGCGCAGCAGCCGTTAAACAACATCGTGAGGGTGGCGATTCAGGCTTTGGCAGGAGTGCTTGGCGGAACGCAGTCGCTTCACACCGACGCTTATGACGAAGCTCTCGCGCTTCCATCGGACGAAGCGGCGTTGATCGCGCTTCGCACTCAGCAGATCATCGCTCACGAATCGGGCGTTACCAACACAATCGATCCGATGGGCGGGTCTTATTTTATCGAGAAGCTCACGCGGGATATGGAAGAGGGAGCCTTCGAATATTTTCGCAAGATCGATGCGTTCGGCGGGATGGTCGAGGCCGTAGACGCGGGCTTCCCGCAGCGTGAGATTCAGGAGGCCAGCTATCAGTATCAGCTAGCGGTCGAATCGAAAGACAAGATCATCGTCGGCGTCAATGATTATGTGATGGCAGAAGAGCCTATGGAGATACCGCTGCTTCAGATCGATGAAACAGTGGCCGAACTTCAGCGCGGAAGATTGAAAAAGCTCAGATCGGAGCGCGACAACCCGCTTGTGGAAGCGAGACTGAAAAAGCTTGCCGACGGCGCGCGGGCCGGAGAAAACACGATGCCGCTTCTGCTCGACGCAGTGCGCGCTTATGCGACGCTGGGCGAGATGTGCGACGCGCTCCGGCCCGTTTTCGGCGAATACCAGGAGCCGATGTTTTAGACTGTTCGAAGGAGAACCTTCTCCAATGTATGCTGCTTCCACTTCAGAGTCTCTGGACTTTGCCAAGGCAAAGACTAACTATGCCACGCACGGGATGCATTCATTTTCAGCCAAGTTTCCTCCTCAACTCGCAGGATGGGGCATAGAAAAATTCACAGAGCCGGGAGAGATCGTGTTAGACCCGATGTGCGGAAGCGGCACTACTCTGGTCGAAGCCGCGCTGCTTGGGCGCAACTCTCTGGGCGCGGATATAGACCCTCTCGCGCGGTTGATAAGCCAGGTTAAATCGACGCCTCTCGATCCTGTTCAGTTGAGAAATCGCTGCGATCTGCTGCTGACGCGATTCAGTCAGCGGGTGTTCGAGTGGAGGCGTTTGCGATCAATCAACTCAACAAAGTTTCCTTTGGATTTACCTGATTTCCCGAACAGAGACTATTGGTTTTCGCCTGAAGTGTCAGAAGAACTGGTTCTGCTCAAGGATGAGATTCAGCGAATCGAAGGGCGGGATTTCCAGAACTTTTTTTATCTGGTCTTTTCATCACTGATAATAACCAAAGGAAAAACAAGCGTGGCGAACGTGCGAGACCTCGCGCATTCCAGACCGCACTATGCCAGGCCGGACAAACAGCCTGACGTGCTGGAAATCTTTTCGCAGAAGCTGCGCCGTCTGAGCGACGCGATGATTGCTTTCACGCTCACGCACAGACCTGAGACCAGGGCGACGATAACAGGGAAAGACGCTGGCTGTCTGCCTGTGGCAGACAACTTCGTCGATCTTGTGTTCACATCTCCCCCTTATGTCAACGCTATAGATTATCAGAGAGCGCACAAATTCTCTTTATTCTGGCTGGGCGACGTTTTGAGCCTGTCGCCCGATGAGTACACACGGCTTGGCAGAGAATATGTCGGCACTGATCGGGTGCCGCTTGCCGAATGCAATCGCAGAGTGAATCAGGCATTCGGCTTACCGCTGGTCGACAGCATTATCAAGGATATTGCCGATTTGGATGTGAAACGCGCGGGCGTCGCGCACCGCTACTTCGAATCAATGCAAAGAATAATGGCCGAGTGCGCAAGGGTATTGAGACCGCAGAAAAGAGCCGTCTTCGTAGTCTGTCCTTCCAGAATCAGAAGCATAGATGTGCCGACTCACAAGGTCTTGATTGAAATCGGAGAGAATCTGAAAAGAATCAAGAACGACAGGCTGGTTTTCGAGGATATGTTCGAGCGGGCACTCGATGACAGCAAACGCCAACTGCCTTTCATTCGCGGCGAATTCGGCCCCGGTATGAGAACTGAGTACGTCGTCGTGCTTCGAAAGGATTTCTGATGGGCAAGGGTGATGAGCCGTTTGAGTACAGGAAAGAGATCGAGTCGATATTTGACGAATTCAGCCAGAGTGTAAAACTTTCTCGAAATACAGCCTGGCAGTTTCTTTATCGCTCTCTCCTGTGGTTTGAAAAGATCGGATCGAAGTCAGTGCCGCACCTGCGCGAAACGAACGACCTGAAGAAGAGAGTATGGCTAGGTCGCGCACAATTGTTTGCGCAATACCTTGAAGAAAACCTCGAACCTGTTGGAACTCCATTGCCGGATCGAGTTGACTTGCTTTACAAGAGAAGGGTGGGCATAAGAAAAAAGTTACAGAGACAGAATATTACCGGAACCGGTTTTGAAATCGCGCTCTCTATTCTTCTGGAAAGAGTTTGCTGTGTCACCCCGCTTATAAAGCCGAATTTGAAGGATATGCAGGGATTCGAATTAGCTCCTGCGATGTTTGTGCAACAACCTGATCTGACGCTTTTTGACAAAAAGAATTTCAAGGTTCTCATATCCTCGAAGTGGAGCCTGCGCAAAGATCGGTTGGGCGAGCATCTCTATGAAGCCGCGTTTTATAGAAAGAGAAGGCCGGATTTGTACATTGTCTTCGTCGTCAACGAATTCGATCCGAGCAGGCTCCTGCATCTGGTGCGAGCGCCCGAAGTCGATCAGGTTTATCATGTAAGACTTGAATCTCTGTTGAGCGTTTTCAATCCCTTCCCGGAAAATGGAGCGATAAGCCAGGAAGCCTTGAAAACAAACAAACAGCTTGCAAAGGCGTTTGAGGATTATCAGGATTTGCAGAAAAATATCCGCGACCTGAAAGACCTCTTTGATGACATTGACCGTGTAAAGCTATGATGATGTTTTTGAGAAAGACTGAATCCACCCTGACAGGCGCGGCGCTGTGTTTGGTTCTGGCCTTATCGCTTGCCCTCGCTCCGTCCGCTTTCGGGCAGGCGCGATCCAGAGGCGTTTCGAAAGCACAGGAAGATCAGAAACTCAGAGTGCTGTTCGTCGGCAACAGCTATACCTACTTCAACAACCTGCCGGAAATCGTCTCGCGGCTTTCTGCCGGGAAGATCGAATCGCAGATGGTCATTCGCGGAGGCGCTTCTCTGAAAATGCACTGGGAAGACGGCGGCGCGATGAAGGCCATCAGGCAAGGCCGATGGGATTTCGTAGTGCTTCAGGAACAGAGCCTCCTTCCCATCAACGACCCGGCCACCATGCATCAGTACGCGCGATTGTTCGACGCTGAAATAAAAAAAGCCGGAGCCAAAACGGTCTTCTTTCTCACCTGGGCGCGACAGAATCGACCTGAAACTCAATCATCACTGACCGACGCTTACACCAAAATCGCAAAAGAGTTAAACGCCGTCATCGCGCCCGTCGGAACGGCCTGGCAGAGCGTCTTCAAAGAAAACCCGCAAACGATCCTGCATCTGCCGGATCAGAGTCACCCCAATTCCGCAGGCTCCTATCTTGCAGCCTGCGTCTTCTATTCGA
This sequence comes from uncultured Clostridia bacterium, assembly GCA_964588615.1. Taxonomy (GTDB): domain Bacteria; phylum Acidobacteriota; class Blastocatellia; order UBA7656; family UBA7656; genus UBA7656. The sequence goes on along the minus strand of CAZPQE010000181.1, from coordinate 3,372 downwards.
TTTTCTATTCGAAGAGTCCTGAAGCCCTGACCGCCCGCATCGAAGGCCGCTCTGTCAAAACCGACGGCCAGATCAACGAAGAAAAGACCGAACTGGTCAACCTAAACAAAACCGACGCGGCCCTCCTTCAGCGCATAGCCTGGCAGACAGTCAAAGGGCTGAAAGACTCACGACGCTGACGCAAACAAAAAGGAGTTGAAATTATGACGATCTTCAGAAAGAGCCTGACTCTTTTCATCCTGCTTGCGCTCGCCGCTTCGGCTTCGGCGCAGGCCCGACGTGTCAAAGTCGATTTCAGGGAGACCACTCTTAAAAACGGCCTTCGCGTCATCACGGTCGAAGACCACAGCGCGCCGGTCGTCTCTCTGTGCGTTACCTACAACGTCGGATCGCGCAACGAGCGACGCGGCCGCACGGGATTTGCTCACCTCTTCGAGCACATGATGTTCAAGGGATCGGAGAACGTCGGCCCCGGCGAGCATTTCGTTCTGGTATTCAACAACGGCGGCTCGATGAACGGCACGACCAACGAAGACCGCACCAACTACTTCGAAATAGTTCCGGCCAATCAACTCGAAATGGCTCTCTTCCTCGAAGCTGACCGCATGCGCAGCCTCGAAATCACCAAAGACAATCTCGACAACCAGCGCAATGCCGTTCAGGAAGAACGCCGTCTGGGAGTCGATAACCAACCCTACGGCAAGAGCAGTGAAGTCCAGCAGGAACTCCTCTACGATAACTTCGCCTACAAACACACCGTCATAGGTTCTATGGAAGACCTCAACGCGGCGTCAGTAGATGACGTGGCCGCCTTCTTCAAGACCTATTATGCGCCAAACAACGCGACGCTCACGCTGGTCGGAGATTTCCGCTCGTCAGACGCGCTGGCCAAAATAAAAAAGCACTTCGAAAACATCCCGCGCCAGCCCGACCCGCCCACAGTCGATATGGCCGAGCCTGAGCAGACCGCCGAGCGCCGCGCTTCGGTTGACGACGCGCTGGCCCGCCTCCCGCAGGTGAGCATCGCTTTCAAAACCGTCCCCGGCAACACGACGGACTTCTACGCGCTGCAAGTGCTTTCAGCCGCGCTTCAGAGCGGACAGAGTTCGAGGCTCTATCAAAAGCTGGTCAAGGAAAAAGAGATGGTGACTTCTGTGGGAGGGTTTTCAGACGAGAAGCGCGGGACGGGCGCGCTCTACACCACCGCCACGCTTCGCGCGGGCAAGAAGACGGAAGAAGTCGAAGCGGCGATCTACGAAGAGATCGAGCGATTGAAGAAAGAACCCATCGCCGACTGGGAGCTTCAGAAAGCCAAGAACTCCGCGCGCCGCGCTTTCATCAGCGGCGTTCAGAGTTCCATTTCGCGCGCGTTGACGCTCGGCCAGTACGCGGTTTACTACAACGATCCGAATCTCATCAATACTCGACTGGATCGCGTGGCCGCCGTGACCAAAGAAGACGTGCAGAGAGTAGCGGCCAGATATCTGAAGCAGACTAACCGCACAGTGGTCATCACGCTTCCGAAAGCGAAAGGCGCAGCCGCGCAGGCTGCGAAGTAGAGGAGGTGGAACGATGAGTATCAAAAAATCGAAAACAGTGTTGATTGCCGCAATGTTGATCCTGATGTTTGCGCCCGCATCTCCGGCGCAGAGACCGGCAGGCCCGCCGCAGTCAGGACAATCTATGAAGGGCGCGAAACTCAAGGGCCGCGCGCCGGTGAGCAAAGAAGTGCTCAAGGTTCGTCTGCCGCGCGCCAAAGAAGCGACGCTCAAAAACGGACTGCGAATCATCGTGCTCGAAGGGTTCAACAAGGTTCCGACTTTTTCCATGCAGATGGTCGTGTTGAGCGGCGGACTTTCAGATCCGGCGGATCAGCGCGGGCTTGCCTCCTTCACGGCGTCGCTGCTGCGCGAGGGGACGGCGACGCGCGCGAGCCGCGAGATAGCCGAACAGGTCGACTCGCTTGGCGCGACTCTCGGCGCGGGTTCGGGCCTTTCGTCTTTTACGACCAACGTGAGCGCATCGGGGCTGGTCGAAAACTTCGATCAGATGCTTGCGATCTTTGCCGACGTGATTCGCAACCCGAAGTTCCCGGCGGACGAATTCGAGAAGTTCAAGGCGCGGTTGATTTCGCAGTTGCAGTTCCAGCGTTCGATTCCGCAGTTCCTCAGCATAGAGCGGTTCAATCAGGCGATCTACGGCAATCACCCGGCGAGTTTGATCGCGCCTCCTGCCGAGTCTCTGAAAAAGACCACCCGCGAAGACCTCGCGCGATTCCACGCCGCGCATTACCTGCCTAACAACGCGATCCTCGCCGTAGTGGGCGATGTTACTTTGAAGGAGGCGCTGCCGAAAATAGAAAAAGCATTCGGCGACTGGAAGCAGGGCAAGGCTCCTGAAGCGAGCATCCCGGAAGCGCCCGCGCAATCCTCGTCGCGCATACATCTGATCAACCGGCCCGGCTCGGTGCAGACCGTTTTGCAGATGGGCAATCTGGCCATCAACCGCACCGATCCGGATTATTTCGCCGTGCTGGTGATGGATCGCGTGGTGGGCGGCGGGCCGTCGGCGCGGTTGTTTATGAACCTGCGCGAAGACAAGGGCTACACCTACGGAGCCTACAGCGGATTTGGCGGCTCGAAGTATCGCGGAGTGTGGCAGGCCAGCGCCGAAGTGAGAACTGATGTGACCGACGGGGCGATGAAGGAATTATTCTATGAGTTCAAGCGCATTCGTGAAGAGCGAGTGCCGGACAACGAGCTTGAAGACGCAAAGCGTTCGATGATAGGCAGCTTCGCGCTTTCGCTCGAACAGCCCCAGGGGTTGCTTCAGAACATCATCACGCAGAAGCTCTACAACCTGCCTGCCGATTACTGGGACACCTATCCGCAGAAAGTTTCAGCGATCACGGCAGACGATGTGACGAGGGTAGCGCGCAAGTACGTCGACCTGGATCATTTTCAGATCGTAGCCGTTGGCGACGCCGCGAAGATAGCAGAGGTGATGAAGAAATACGGCTCGGTCGAACTCTATGATGCCGAAGGAAAGCCGATGAAAGACGCGGGCAAATGAAAGGAAAAAGGGAAAAGGCAAAAGTAGACTCACGTTTCGCTGATTTTTTTCGAAGTTTGCCAAAATGGGATAAACTCAGCGAATGTCAAACAATGCTGAGAATTTACCAATCACTAACGAACGAGTCGATGACATTCCATTGCTCCTCGCCCAGTTGAAAGAGATGCGCGTGCCGGAACTGCTCAATCAATCTTTTCCCACTCACGGCAATTGGCAGGGCTTGAGTCTTGGCCATCTGGTGACGGTCTGGTTGACCTTCATCCTCTCTGAGAGCAATCACCGCCTCAGCCATCTGCGCTC
>CAZPQE010000180.1:0-11624 GCA_964588615.1 uncultured Clostridia bacterium | reverse complement strand
GGGCCTCCTCTCCCGTCAATCAAACGCGCGGCTCTGATGACTATCTGCTGATGAGTCCGCTCATCGCAGGCGCGCGACAGATCGGAAAAACTCAGAGCGCAGACCAGCGCGACGATCAGAATGAATTTCAATCGCATATTTCATCCCTCGCTTTTTCATTTCGGCGCAATCAGATCAGCGATCCGATGCGGCCTGCCGTTTTTGATCGTCACCACGACATTGATTGCGTCTTCGATTCTTCCCAGAGGATCGCCTTCGACTATAACCATCGCCGTTTGAAAAACGCTCTGGGTGCATCTGGCTCCGATGATTTTCGCTTGCTCCGATCATCAGCCGCTTCCTTTCGGCTTCCGCTTTCTGGGTTCGGGCGCTGAAGCCGCAGCCATCCGGTAAAACTCCCGGAGCTTGGATTGCAGGAGTTGTTTGTCCGGAAGAAGCGTTCGGTATTCGGCGATGAGGGCAGGCGAGAGCGCGCGGTTGAGTGCATACTCAACCACTTCGTCATCTTTCGACGCACATAACAATACGCCGATGGAGGGACGTTCATGAGGCTTGCGCACGTCGCGGTCGAGTGCTTCCAGATAAAATTCCAACTGCCCGAGATGCGCGGGCTGAAATTTTTCTACTTTCAACTCGAACGCCACCAACGCCTGCAACCCGCGATGAAAGAAGAGCAGATCAAGGCGGAAATCTTCCTTTCCCACCTGCAACAAATACTGTTCGCCGACAAAACAGAAATCGCGCCCCAACTCGCACAAAAAGCGGCGCAGATTCGCCGTCAGCGATCGCTGCAAATCGTCTTCGGAATGACTCTCAGGCAGGTTCAGAAAATCGACCAGATAGGTATCTTTGAAAATCACTTCAGCGCCGGGATGCAGTTGCGCCATCAGAGCCGACACCTTCGGCGGATTGAGGACGGCGCGCTCGAACAAAGCCATATTGATTTGTCGTTCCAGTTCGCGCTTACTCCATCCTTCCCTGACGGCCAGACGCAGATAAAATTCGCGCTCTTCAGGCAGCTTGCACCGCGAGAAGATGATCAGATTGTGTGTCCACGATAATTGTGACACCAGCGGTGACACTTTTTCATCATCCCGGTAGGTTTCATAAAACTGCCGCATCCGAAACAGATTGCGGCGCGTGAATCCTTTTAGATCAGGATGATGTCGGGTGATGTAATGAGCCAGCCGCTCAACGATCCCCTCGCCCCAGGCGGCAGTTTCCAGCTTGAGGCTTATGTACTGGCCGATGCGCCAGTAGAGATCGATGAGCAGAGTATTGACAGTCTGAAAGGCGCGCTCTCTGGCCTGATGAATCAGGTCTGTGACTTCGGCAAAGGAAGATTCCGGATCAGTCGCAGAGCGCGGCAATGTGGCACGCCGACGAGTGAATAAAGATTTCTTTGAAGCTTTCATAGCGTTGCTCCCGGCACATCTGACACAGATAGCTTTCTCTTGATTTCTCCGATCATCAGCCGCTTCCTTTCGGCTTCCGCTTCCTGGGTTCGGGCGCTGAAGCCGCAGCCATCTGGTAAAACTCCCGGAGCCTGGATTGCCGCGCTCGGCATTCAGCGGCGATCTCGGCCAGAGCGCGGTTTATAAGAGCCATCGGGACCTCCTTGTTGGATAGAGCTTTCGGGCGAGATTATGTTTTTCGGACTGCCAAGTCAACAAAAATGGGGTCGAAAATTTTTTTGTAACCGCTCGAAAACTTTTTCAGTCTTAGCGCACAGGCGGGTGCGCTCGTGGCCGTGCTTCCACTGGCGCGGACACGAGCACGCTCAGCCGGCTTCACCTTTTTTTCAGGCAAAAGTAAAAGGCGATCTTGTGCTGGCCTCGTCACCTTGCATTTTCTCTCGCCGCTTTTTACTGTTTGGCCGTTTCCGGCTATCAAAATTCGCCCAAATGGAGGACACCATGAAAGAAGGACGCTTGCTCGCCGCAAAGCGCCTGTGCGCGCTCGTAGTGTGCGTTCTGATGCTCGCCCCCCTTCCGGGACTTGCAGCGCAGAAACCCGGCAGAACTGCCAAGTCAAAGACGCCCGCCCCGCAAACCAACGACGAGGGCTACACAAAGAAAATTCTCGAATACACTACCGAGCCGCACTTTCGAACCGAGCTTGTCGATCACCTCCCAGCCTCGGACAAAGTGCCGACTCCCGAAAAAATCCTCGGCTACGCGATAGGCACGCCCGAAAAGCTGACTTACACCAAAGACCAGTATCACTACTACCGCGAGCTTGAAAAAGCGTCGCCGCGCGTGAAAGTGTTTGTCGCGCCAGAGCGCAGCGAAGAAGGCCGCGAGCAGTTGACTATTCTCGTCAGCGACGAGGCAAATCTCGCTCGCCTCGACCGCTACAAAGAAATCACCGCCAAACTCGCAGACCCGCGCCGCGTCACTGAAGAAGAGGCCCGACAACTCATAGGCGAAGGGAAGGCTTTCTACTGGGCGTCAGGCTCGATTCATTCGCCTGAGACCGGCTCGCCTGAAATGCTCATGGAGATGGCTTATCGACTGGCGGTCGAAGAGACGCCTTTCATCGAAGCGATTCGCAAAAACCTTATCGTGATGATCACGCCCACGCTCGAAGTCGATGGGCGCGACCGCATGGTAGACCTCTATCGCTGGCGCAAGGCCAACCCCGGCAAGCAGGCTCCTTCGCTGCTTTATTGGGGCAAGTACGTTGCGCATGACAACAATCGCGACGGACTCGGGATGGCGCTGGCGCTCACGCGCAATCAGATGAAAATTTTTCTTGAGTATCACCCGCAGATACTTCACGACCTGCACGAATCCGTTCCGTTCCTCTACACCTCGACCGGAACCGGCCCTTACAACGCATGGCTCGATCCTCTTGTGATAGATGAATGGCACGCGCTGGCTTATCACGAGATCGAAGAGATGACTAAGCGCGGAGTGCCGGGAGTGTGGACACATGGTTTTTACGACGGCTGGGCGCCGAATTATATGTTTTATGTCGCCAACGGCCACAACTCCATCGGGCGGTTCTATGAAACATTCGGCAACGGCGGAGCCGACACTCAGGATCGCGTTGTGGGCGGTCAATCGCAGCGCGACTGGTTCCGTCCCAACCCGCCGCTCCCGCGCGTGAAGTGGTCGATCCGAAATAACGTCAACATGCAGCAGTCGGCGATTCTCTTCGCCATGAATCATGTGGCGAACAATCGCGAGCGGTTCCTCAACAACTTTTACATCAAGAGCCGTCGCGCGATTGCGAAAGCTAAAAACGAAGGCCCCGCGGCGTGGGTCGTTCCCGGCGACACGCCTCGACCCGTAGAAGCCGCCGATATGGTCAACCTGCTTCGATTGATGGGCGTAGAGGTTCACACCGCCACGAAGGATTTTTCAGTCAACGGCCAGAAATACCCCGCAGGGTCTTATGTCATTCGCATGGATCAGCCTTACTCGCGCATGGCCGATATGATGCTCGACACTCAGTATTACAACGTCAATGATCCGCGACCTTATGATGACACCGGCTGGACTCTGGGCGCGTTGAGGAACGTCAAAACCATTCGAGTCAAAAAAGAAGACAAGATCGAAGGCGCGGCCTCGATACTCGAAGTGCCGATGGTATTGCTCACAAGCGACGCGCGAGTGACGGGCAAACTCATCGGCGCAGGCTCGACCTACATCATCAATCACAACGCGGACAACACGCTGATGACGCTTCGCTATCGTCTCAAAGACGTGAAAATTCTCGCGGCGGAAGACACTTTCAAAGCGGGCGATCAGCAGTTCAATGCCGGTTCTTTTATTATTAAATCCGAAGGCAATCCTGCGGATTTGAAACAAAGACTGGAATCGGCGGTCGCAGAGCTTGGGCTGACGGCGCGCGCAGTCGAGCGAGCGCCCGATGTGAAGACTCATGAGCTTGCCGTCCCGCGCATAGCGATAGTTCACACGTGGACGAACACGCAGAACGAAGGATGGTTCCGCATAGAGTTTGACCGGTTGAAGATACCTTACGCTTACATCTCGGTTCACACGATTCGAGACACGCCCCGCCTGCGCGACAACTACGATGTGATCATATTCCCGCCCGTAGGAGGTTCGGCTCAATCGATAGTCAATGGGATGCCAAAGCGCGGAGACCCGATTCCATGGAAAGCTTCCGAGGTTACGCCGAACCTGGGAGGCTCGCCCGACACGACCGACGATATGCGCGGAGGCATAGAGCTTCAGGGGATGGTCAATCTGCAAAAGTTCATCGAGGAGGGCGGTCTGTTCGTTCCAATCACGAGCATGTCGGCCATACCGATTGACTACGGGATAACGACGGGCGTCTCGATTCAGGAGTCGCGTCAGTTGATGGCGCGCGGCTCTGTGTATAATGCCACATTCGCTGATCGCAAATCGCCCATAGCTTACGGCTATGACGAGAAGCTGCAAATCTACTTCAATCAGGCTCCGCTGTTTCAGGTCAGCGCGATTGGCGGAGGATTCGGCGGAGGTGGAGGCGGCGGCGGTCAGCAGGGCGCGCCGGGTCAGAGAGCTTCAGGTCGCGGGTCTCTGACTGATCCCGATATCATACAGAGTATGCCGCAGGCCGCGCCCGCTCCGCCTCGACGAGGGAGCGACGACGGCATGCCCGAAGAGTTTCGCCAGTTGGCTGCCGGGGCGATTCCTCCCGCCAGCATGAGGCCGAGAGTGGTGCTGCGATTTGCGCAGGATGAAAGAAGCCTGCTCGTGAGCGGAATGCTTGCAGGCGGCAGTGAGCTTGCGGGCCGTCCTGCCGTAGTCGATGTGCCTGTCGGTCGCGGTCACGTGGTTATGTTTGCGACCAACCCGATGTGGCGGCATCAGACGCAGGGGGCGTTCTTTTTGTTGTTCAACGCTGCGTTGAATTTCGATCATCTGGGCGCAGGCAGAACGGAAAGACCCGAAAGAGGCCAGCCCAATCCTAATGGTGAAGATCAGTAGTTGATAGAAATCGAAGGCGCGGCGATGGAGTGATGTGATACTCCATCGCCGCGCTTTTACTTCGATTGTTGCAAAGCATTCGAGTTGATATGATTGTGAACCAATGAAGCGACAGAAACCGATACAATTCGAGTTTGTATTGAGCCGGGAGCAGGTGCGCGCTCGCGTCAATCGCTTCATTCTGTCCGAGGTCGGCAGCCAGTTCTGCGCGGGCGATCCTGATTTTGATATGCTGAGAAAGCTATGGCGGATTCCAATCCTGTTCGTCACCCCCGGATTCGTGGCCGGTCAGGTAGGCGAGGCCCAAATCGATTTGAAAACCGGAGAGATCGAACATCATACAGACATCGAGCAAATATATGATCGCGCCGAAAAACTGAGGAAGCGCCATCAGACAGCTATCAAGGCCGCCTTTTTACGAACAGGAAGAGAGTCGTTCCCGTCGAAGTGAGTTGTTGTGGCCGAAAAGACTTTGCCGCAGGTTCGCAAAGCGAGGCTTCCTTACATCGACCGCTCGCGCGAGATGGCCTGGGTAGCCGCGCACTGGCGCGAGTATCCGGGTCAATGGGTCGCTTTGGATGGAGATCGCTTGGTCGCTTGCGGAGACGACCCGATTCCATTCAAGGAGATAGCGCGCGCTCAGGGGGTGGAACGCCCGTTGATGGTTCATCTCCAGAAAGACGACGGGCCATCGTTGGGAGGATGGCTGTGACCGCTTATAAGCTTGAGTTCCCTCATCGTCATTCTTACGAATTTCATCCGACCATCACTATGCCTGTCACGCTCATTTCCGATATCAACACTCAGGTACGAGCAGTTGATTTATCTGGGGCTTTACGAATAGCCGCGCCTGAGTCGCTTAACAGGTTGACGCTACTGCTTGCAAATTCTATCTTTCCTCTTCCGGCATCACCGTAACAATTTTCAACAAGCGAGGGACAGACATGATTAGACGCGCGATTGCGATAACGCTTGCAGGCGCGCTGCTCTGCATCGGTGTGGCTGCGCAGGATGGAAGCGTATGGGCTGCGAAGAAATCAGGCTGGCTCCTGCTCACCTCCGAACAGCGCGCGGAAGTTTTCAGCTTCGCCGAACAATACAAAGCCTATCTCCGCTCGGCGAAATCCGCGCTCACCTCCACACGCGAAGTCATACGAGCGGCCCGCGCCGCAGGCTTCACTGATTTCAACGAACCTTCGCAGGTCAAAGCAGGCGCGCGACTCATCGTCAACGGGCGCGACCGCGCTGTGATTCTCGTCGTCATAGGATCGGAACCCGTCACCGCAGGCTCTCGACTCGTCGGCACACATCACGACAGTCCGCACATAGGGCTGAAGGCTCGCCCATTCATCCTTGCGCCCGGCGGAATCGTTTTGATGAAAACCGTCTACTACGGCGGAATCAAAAAGTATCAATGGGCTAACGAACCGCTCGCGCTCATCGGTCGAATCGATACCACAGACGGGCGCGTGATTGACGTATCGATAGGACTCAACGCCGGCGATCCCGTCTTCGTCATTCCCGATAACGCGCCGCATTCGGATACCGAACTGAGAAACCGGACTTATGCAAACGTCCTTGCGGGCGAAGAACTCAATCCCGTCGCAGGCAGCATACCCGGCCAGAATTCTTCAGTCGTCGCTGAAGTGATAAAACAACTGATCGCAATGTACAAAATTCAGGAAGAAGATTTGGTGAGCGCGGAGCTTCAACTCGTCCCCGCCGCGCAGCCTGCGGACGTAGGCGTTGATCGCGGATTGGTCGGAGCCTACGGACAGGATGACAGGCTCTCTTCTTACTGCGCGGCCCGCGCGATTATCGATCTCCGGGGGACGCCGCGCCACACGGCTATGGCATATCTCACGAATTTCGAAGAAGTCGGCTCGGTCAACAACACAGGCGCGGCGTCGGAATTTCTCAATACGACTTTCGCCAGATTGATTGCAGCACAGCGCGGCGCGAGTTATTCCGATCTCGATTTGAGAGTGGCGCTTCGCAATTCGCAGGTCGTATCAGCCGACACCAACGATGGCATCAACCCCCTCTTTCCGCAGACGAGCGAGGCTTCAAATGCAGCGCGATTAGGCTATGGGGTGACGATCAAACTCTATCGCGGCGGGTTCAACGCCAACTCCGAGTTCACCGCAAAGATTCGCGGCATACTTGACCGCGCTTCCATCCCCTGGCAGACGCAGACTCCCAAAGTGGAAGTCGGAGGAGGAGGAACCATCGGCGGTTTTATGTCATCGCAGGATATGGAAGTAATTGATCTTGGAGTGCCGCTGCTCTCGATGCACGCGACTTTCGAGATGTCATCGAAAGTAGACGTGTGGAATTTCTATCGCTTCATGCTGGCGTTTTACCAGTCGCAGTGAACGGTGTTATGCTGGCGCTGATCCAAACGCCACAGTTCCGAGGTCATCTTATGCAGTCAAACTACGATTATCTGCTCGTCGAAACTGATGCGCCGATAGCAATCGTCACGCTCAATCGGCCCGACCGGAGAAACGCGCTCTCTGTCCCTTTGATGGAAGAACTCATCGATTGCCTGCGACGCATTGGCGGGTCGCAGGAGATTCAATCGGTCATCCTTGCAGCACGGGGCAGCGTGTTTTCATCGGGCCATGATTTGAGCGAACTGCGCAGCGGAACGCTCAACGACTATCGCCGCGTGTTCGATGTCTGCACGGAACTGATGACTCTCATTCAGAGCATCCCTCAGCCCGTCATCGCAGAAGTTCAGGGCATAGCCACCGCCGCAGGCTGTCAGTTGGTAGCGACCTGCGATATGGCCGTCGCGGTCGAAGAGGCCCGCTTCGCCACTCCGGGCGTCCGCATTGGATTATTCTGCACCACGCCGATGGTCGCGCTCACCCGCGCGGTCGGGCGCAAGCGCGCTCTCGAAATGCTGATGACCGGAAAACCGATCGATGCAAGGACGGCGATGGAATGGGGGCTTGTCAATCGCGTCGTAGCGGCTGAACGCTTGCGCGAAGAAACTCGCGCGCTGGCTCTCGAAATAGCCGAAGCCAGCCCGCTTACCGTCTCGATTGGCAAGCAGGCTTTCTATGCGCAGATCGATATGGATCAGGCGAAGGCTTACGCTTACGCGAAAGAGGTGATGAGCCTCAACGCGATGGCCGAAGACGCGCAGGAAGGCATTGGTGCGTTTCTGGAAAAGCGTCAGGCGTGCTGGCGCGGGAGATGACTCTGACGTACAACCGTCGGCCAGCCTGTTGACACCGAGGAAAGCATGGGGAATTTGGGAAACTCGCAGGCCTCGAGCCTGCTCTACATCGTCGGAGAAGACTATGATGAAACGCTTCGCTCTCTTTTCACTTGTTTTGCTCATTCTCAATTCCAACGCCGCCCTCGCTCAGGAGGACGCACACGCACATCACTCTATCGGATACGTGCCGCGCGAAGTTCTCAATCGTCCGGTCGCTCTTCGAGAAGGCACGGGCCGCGTTCACGAAGAAGTCACTACGAAATCGAAAGAGGCGCAGGCGTTTTATGATCAGGGACTCGCTTATCTGCACTCTTACGTATGGGTTGAAGCTGCGCGCTCGTTCAATCATGCGCTTCGACTCGATCCGAAAATGGCTATGGCCTACGTCGGTCTGAGCCGCGCTTATTCGGGACTCGACGATCACAAGTCGGCGCGCGAAGTTTTAGCGAAAGCTCAATCACTACAGTCTTCCGCAAGCGCGCGCGAGCAGCGTCGAATCCATCTCCGGCTGTTGCAACTCGACGCAATCGACGACATCGAAAACACGACGAAACATCTCGCCTACAAACGAGCTATCGATGATGCGCTGGCAGTTGATCTGAACGATTCGGAACTCTGGCTCCTGCGCGGCAACGCAGAAGAATCGACGGCAGCGGGGCGCGGCCAGCGGGGAGGGGCGGCTTCGGTCGCATTCTATAATCAGGCGATGAAGGTCTCGCCCGATAATTTCGCCGCGCATCATTACCTGACTCACTCTTACGAAACGATAGGCAACATCGAGCTTGCGCTCCGTCACGGCGAGGCTTACGCGCGGTTGTCTTACGGGATCCCTCACGCGCATCACATGTTCGGGCATGATCTCAGAAGGGTCGGGCGCATCGAAGACGCGATAGCCGCTTTTCGCAGAGCCGACGAGCTTGAGCATGCATATTACAAAACCGAAAACGTCCGCGCTGATTACGACTGGCATCATCAGCATAACCTCGATCTGCTCTCGACTTCTTATCAATACATGGGGCAGATGAAGACCGCTGAACGCCTCATGCGCGAAGCCCTCTCGCTTGAGACCGTCTCCGAAGGACGCGAGTTCAACAAAAGGGAATGGCCCGGTTTTCTTCTCTCGCGCGGAAGGAAAGAAGAATCTCTTGCTGCCGCGCGCGAGCTTGCGCGCGGCAAATTCCCCGGAGGCCGGGCAGTCGGTCACGTGTTTGCAGGCCACGCGCTGCTTGCTATGAATAAAATCGCAGAAGCTCAGTCGGAACTTGCCGCAGCAGAAAGGCTCACTTCGGAACTTCCGCGCGTAGGGCCATTCGTCACTCAATCGACGCTCTCGCCTTACCTCAATGGATTGCGCGGCGAGATATTGCTTCGAGAAGGAAAGCGCGAAGAGGGAAGCGAGATGCTCAAAGGCGTGATGCGGCGACTTCGCGCCACCCCCGGCCCTGATGCCTGGAGTCAGGCTCTCTTCCGCCTTGAAGCCATAGCGCGAGTGGCCCGCGAAGTGGGCGACTGGCAGTTCGCTGAATATGTTGCCCGACAGATGCTCGAACACGACGCGGCTTATGCGGGAACTCACTACGCGCTGGCGCTCGTCGCCGAGCGCAAAGGCGATCATTCAACTGCGCAGAAAGAATTCGCTCTTGCATTAAAATACTGGCAGAAGGCGGACGCCGATTTGCCGGAGGTGGCCGATGCGCGCGCAAAGATCGCGTCATCGGGAAAATGATGTTCAAGGAAAAAGGTAAAAGGCAAAAACGGAAAAAAGTGTTGTTGGCGACGGCTCTCCACTTTTTCATTTTGCCTTTTTACTTTTGCCTTTAACTCTTCCCGGCTGACAGGCCCGCTGATACAATCGAGCGGTATCTCTTCCCCTCCACCAAGAAGCTCGCTGTAAGAATCAGCCCCCGATATCTCCCGATTTTACTCGTGTTTTTCACTACCTCACACGTGTTTATTTGAGTTTTGAAAATCGATTCATCAGGAGACGCGATTATGAAAAAGCTCGCTTTGTTTTCGTTTCTCGCCGGGATCGCATTCGCTTACTGGCCTTCGCTCATTCAACCATCGCCGACGGCTGCGGCGCTCTCGCCAATCGATTACGATATCGTCTACGTGCGCTCGCCGCGACCGGGCGATCAGGAAAATTCTTTCTGGCCTGATGCCATCACTCCGCTCACGCCTGACCCCGGAGCAGACCTCGTGCTGCTTCATCCCGACGGAAGCGAAGAGGTCATCTTCCCCGCAGGCGCGAACGGCGCGGTCGTCGATCCTTACGTTTCTTATGACGCTCGATCAGTCGTGTTCGCCTATTACCCCAATGTGCGAGACAGCAATCCTCAGCGCGGACTCAATTCCGAACACGCGCTCTCTTACGCGGGCGCGGACATCTACAGAATCGATCTCGCTACGCGAGCGGTCACGCGGCTCACCTTTCAGGAGTTCACTCCAAACACAGGCAATGGAGCAGACTTCGATTGCTCGCGCTCGCAGACCAACTGCCCGCGCGTGGGAGTGTTCAACACCGGCCCGGCGTTTCTGCCCGACGGTCGCATAGTCTTCACTTCGACGCGCGATAACTTCGTTCCCAACAAGATGACTAACGGCGGCCAGCGCGCTATGCAGCTTTACGTGATGGACGGCGACGGAAAGAACGTCCAGCCCATCGGGTTTCTCAACGTGTCGGCGGCCCTCCATCCGTTCGTGCTCAAAGATGGCCGCATAGTTTTCACTTCGTGGGAAAACATGGGCGCGCGAGATGACAGAGTTTTTCCCATGTGGGCGATTCGCCCGGACGGAACCGCCTTCGAACCCTTCACGGGATTTGGCGACGGGCCGTTCGCTCATCATTTCATGACGCAGATTTCAGACGGCTCGATAGTCGTGTGTCGATATTACAATCTCAACAACAATGGTTTTGGGGAGCTTTATCGATTCCCCGTCGAAGGCACGCCGGGAAGCGCGCTCTTTCAACCAATCCCGCCCGATTCGGATTCATCAGACGAGATACCGCTCAAGCGAGTCGGCTACACGCGAATCACTCCGTTCACCACTGCCGACGATGTGCCTGCTCCATGCCGAGTCGGAGACCCGCCTTATCCTGGGATTCCATGCGCGGGAGGCAACAACACGCGAGTTGGAAAATTCACGCTTCCTTCAGCAGCGCCCGACAATGAACTGCTCGTCGTCTACACGCGCGGCGCGGCAAATCACAACGGCATCTACGTCAACAACGGACTGGCCGCGCCTTACTACGACGGCGGCATTTATCGAATGCGCGGCGATCAGGTGTTGACGCGGCCTGATGATCTTGCGCTCGTAAAAAACAGCCCCGCTTATAACGAGATGTGGCCGCGAGCAGTCGTGCCTTATGAGCGAATCTACGGAGCCGCTGCGCCCGCCGTTTTGCCTGAACTCAAAAATGACGGGCAGCTTGACGGGCGAAGCCTTCGGCG
>CAZPQE010000179.1:0-11709 GCA_964588615.1 uncultured Clostridia bacterium | reverse complement strand
AGTTTGGGAGGCGGGCCTGCGCTTTTTTCCTGAGCCAGGGCCGTGAAGGCCATCAGGAGCGCAAGCGCGAGGGCCGAAAACCTGAGGATTGATTTCATAGACAGATTCTCCAAAAGCTCGTTCCGATACCGGCCTAGTCTACCAGAACGCGCCGTGTCGTGTCACCAGCGGAAAGCGTTGTTGATTGTGCGTAGCTTTTGCTGCTATTGTTTCTGCTCGATTCTCTATCAGCAAGAGGCCAGGATGGTTCGAATTCTCATTGCCGCAACGCTGCTGCTTTTCGTCTTCGCCTGCTCGCGCGAGGCCCGGCCCCAGGATGTGGAACAGGCCGCCGCGCTCTTCTTCGAGCGATTGAAAGGAGCCGAGTACGACACCATATTTAATGAGGCTTCCGAGCAGTTCAAATCGCAGGTCTCCAAAGACACTATGCTCGACAACCTCAAGCAGGTGACGGCCATCGGCAGGATACAGAACTACCAGCGCCTCAGCCTTCCCTTCGAAAGCGACAAGGAAAATCAGATCGCTTCCCCGGTCTATGCCGTTTACTTCGATCAGGGCATCACCGAGATGACCCTCAACTTCAAGGGCGAAGGCGGCAAATGGAAGCTCCTGGGATTTTCGCTCAAGCGCCGTATGCCACAGTAGCGACCGGTCGAAGGCGCAGGCCAGCCCGTGCGTCATTACAAAGAATACACCGCTTGTTTTGACGAGGAGTCGACAGGTACAACAGGCTGCCAGCCTGTTGACAGCTTGAAATGATGAAAACCTGAAGAACCAGCAGGCCAGCAGCCTGTTGTAGGTTTTCAGTGGAGGTTTTATGAAGATGAGGCTGCTCTTTTTTTCCATCGCGCTCTCCGCTCTTATAGCTTCGACCTCGGTCGTGGCCGACCTCAGACCCGCGTTCGATTCCCCCGACCGACTGTCGGGCCGCAACAAGGCAGCGGATTCTTACCTCGAAGCGGCGACCGCATCCGTCGCCGCTTATCGAAGCCCTGGCCCTCTGCGCAAGATCGTCATCGATTCAGTTGATTCAGCATCCATCGCCGAGGCAGTAAACGCGGGCGCGGTGGAAGTAGCCGACTATGGCTCGTTCAAACTCTTCGTAATCGATCACGCCGGCCTCGCCCTTGCCCAGACGGCGATGGATGCGGCTTCTTTGGAATCGGCCTCGTCGAAGAAAGAAACGCGCCTGGCGGTGCGCGATGACTTCAACGCGCTGATACTTCGACAGCAGGTGATCGATACGACCGATCCTCAATCGCCCGGAACTCTTTTCGGGCTGGGTCGCGCGACCGGTCTTCGTGACAAACAGGCGCGAAGCAAAACAGGCGGACTCCGGCTGGTTCAATTCATCGGGCCGGTCAAACGAGAATGGCTCGATGAACTGCGCGCCGCCGGGATGGAGATAATCGCCTACGTGCCGAACAACGGCTACCTGGTTCGCGGAACCTCTCAGTCCCGCGACAGACTGTTGAGAGAAGCGCGCGCGGATTACGCTCGCGGCCAGGGGTTCATTCAGTGGGAAGGCCGCTTCGAGGATCACTACAAGATTCATCCTCAACTGAAAGAGTCATCGGGCGAAGTGACGGTGGCCGTCCAGATAGCGCGCTCTGTCGATGGCCGCAACCCACAGCCCGGACGCGATGTGGAAACTGTAATCAGGCTGTCTGATTCGATCCTGCTTGCGCCTTATCATCTCGACAATACGATCAGCCTCAAGGTGAGCGTCGAAGTGAGCCGCATAGCCGACCTGGCCGCTTTGGAAAATGTGATAAACATCGAGCCCTGGTCGCCGCCCGAACTGATGGACGAGCGCGGGGGGCAGATCGCGGCGGGCGCGTTGACCTCGGACGGCAAGCAGCCGCGCGGCGCGGGCTACATGGCGTGGCTCGATTCTCTGGGCTTTCGCTCGAATTTCGACTTTGCAATCGATGTTTCAGACACCGGAATTGATCGCGGATCGATTGATCCGGCGATGCTGCATCCTGATTTTCTCGACTCTGGAGGGCGAAGCCGAGTCGTTTATGCCCGCGATTTCACCTCCGAGCGCGATCCAAGCGACATACCCGGTCACGGCACGATAAACCTTTCGATAGCGGGAGGCGCGAACCTTTCAGCCTCGGCGCGCGACGCCGACGGCTACGGGCACGGAGTTGGGGTGGCTCCGTTCGCGCGACTCGGATCGTCGAGAATTTTTCTGCCGTCGAGCCGCTTCGATCTCTTCGAGCCTTATTCGAATCTCATCATTGCGGCATATCAGGGCGGGGCGCGTATCTCGTCCAACAGTTGGGCCTCTATCTCCAATTCCTACACGCTCGAATCTCAGGAATACGACGCGCGCGTCCGCGACGCGCTGCCCTCTCAGACGGGCAATCAGGAGATGACCATAGTTTTCGCAGCCGGGAACTCCGGGCCGGGAGAAAACATCGGGTCGCCGGGCAGCGGAAAGAACGTCATCTCGGTCGGCGCGAGCGAAAACTTCCGCATGCAGGGAACCGACGGATGCAACGTCAAGGACGTGGATGCCGACAGCGCGATGGACATGGCTTTCTTTTCATCGGGCGGGCCCCTCTACGACGGGCGCATCAAACCCGATATAGTCGCTCCCGGCTCGCACGTAATCGGCGCGGCCTCTCAGCACAAGGAGTATGACGGGAGCGGCGTCTGCGGCGAAGCGTTGGACAAGCCATTTTTCCCGCAGGGCCAGACGCTCTACACCTGGTCATCGGGGACGAGCCACTCAACTCCGATAGTGGCCGGGGCGGCGGCCCTCGCCCGCCAGCACTTCATCAATCGAGGGATGGAACCGAACTCTGCTTTGATAAAAGCTCTGCTGTTGAACACGACGACCTACATGACGGGCGAGGGCGCGGGCGGAAATCTCCCTCATCCGGTTCAGGGCTGGGGGCTGCTCAATCTGGGACGGGCGTTCGACACCACGCCCCGGATTTTCATCAACCAGACAGAACTTCTCACCGTGACCGGGCAGGAGTTCATCCTGACCGGGGAAGTGAAAGATGCTACAAAACCGTTTCGCGTCACTCTGGCCTGGACTGACGCGCCGGGGCTTTCGGTGTTTGCGCCCTGGGTGAACAACCTCGATCTGGAAGTGGTCATCAACGGTCAGGTCTATCGCGGAAACAATTTTGCGGGAGATGTGTCGCAGCCCGGCGGAGAGGCCGACAACCGCGAGAACGTCGAAAGCGTGTGGCTGCCTGCCGGAACGGTCGGCGCGTTTCTGGTCAAAGTGAAGCTGGCAAACCTCGCTGGCGACGGAGTGCCGGGAAATCTGATTTCCGCCGATCAGGACTTCGCGCTGGCCGTTTATAACGGCGAGCGACGGGACGCGGCAGTCGCCACTTTCGAATCAGCAACCCTGATGGCCGGAGCCAACAACGCTCCCGATCCCGGCGAGACGGCGCAGATGAAAATCAACCTGGGCAATGTCTCGCCTACGGCTATTTTGGGCGGGCGAGGGACGCTTGCAACCAGGACTGCGGGAGTGACGGTGACGACTGCCGAAGCCGACTTTCCGCAGATAGCGCGCGGAGCGAGCGGAGAGAGCCTCACCTCGTTTGCCTTCAGTGTGGCGTCGAACGTGGCCTGCGGCACTGAAATAGAATTCACGCTCGATGTGAGCGCGGGAGGAGCGGTGTCGCGGGTGTTGTTCAAAGTGAGAGTGGGCGTGACCGAGCACACCGGGATTTTCGCCGACGACATCGAATCGGGCGAATCCAAATGGACGCACGGCAGTTTGATAAAGAAGAAGAAGAACCGCGTCGACACCTGGATGGTTTCGACCATGCGGTTTCGGTCAGGGGCGTCTTCGTGGTTCACCTCCAACCCTGCCAAGACTACAGACGCGCGGCTCGATACTGTGGCCGTTCAGCTTCCGGCAAACTCGCGCAACATCCGGCTTGTTTTTTATCACACATTTTCGTTCGAGCCGGGGCAGTACGACGGCGGGGTGCTGGAGATATCAGACGGAGGAGACTTCCAGGACCTCGGGCCTAAGATCATGCGCGGGGGGTACAATGGCAAGTTCAGAGCGGTTTCATCCAACCCGCTTGCGGAGCGCGAAGGCTGGGTCGATGGCCGCCTGGGAGAATTCGAGCAGGTAGTAGTCGATTTGTCGAGCTATGCGGGCAAGACCGTAACGATCCGTTTCCGCATCGGCGCGGATTCGAGCGTCAGGGGGCTGGGCTGGTACATCGATGACGTGACGATTGAAGGCGAGCGGACAGTGTGCGCGGCTGCTTCATAGATCGAGCAGGGGCGCACTCTGCGCCTCTGCCTCATTTATGGGTTATTACCATGTTTTCGCCAGACAGCCCCCGCGCCTGCGCCCTCACACCACGCCGCGCCTTCTTTTTTAAGCCTGTTCAATACGACTCGAATCCTGTCTCTTGTCACATTGGGGCAGAACCGCTCCAGGTCTACCATGCGGAATCTATCAGGCAAATGCTTGATAGCCTCCAGAACCATTTCCGTCTTTGCGCCGCGAGCAGTCGTCAGCATTCCGACGCGTTGCTCGAACTGGCGGTAAGCGGCTATGAGCACGCCCAGAAGCCGAACAGTCCGCAGAAGGTTTTGAGTGACGGGCTGGCTTTGGATGAAGCCCGGCTCTACTGATTTCATATCTCAACTTTCTCTCTTCCCTTTTGAAAGCCTCCGGAATTTTTTCCTGAACTCGCGCGGGTCAACTCTGTGCTTGAAGACCTTCACCCCGTTGATGAGGACGACCGGGATATCATACTTGTGCCGCTCATAGAGTTCCGCGTCCTCATCTATGTTGATCTCTTCGAGGGCGAAATCAGCCTCGCAGCCCGATTTGAGTATGACCTCTTTAGCTTCTTCACAGATGTGGCAGCCCGGTCGGCTGTAGATTGTCACGACGTTCTTTTTCATCCTGTCAGCGATCCTGATCAATCCTGTCAATGATATGCAGAGAAAACGTGATGGCCGTCGCCTGCCCTGCTTGACAAAGCTTCAGCCGACATGTTACATACTCGGCCATTCATTATACAGTTAGTCTCAGCACAGGCAGTGTGGGTAAAAACAGTGCGTAAGAACTTCGATTCATACAGTATAGATTGGCGAGGCGCATCCGGCGTCTCTGGTCCCTGGGGCTGCAGTCATCGTCTCTTCATAAGAGGCATTCATGGAGACCTTCGGCATGGATCAGGAAACGAACCAGAAAGTTGAAGGTGAGGAAAAGCCGAAAGCAACACGTCCGGCCACAAAGGCCGAGTCCACAACCGCAGATAAACCAGCAAGGCCCGCCGTCGGATCGTCAGCAGGGGCTAAAACGAAGACGGTCGAGAGCGGCCCGCCGCCTGACCCTGTAAACAAGGCGCGTCGCCAGATAATCTGGACCTCGCTGGGCGCATTCCTTACGACCTGTTTTTTGATGTTCGTGCGCTTTTTCCTCCCGCGCTCCGGCACGCTGCTCGAACCCAGCACCCGTTTCCGCATCGGCTACCCCTCGGATTTCGGCATAGGAGTCGATACCAAGTTCCAACAGGATTTTCGCATCTGGGTCGTCCGAAATGCTGAAAGATTGTTCATCATCTATGCCCGATGCACGCACCTCGGATGCACGCCAGACTGGAAGCCAAGCGAAAACAAGTTCAAATGCCCATGTCACGGCAGCGGCTACACCTCTGAGGGAATAAACTTCGAGGGACCCGCTCCGCGCCCCATGGACAGGGCGCGCGTCGAACTCGATCCGTCAGGGCAGATCGTCGTCGATACCAGCATTCTCTACGAATGGCCCAAGGGCGAGACGAGCGAATTCAACGAGCCTGGCGCTTTTCTTCAGGTCTAGCGCGAAGGCTTCTTCTTAGAATCGCCAAAAGGTCGCGCCGTGATTGTCTCAACCCCGCATCGCGGGTTTGCAGCCCTTTAGAGTTTCCTTTCAGGAGGCCTGACAATGGAACCCGACAAACCAGAAGAGATCAGCAAGCCGGAACGGACTTCGGTCGGATTGGTCGAAAGAGTGCGCGAAGGCGTCAAAGAAGATATCGATCTCATCAGGTCGAAAACCAGCAAGGAGAATATCCTTGAGGAGATCGAAAACCTCAAAGACCCCACCAGGACGCAAATCTATAAATCGATGTTCCGCGTCAAGCATGAGCCTACGCCTCGCTCTCGCTCCTTGGGCGTGCTCACCAACGTCTTCCTTCACCTCCACCCGGCCAAGATAAACCGCGACGCCGTGCGCTTCTCCTACACCTGGGGCATGGGCGGCATCACTTTTTATCTGTTCATCGTCCTGACCTTCACCGGCATACTGTTGATGTACTACTACCACCCGTCGAAGGGGCAGGCTTATCTCGACATCCTCTATCTGGAAAACGACGTGCCGTTTGGCAAGCTGCTGCGCAACATGCACCGCTGGGCCGCGCACCTTATGGTCATCACCACCTGGCTTCACATGTTCCGCGTCGTTCTGACCGGCTCATACAAAACTCCCCGCGAATTCAACTGGTCTGTTGGCGTCGTCCTTCTGGTGCTCACTCTGCTGTTGAGCTTCACGGGCTACCTGCTGCCTGACGATCAGTTGGGTTTTTGGGCCGTCACGGTTGGGACGAATATGGCTCGCGGGACTCCGCTCCTCGGACACGAAGGCCCATTCGGCCCTCAACTCGGCATGACTCCCTACAACGACGTGCGCTTCGGACTGCTCGGCGGCTCCATCGTCGATGCCAACGCGCTGTTGAGAAGTTATATCTGGCACTGTATAGCCATCCCGGTCATTGCGAGCATTCTGATGGCAGTGCATTTCTGGCGGGTGCGCAAGGACGGCGGCATATCGGGGCCTGCGCCCGTTCAACTGGAAACCGAAATGAAAGCGCCGGGCGCGCGCGCCGTCAAACAATCTGTGAAATGAGGTTACAGGGGACAGGGGCACGGAGACGCGGAGAAAAGTTGGATTTCTGCTCGCCGCGCCCCCGCGTCGCCCCTTCGCCGTGTCCCTGTTCCCTGTTCCCTGTAACCTGTCCCCTGGAGGCATTATGGACTGGCATCAACTATGGCAAATAACTTCAGCGCCGGACAACGTGCCTATCGTGGCGATGCTGTTTCTGGTCCCGTTTTTCGCCTGGCTCGGATTCAGGCAATCGCGCGCAAACGACCGGTTGATCGTCGAGCTTGAGGGCGACCCCAAACTGGCCAAGACGCATCATCGCAAGACCTGGCCCTGGAGGCCGCACTGGGCGCGCGAACTCCACGTCTGGCCTTATCTGCTGCGCATAGAATTCCTCGCCGCGCTCATCGTGACCGTAATACTCTTCGTCTGGTCGATCACGCTCAACGCGCCGCTCGAAGAACCTGCCAATCCCAACCTGACGATGAATCCCTCGAAAGCGCCCTGGTACTTCCTCGGCCTTCAGGAGATGCTCGTCTACTTCGACCCCTGGATAGCCGGGGTGGTGATGCCAAGTCTGATGATCGTCGGGCTGATGGCATTTCCTTACGTGGATTCCAATCCGTTAGGGTCGGGCTATTACACGTGGCGTCAGCGCAGAGTCGCGGTCGGAGCTTTTCTGTTCGGGTTCATCACCTGGATCGTGCTCATCTTCATAGGCACTTTCATCAGAGGGCCGGGCTGGGTGTGGTTCTGGCCGGGCGAGACCTGGGATCATAACTTCGTTCCCTTCGAGGTCAATCAGGACCTCCCCGACATAGTCGCACGCTGGGGGCTGCGCTTCATAGCCTTCCAGCCCTGGAAGGGACTCTTCGGCGCGGTGATGGTCGGTTTGTTTTTCCTGCTGGCCGGATACCTGACGCACAAGCTGGTGACGATAACTGAATTCGACAAGAAGATTTTCAAGCGCACGTCACTGTTGCAGTATTCGGTGTTTCAGTTCTTCGCCATCACCATACTGTGGGCCATGCCTGCGAAACTCCTGCTCCGACAGTTGTTCCGCATCAAGTATGTCATGGTCACGCCCTGGTTCAATATATGACGGCAGACGTTGGATGTTAGCGATTTTCCGACTAACATCCAGCCTCTACTCTGGAGAGTCAACATGGCTGATAATGTTGCAAACGAACAATTGGAAAAAAGGACCGACACCTCAGAGCCTGATCCCATAGCCGACACTTCGATGAGCCGTCCGCTGATGATCACTTCCCTCCTGCTGATACTCACCCTGGTGTGGTCTCTCTACGATGAAATCTTCGGCCAGAGACCCTGGAAGGATTATCAGGGCCAGTTCGTCGGCCTCTACCTCGACCACCTCGAAGCGTTGAAGAAGAACTCATCGGAAGGCAATGAGCGGAGCGAAAAAGCCATACGCGAATCCGAAGAGTACAAGAAACTCGATGCGGCTGTTGCGGAAGAAGCAAAGAAAATCGAGCCGCAGGTCAAAGAGATCAGCGCGCGCGTCAGCGACATCGATCAGAAGATCACCGATATCACCGAGCCTTTCCAGACTCAACGGGCGTGGATCGCCTATCAGACATACCGGCTTGAAACCGCGAGCGAGGGCGCAAAACCCGGCATACGCGAAGACATCAAAGAAGCGCAGGCCAAACCGATCACCGTCGCCTTCACCGAAAAAGACGGAGGGATTCGTAAAGAGGACATCGTTTATACCGAGCTCGAAAAGCAATACAACGAACTGCGCGACGAAAAGGCCCGGCTCAACACCGACCTCATCAAGCTCACCAAAAATCAGGGAGAGTTGCAGAAGAAGCGCGACGATTACCTCAAGAACCAGATGGCGGGATTGTCCAAAGAGTCGGTCGAGGGCCTCATCAAGAGCGCCCAATCCTTCGAGTACCGCATACGCCAGATCAACGTCGCCGGCGGCGAGGTCGTAGACCGCTGCGAGTCCTGTCACCTCGGAACGCGCGAGCCCTTGACGCTCACTGCCTCGGACATGGGCGACAGAAAAGAGTTCGTCTCTCATCCGAGCCGCGATCTGCTCACCATTCACGATCCTGAAAAATTCGGCTGCTCGACCTGTCACGGAGGCAACGGGCGCGGGGCCACCTCGGTCGAAAAGGCGCACGGCAGATATAAGCACTGGCTCTGGCCGCTCTACTACAAGGAAAATGTTCAGGCCGGTTGCAACCAGTGCCACAGCGCCGACCGGGTTACGCGCATGGCCGACACGCTCAATCGCGGCAAAGACCTCTTTTACATAAAGGGGTGCGCGGGCTGCCATCGCTACGAGGGCTTCGACCGCGAAGCCGACGCGCTGGCCCTCTCCACCCAGAGCATCAAACAGCTTGAGATGGATCGCGCGACGCGACTGCGCGAGATTCGTGAGACCAAAGAATCGGCAGACGCCGCAAAGAGCAACGAAGAAGCCCGCGCTCTGTTGCATCGCGCCGATGTTGTGCTTCCGCAGATCATCAGCCAGATCGATGGGCGAATATCGGAATTCGACCTTCAATCCAAATACCTGATGAAGGATCAGAAAAAGATCGGCCCCAACCTCAAAGAGATCAAGGCCAAGCTGCGCAAAGAGTGGTTGCCCGCCTGGCTCAGCGACCCCCAGGCTTTCCGCCCCGGAACCAAGATGCCCACTTTCCGGCTCGATGAAGATGAAGTAAAAGCTATCTCCGCTTTCCTGTGGCAGTCGGCAATCGATTTCGTCAGGATTCCCGATCAATCGCAGGGCGACATCGCGCGCGGTCGCGACCTCTTCAAATCCACCGGATGCCTGGCCTGTCATTCGATAGACGGCAACGCCATAGGCATGGGCAATCAAACGGTGGGAGGACACTTCGCCGCCAACCTCTCGCGCGTGGGCGAGAAGGCCAATTACAACTACATAGTCCGGTGGGTACACAATCCGCGACAGAGGCTCGCTCCCTATTCGCCGACCCTGAAAAAAGACCTCACCCCTGATGACTACGCCAGCAAGAAGTGGCCCTTCGTCTTCGACGACGATCATTCGAAGAGCCCTCTGGACGGGCGGGAACTTCAGGTGCAGAACATGACGGTGATGCCCAATTTCCGGCTCTCGGAGCAGGACTCCCGCGACATCGCATCGTTTCTGATATCGCTCAAGCGCGACGCTCAATACGCCGACGCTTCTTATCTTGATGACCCTGACCTTCGCTCCAAAGGCGAACGATTGGCTAAAGCCTATGGCTGCGCTGCCTGTCACGAGATACGCGGACTCGAAGACGAACAACGCATCGGCACCGAACTGACGGTCGAAGGGAGCAAGCCGATAGAACGGCTCGACTTCGCGCTGCTGACCGAAGACGCCATGCGCGGCGTCGATCCTGTAACGGGAGAGGAGCGAACTCCCTGGTACAACCACAAGGGCTTCTTCGAATACAAGCTGCGCAACCCCGGCATCTATGATCGCGGCAAAGTGAAATCGGCGGACGAGCGATTGCGGATGCCCAACATCTACCTCGAAGAAGACGAGATCACCGCCCTCACCACTTTCCTTCTCGGAAGCGTGACCGCTTCGATTCCCGAACCCATCCGCTACAAACCTGTCGGCGCGGCCAGGCAGGTGCAGGACGGCTGGTGGGTTGTTAGAAAATATAACTGTGTGGGATGTCACAACGTATTGATAGGCGAAGACGCCACTTTGATGGGCCTGCCGATGTATCAGGACGCCGACGGCAAGGAACAGCTTCCGCCGCGCCTGACGACCGAAGGGGCGAGGGTCAATCCCGACTGGCTGTTGAAGTTCCTGCGCGACCCCTCGCTTGCCGGGCCGCAGGGGGCCGAAAAACTGGCCGGGCAGATAGCCCAGCACGAAACAGGCGCTTCGCCTTCTGCAACCGCATCGCTGGCAGTCCAGCCGGGAGCCAATCGCAACGGGGTGAGGCAATATCTGAGAGCGCGGATGCCTACCTTCAACTTCTCGCCCAACGAGCTTCAATCGCTGGTGAATTTCTTCATGGGGACATCGGCTCAGGCTCAACCTTACATCCCTGAACGCCTCGACCCGCTCGCAAGCGAAGAGCAGACGCTTGCCCGCGCGCTGTTCACATCGGCAGCCGCGCCTTGTCTGAAGTGTCACATGACGGGTGATGCGGCGCACGATGCGCGGGCGACGGCTCCAAATTTCCTGCTCGCGCCCGAACGGTTGAAGCCGGCATGGACCAGAAGATGGCTGATCGATCCGGCGTTCATAAGCCCCGGCACATCGATGCCGTCGGGTTTGTTCAATCGAGACGATGTTCATTCGCGCTGGGTCTTCTCAGGCCCGACTCCTCCAGCGTTCCAGACCTACGACAAGGATCACGTCGATCTGCTGGTGCGGTACATGTTCCAGATAACGCAGGAGGAGCAGCGAAGGCTCGGAACCGGGGGCGGGGCGGCGGCTCCCGCAGCGACGACAGGCTCGGCCACTACGACAACCTCGTCAGAGAGGTCTATTCGACGGCCTTCGTCGCGGGTCAACGGGCCGTAGGTCAAAGAGGTTTATTCCGGCTTGATGCCGGAGCAGTCGACACTGGCGCAGGAGGAGAGACGATGGGCAGGCCGTCGGCTTGCTCATCGGTCGCGCGGGTGTCAAAATCCCATGTTTCATTCAAGCAGCAGGGCGCTCGCTTAGAGCGCAGTCTGAGGAGAGAAAGCAATGTTAAAGAAATATGGTTCGCTTCTCATCGTGGCAGTTCTCGGCGTGTTTCTGGTTTTCGCTTTTGAGTCTTGCAAGCCCAAAGACAACAAGGACGGCAAGACTGACGGTCCGGCAAAGCCTGAGTACAAATCCGAAGGCAAGG
>CAZPQE010000178.1:0-11718 GCA_964588615.1 uncultured Clostridia bacterium | reverse complement strand
GATTCTCTCAACCTGATTGCTCTGGCTATGCGTTCTTCATTCGTAAGATACCTTCGTGTCATCCCATCGAGTAAAGGCTCAAGTTCCTTTTCAGGATAATTGCCGGTAACTCTGATGTCGTATTCGGCCTTCAAGCTATTGAGTGCCACACTGGTTAGAGCATTTTCAACACCCTGCGGTAACTGTAGCTTTTGAGAAGTGGAGGGATGGAGACTGGCCAATAGAAACACTAAAAATAGAAAAAGCGCAAAGCCAACTTTATAGAGCATGGTTGTACTCCTTATCTTGCGAGTTTCGGCTTTTGCGTTGAGGTTTCGCGCTCCCTCCAACCTTCCTTGCGGAGTGTCGGCGGTTGCGCGAACCTGAAGATTTCAACTTAAACCTCTCGGGATCGAACCCGATTGTTGCCAACCAAGCGTGGTAGATAATATCACAGAAAATTTCTCTGTCAACAAAAAATGCATCGTTTAGCCTTTCGCAGTTTTGAGATTCCTGATGTATTCGTCGTCGGCTACGGGATGGATTATCAGCAGCGATATCGCAATCTGCCTCATATCGCCGGGTTGGGCAGCGCGAATTGAAGGCTAATGCTTGCGTTGAATCAGAACCCGGAAGTCGTCGCTCACTCCTCCCGGCAGGAATAAGGTTTCGGCTCATGTAACCAATTTGTGCATGTTATAGCGGCTTGCAATCGAATGAAGAGACACGCACAGCAAATGCCTACATTCGGGCAATCTATTGTCGAATCGTTCTACTCATTCGTCTGCAAACCGCTGTAAGCACAAATTGGTTACATGAGCCACAGTGTCAACACTTCATTATTTTTCAATCCGACGCGCTTGTCCTGAGCGACGCCATTAGGTTAGACTGACGCTTGTTGGAACCCCTGTCATTGCTGCCGCTGAGGTCGCAACACAGGGCTTTTTCTTTTGCGAGACTTACTCGCAAAAGAGTGATTTGCCGAGTGAGTGCCGCCGAGCGACTGTCCCCCCAGGTCGCTGTCGGAAGCGGGAACCCGCTTGGACGCAGGCGCGAAGGGTTTTATGAGCGCAAACGATCAGCACACTCTCGACCAGTCGAGTGAAATTCTCATCCAGATAGTCGAGCGGGACGGACAGCAGTTCATCCTCGTCAAAGAGAAGCAGCAGACGGACGAGGCCAGTGAGCAGGCCGTCGCTATTCCTGTTTCACTGCTGCCTGAACTCAAACAGGCTCTCGCTTCGGTCGGCGTCGAAGGGTCGCCTTCGGAGGATCAGCCCGCCGCCCGGCGCGAGATTCGTTTCGCCCATGCTTCGGAGGAAGAGTTCGCCCGCATTCTCGACTTCTATCACATCCGCTGGGAGTACGAGCCGAGGACTTTCGCCATCGAGCGCGACGAAGCGGGACGTGTCGCGCGCAGCTTCACGCCGGATTTCTACCTGCCCGACCACGACCTGTACATCGAATTGACCACGCTCAAGCAATCTCTGGTGACGAAGAAAAATCGCAAGGTGCGTCGTCTCAGGGAACTCTACCCGCAGATTAACATCAAACTGCTCTACGCTTCGGATTTCAGCAAGCTGATCGAGAAATTCGCGGCCAGCGGAGCGCGACAAGATTCAGACTTTGAAAGTTGAAGCAGGTATGGGAAAAACAGGGCGCAAAAAAATAACGATCCCGAGTGATCTTCGCTGTCCTCTTCTGGCCCTCGACGCTGTGTCCAGATTCCTTGCGAAATCTGATGCGCCGCGTCTCCTAAGAAACCCGACGCCCTCTGCCCTTGCGGGCTTTGGCTTTCGCGTCGAAGTTTCGCGCTCCCTCCAACATTCCTTGCGGAGCGTCGGCGCTCGCGCGAACCTGAAGATTTCAACTCAAACCTCTCGGGATCGAACCCGATTGTTGCCAACCGAGCGTGGCAGATAATATCACAGAAAATTCGGCTGTCAACAAAAAAATGCATCGTTGAACGAAAAAAATTTATGTCCAGCGAAATCGAACCCGGAAAAGTGCTCATACCCCAGGACAGGCTCCAGCAGCGGATTTCAGAGCTTGGGCAGGAAATCTCTCAAGCCTATGAACACAAAGACCTTGCCCTGGTAGCCATCCTGAAAGGCTCCTTCATATTCGCCGCCGACCTCCTTCGAGTGATAGCGGTCACGGCCTCGATTGACTTCATGGCGATCTCAAGCTATGCCAACCAGCCGAGGTCGGGAGTCGTGCGGATAACCAAGGATTTGGAAGAGAACATCTCTGGCCGCGACGTGCTTCTGGTCGAAGACATAATCGATACGGGGCTGACGGCCAATTACCTTTTGAGGGTGCTCAGAGAGCGCAATCCAGCAAGCCTTGAGGTCTGTGCGCTGCTGGACAAATCGGCCCGCAGGATAATCGATCTGCCGATAGCCTTTCGCGGTTTTGAAATCCCCGACGTGTTCGTCGTCGGCTACGGGATGGATTATCAGCAGCGATATCGCAACCTGCCTCATATCGCCGTCTTGAGCAGCGCGGGGTGAAGGCCAGGCTTGCGTTGAATCAAAACCCGGAAGTTATCGCTCACTCCTCCCGGAAGGAAGAGGTTTTTGATCGCCAGCCGATCCTTGATGTCATCGATTGCGCCGCTTGAGGCTTCCATCCCTGCGATGATATCGATCAGGCCGTAGCGCAGCAGAAATGCCGATTGCCGCTCATAGCTTACTCGCTCAAATCCCGCATCGCGCCCGTATTCGATCAGCGCGGTGAAGTTGACGCTTGCAGTGACGTCCTGCTCGCCGATTCTTTCCAGAGGCGAGTCGACGAGTCGGTGGCGATAGAATGATCTGAGCGTGCCCGCGCGACGATCAGGCCCGTAGAGTTGCGCCGACAGATCGCCATAGTCAATCGTTATCAAACAGCCTCGCTCCATAGCCCGCGATACCTGCCCAAGCCAGACGAGCGCGTCGAGGTTGATCTCCGCCGTCCATCCTTCTTTCAGATTCGCGCCGCAGCGATCAAGGTACTCATCAAGTCTGCTCGTTGACGGAGCGTCCCAACGGAGCGCGAGCCGCGAGCCATCAGCGATGACGTATTGTTCTTCGAGACAATCATCTGCCGCTAGACGAACGCGATGGACAGGCATCGCGTCTACAAGCTCATTTGAAAAAAATATCCCCGCCGCCGGTCTGCGCGCTACTTCCTCGAGGCTGTCCCATCGAACCCGCCCGCTGAAATCCTTGAGACTCTCTTCCTGCGCGCGACGCATCGCCGGACTTCGTTCTACTATCACGTAAGTCAATCGCTCGAAGACCGAAGGATGATATTCGCGCATCGCATCGAGAACATCGAGCGCGAGTCGGCCAGTGCCCGCGCCCATCTCGACAACGGTCAGCGACGATTCCCCCCACAAATCGACCATCGCGCGGGCAAGCACTCTGCCCAATGCCCGATGAACATTGCTCGACGTGTAGTAGTCTCCCTGCGGGCCGATCTTCGCCCGCTCAGTGTTGTAGTAGCCAAACGTCTCGTCATAAAGCGCCGACTGCATAAACTGGCGAAAAGTCATCGGCCCGTCTCTGCGCAAGCGGGCGATGATCTTTCGCTCAAGCTCTGTCGCGGGTGGAATCATCTTTCAAAAAAAAGGCGCAGGGAGAAAAAATCCCTGCGCTTGGAAATTCAGTGGTCAGTGGTCAGTGGTCAGTGGTCGGTGGTCAGAAGAAGGATGCGGAGTGCGGAATGCGGAATAATAGAGATAATCCGGCTCAAATCTATTTCGCATTCTACATTTTCCCTACACCTCTTCACCCCTGCTCCTGTGACTCGGCCTGCTGCTGGCTGACGCTGCCGCGACCGAATATGAATCGCGTGGGATGCTCCTGCATGATCTTGTCCTGAAGCCGCATCAGTCCGTAGAGCAGAGCTTCGGGGCGGGGAGGGCATCCGGGAATATAAACATCGACGGGAACTATGCGGTCAACGCCTTGCAGAGTCGAGTAAGTCGGAAACGGCCCGCCCGTAGAAGCGCACGCGCCCATCGCAATGCACCATTTCGGCTCAGGCATCTGATCCCACACGCGCTTGATGACCGGAGCCATCTTCAATGTGGGCGTGCCTGCGACTATCATCAGATCGGACTGACGCGGGCTTGGGCGAAAGACTCCCGCGCCGAAGCGATCGAGATCGAAGCGCGACGCGCCGGTGGCCATCATTTCTATAGCGCAGCAGGCCAGCCCAAAGGTCATAGGCCAGAGCGCAGATTTGCGCGCCCAGTTGAAAACGAAATCCACGCTCGATGTGATCACTCCGCTCGAAGATTCTATTATCTCTTCTCTTGCCATAGTCTCTTGCCTCACGCCCATTCGAGCGCGCCTTTGCGCCAGGCGTAATAATAGCCCACGATCAGAATGCCTATGAAGACGAGCATCTCGATGAGGCCGAACAAAGCGAGTTTGTCGTAGATGATCGCCCAGGGAAACAGGAAAACCACTTCAACGTCGAAGACCAGAAACAACATTGCGACGATGTAGAACCGCACAGAGAAACGCTCGCGCGCGTCGCCCACCGGATCGATGCCGCACTCATAAGGAAGAAGTTTCTGGCGCTCGAAGACGCGGCGTTGAAGAAGGCGCGACACTCCGAGCAGGGCTACGGGGACGAGCACGGCCACCAGAAAGAAGATGACTATCGGGATATAGCCGAAGATAGGCCCTCGGGCTGATGATTGAGAGGACGACTGAAAGAGTGCAAGCGCGTAAGTCATCGGTTTTACCTTACTGGAAGGGTTGATCGAACAACGCAGTCATCTTATGTGCGGCCCGCGAGCGTTGTCAAGCGATGCCAAATGCGCAAATCGGAGGCATGTCTCAAGCTCGCTATTTCAGGAAAAGTTTTGATCTCGATTTTGTCTTCATGTATCTTTCTCATGCCCCCGGCGCAGTGGCTCGTTCGATTCTCAGGGCGTTCACGAAAGCGGTAGATGGATATTATTGATCCGGCCCTTAGCGAAAAGGGGCGACTCTTCAGCATCAAGATTACGTCTCGCGCCATCCTGATATGCGCTTTGTTACTGTGCGTCGCGCCATCAACAGTCGTCGCTCAGTATCGCTTCGATGTGCTGAACACCAATGACGGGCTGCCGCAGAATACGGTCCGCGCAATCCTGCAAACCCGCGACGGCTATTTGTGGTTTACGACCTTCGACGGGCTGGTGCGCTACAACGGCGCGCGGTTCCAGGTTTTCAATAAAGCCAACACGAAAGGCATCAACAGCAACCGCTTCACGTCCTTGTACGAAGACACGGACGGCACGCTCTGGATTGGGACGGAAGATGGCGGGCTGACGCGCTACTCGGCGGGCAGATTCAAGACCTACACGACCGAGGACGGCTTGCCGCACACTTATGTCGGAGTCATGCGACGCGCCGAAGACGGCGAGTTTTTAGTCAGCACGCCGGCCGGTTTGGCGCGAATGCGAGGCGAGCGATTCGAATTCGTTTCCTCCAATGATTTCAGATTCGCTCCCGACACGGGGATCGATGGACTGGCAGGCAAAGTCTGGTATCGCAGCGGCATGAAGTTACATTGTCTCAGAGACGGCAGGGAAACCTCTTATACGATACCCGTCGGCCCCAGAGGGGATGTGAGGATCGACCAACTCCACGAAGACCGGCTGGGGCGGCTGTGGATCGCAGTTTTTGCGAACCCAAACCACGAACTGTGGATGCTCAAAGATGAAGTGATGACGCGCTACAGCGTCCGCGACGGCTTGTCGGTTGCCCGCATCGCTTCGATTTGCGAAGACCGCGAAGGAACGATATGGTTTGGCGCTTTCGATGGCGGACTCGTCCGGTTTAAAGACGGGAAGTTCACGAGCTACACCACCGCAGAGGGTCTTTCCAGCAACTCGATAGGGCCGATCTTTGAAGACCGCGAGGGTACGCTCTGGATAGGCACGGAAGACAGCGGCATCATGCGGATGACCAAACAGGTGGTCACGACGATTTCCGAAAAGGATGGCCTGAAAGGCAAAATCTTCTACCCCATCATCGAAGACCGCGAGGGCAGCATCTGGGTCGGCTATCAGGGGGTGAACCGGTTCAAGGACGGCAAGTTCACCTACTACCCTCTCAACCTCGCTCCGCAATACGCCAGGGATCGTCAGTCTCAAGCCATAGTCCAGTCGTTTTACGAAGATCGCGAAGGCGCGCTCTGGATCGGTCACGGGTATGGTCTCTACCGCTTCGAGGATGACAAATTCATCTATGACCAGAGTATGACGACAAGAGGCTGGCCGTTAGCGATCTTTCAAGACAGTCAGGGCGCGTTCTGGTTCGGCTTCGCGGAATGGTTGACCCGATACCACAACGGCGAGGTCAGAAACTTCACGGCAGAGGACGGCCTGCGCGACTTCGTGCAGCCGGTTTATGAAGACCGACAGGGGAGAATCTGGATAGGCAGCTACGGCGGACTTGCCCAGTACGTCGATGGTCGTCTGGTCTTTCTCACCGAGAAGGATGGATTATCGAGCAATCGCATTCGCGCGATCTACGAAGATGCGGACGGCGTGCTGTGGATAGGAACTTACGATGGAGGACTCAATCGCTTCAAAGACGGCTAGTTCACCTCATACACAACGAAGGAAGGCATGTTCAGCAACGGAGTTTTCGCAATACTCGAAGACCGGAAGGGCAACTTCTGGATGAGCAGCAATCAGGGCATACACCGAGTTCGCAAACAGGAGTTGAATGATTTTGCCGAGGGCAGGATCACGAAGATCGCTACGGTCTCTTATGGCAAGGTGGATGGAATGCTCAATACGGAATGCAACGGCGGGAGGCATCCATCAGCGATCAAATCTCGCGACGGGCGGCTGTGGTTTCCAACCTTCGACGGCATCGCGGTCGTAGACCCCGAAGCCGTGACCTTCAACGACATGCCGCCGCCTGTCTTGATCGAGCGTGTCATCCTCGACCGCGAAGACCTCGATCCGCGACAGTCAATAGAAATCCGTCCGGGACAGGATGATCTGGAAATCCACTACGTCGGACTGAGTTTCATCAAGCCCGAACACGTTCGCTTCAAATATCAACTCGAAGGACTCGACGAGGACTGGGTCGAAGCAGGCAACCGACGAGTCGCCTATTACACACATCTTCCGGCGGGCAGCTACACCTTCCGCGTCATAGCGGCCAACTCCGACGGGGTGTGGAACCACGAAGGCGCGACGATCAAAGTCATTGTCATTCCACCCTTCTGGCAGAGACTCTGGTTTGTGCTGCTCGTGTCCTTATCGCTCGCAACGCTGATCGCGCTGATGTTTCGCGCCCGCATTAAAAAACTTCAGAGAGAGAGAGAAGCGCAGGCTCTCTTCTCGCGCCAGTTGCTCTCTTCGCAGGAGCAGGAGCGCAAGCGCATCGCCGCCGGATTGCACGACAGCCTCGGACAACAACTGCTCATCATCAAAAACTGGGCGATGATCGAACTGAGCAGCGTGAGGGAAGACCGTTCGCGCGAAGGGCTGACGGAAATCTCGGCCACTGCATCGCAGGCCATAGAAGAAGTCCGCGAGATCATCTATGACCTGCGCCCTTATCAACTCGATAAAATCGGACTGGCAAGCACCATTCGTTTCATGATCGAAAAGATCGCCGCCGCTTCCCATATCGAATTCGACCTTGAGATAAGTGACATCGACGGACTGCTCTCCTATGACGCAGAAATCACTCTCTATCGCATAGTGCAGGAGTCGGTCAACAACATAGTCAAGCACTCGCATGCTACCAAAGCGCGCGTCGCAATCGAACGCGACGGACGCAGCATCAACCTGACCATAGAAGACAACGGCTGCGGCTTTGCGCCCGAAGCGGCAAAGGCCGACGGGCAGCGGAGCGGACTGGGGTTGAGCAGCCTGAGCGAGCGCGTGCGCATACTCGGCGGCAAACAGACGATTCAATCCTCGCCCGGCGCAGGCACGCGGATTTCCATCACGATAGCAGCCGAGAAAGGGAGTGAGGGAGCGGGGGAGTGAGGGAGTGGGGGAGTGAGGAGTCGAGGAAATTATTCGATTACCAGGAACATTCATTGTAAGGGAGAACTGTTATGAGCAGGATGGTCGTCAAGCATCAGGATTTGGACGTTTACAAAAAGGCATTTGAAGCAGCGATGCAGGTTTGAATTGAGCAAGAAGTTTCCCAAGGAAGAAATCTATTCATTGACTGAGCAGATTCGCCGGTCGTCCCGCTCGGTTTGCGCGAACCTTGCTGAAGCTTGGCGAAAACGCCGCTATGAAGCAGCTTTTGTCAGCAAGCTCAATGACTCGGAAGCCGAAACTGCTGAAACTCAAACCTGGTTAGAATTCGCAGTGCGCTGTGAGTATTTGTATCCCGAAGCCGGCAGAGACTTGTTCAAAACTTATAATGAAGTAATCTCTCTGTTGGTTGCAATGATAAATAGCGCAGACACCTGGGTATTGCCATCGGGTCAGAAAGGAAAAAACTGATGAAAACCGTCTTTTTACTCCCCTACTCCTCTACTCCCTCACTCCCCTACTTCAAACAGGAGGCGCGATGAACGCTGAGATACGCATCGTCATCGCCGACGACCACCCGGTCTTTCGGCGCGGGCTGCGGATGATCATCGAAGCGGATGCTTCATTGAAAGTAGTGGCGGAAGCCGAAGACGGCATCACTGCTCTTGCGCGGATTCGGGAAGAAGAACCTGACGTGGCCGTTCTCGATGTCGATATGCCCGAGGCCGGAGGCTTCGAAGTCGTCCGTCAGATGCAGAAACTCCATCTTCACACTGAAGTCATCTTTCTGACCATGTATAAAGACGAAGGGTTGTTCAACAAAGCTATAGATATGGGCGTCAAAGGCTACGTCCTCAAGGACAGCGCCATCGGCGACATCGTGGCGAGCGTCAAGGCGGTAGCCGCCGGACAAAATTACATCAGCCAGCCTATGTCGACCTATCTTGTCAACCGCAGCCGCCGCCTCAAAGAGTTCGTCGAAAAGAAGCCGTCTATCGATGACCTGACGCCGACCGAGCGTCGCATACTGCGACTTATAGCCGAGCATAAGACCAGCCGCGAGATTGCCGCCGAAATGTTCATCAGCATTCGCACCGTCGAACGCCACCGCCTCAACATCTGCGATAAACTCGACCTCCACGGCAGCAACGCATTGATCCGTTTCGCTCTGGAAAACAAACAACAACTCCTCTGATTCGGGAAAACAGGAGAGTAAGGGAGTGTGGGAGTAGGGGAGTATGGGAGAGAAGATTCTTTCTCCCACACTCCCACACCCCCATACTCCCGTACTTCTTCATGCGTAGTTCTACGCAGTAAAAATGCGTGCCTCTACGCACGGCAAAATGCGTAGGAGTGTGAATACCCGCAGCCCCGCGATTGTTCGATAATCCCGCCTGTAGCAACCCTGAGACGAAAGAGAACCGAGAGATGAAAATCCTAATCGTCGAAGACAATCAAGCGATGCGTCGCCTGATCCGCCGCACGGTAGCCGAAGTCGCCGACGAGATCAGCGAGTGCAGCGACGGCGCGACGGCTTGCTCGCTCTATCTGCAACTGCGCCCCGACTGGGTTTTGATGGACATAGAGATGGGCGAGGTCAACGGCCTTGTCGCCACCCGTCAAATCAAAGCCAACGACCCTCACGCCCGCATCGTGATTGTTACCAACTATGACGACAAGCGATTGCGCGAGACCGCGAGGGTAGCAGGCGCTTGTGAATATGTTCTCAAGGAAGACCTGCTCTCTTTGCAACGAATTCTTACGGTGAGTGCGAAGACCATGCCGTAATTGGCGAGCGCGACAGCGCAATCTGAAAAAAGGAGAATTGATATGAAGGCAACGAATATACGATTTTGGGTATCGCTTTTTGTGATGATGTGGTTAGTGATGCCATTGGGAATATGGATCGGCACGAAATCAGCGCGCGCCGCGACGCTTACTGTTACCAACACCAATGACTCTGGCAATGGGTCGTTGCGCCAGGCATTAAATCTTGCCCAAAACGGCGATACCATCCGCTTCACGGTTACAGGAACCATTACCATCAACTTTTCTCTGAGCATCCCCGCCGGCGTGACCATCATCGGGCCGGGTGCTGGTAATCTGACCGTATCCCGCGACCCTTTCGGCATAACCCATCGGGTCTTCAACATCTTCAGCGCAAGCAACAGCCCGAAAACGACGATCAGCGGACTGACGATTACCAAGGGCGCAGAATTCCAGGGCGGCGGGATTTTCAATGAAGGCAATCTCGAACTCAAAGATTGCGTCGTGAAAGGCAACGGCACGACTACCATTTTTGAACCCGGGATTGGCACGGTCGGCGGGCCGGGCGGCGCGATCTTCAACCGCGGCATCTTGACCCTCACCAACTGCGTGATTGAAGAGAACGGCGCAAGCGGCACGGGCGGAGCCATCTACTCTTTCGGCGGGGAGTGGAGCGCTACCAACACCATCTTCAGACGAAACATCTCTTTCAGTAGCGTGCGCCGCGGCGAAGCGATTGGCGGCGGGGCGATTTCTAACGACCTAGGCAACGTGACGCTCACCAACTGTACCATTGCCGACAATACCTCGAATGCGAGCGGCGGCGGCATCGTCAACCGCAGCTCGATGACCCTCAACAACTGCACGGTCTCCGGCAATGAAGCTCTGGACATCTCGATTGATTCACATGGCGGACACGGCGGCGGCATCGAGAACGTAGGCACTATGACCATCACCAATTCGACCATCGCCAATAACACGATCACCGATGGCGTCGGCGGCGGCATTTCCAGCGTCAACTTCGGGTCGCCGAATTTCAGCGTAACCCTACGCAACTGTACTGTCACGAATAATCTGATTACCGGCGGCGGTGGGAACTCACGCGGCGGCGGGGTCATCGGCAATATCATTCTCATCAACACGATTGTTGCCAAAAATATCGACAATAGCCCATTCAACGCCATTCCCGACGCGGCGGTCACGTCCGCCTCACAAGGCCACAACCTGATTGGCGACACCACCGGCAGCACCCCCTTTTGGAGCGCAACAGATAAGCTCAACGTTGACCCGATGTTCGTACTCGATGCCAATAACAAACCGTTGCTTGCCAATAACGGCGGCCCGACGAAAACCGTCGCCTTGCTGCCCGGCAGTCCGGCGATTGACGCGGGCGATAACTCGATCATCCCCGATCTTGTCCCCGACACCGATCAGCGCGGCGCGGGCTTCTTTCGCCTCAATGACGGGGATGAAGACCTGACGCCGGTTACCGACATAGGCGCGTTCGAACTGCAAGCCAATGCCTATCCGACGCTGACCACGCAAACGGTCGTTGTCACACAGAACACCACACTCTCTCCGGCGATGATCGGAATGGCGCAGGATGCCGAGACTCTGGCAGCCAATCTCACGCTGTTATTCAATGGAGTCGCGATGGCTGACAGCAACGGCGTACACATCGCCGGCACGATCTTTGCCGACGGAAGCATCAAAGCCGATGTCAGAGCAGAATGCTTTGCTACCGACGCAAGTTTTACCGTACAAGTCACCGACCGCAACAATCAGAGCGTGCAGGCAACCCTCCTCGTGCGCGTCAACCCGGCTTTCCCGACGGTGACAGGTAACAACATCACGACGAACGCTCAGGCGGGGCAATGTTCCGCCTTGATACCCTTCACCGTGACGGCGGCGGATAGTTGCGGGGTCGCGTTGACTCCTGTCTGTAAGGTTGGAAATACGGTCATCACTTCGCC
>CAZPQE010000177.1:0-11718 GCA_964588615.1 uncultured Clostridia bacterium | reverse complement strand
GCTACTTCTGGGATCACGCCGACCAGCGACACCTGATAGCTCACGACTACCTGATCATCAATTATGTCTGCACATCGGGCAAGCACTACCCACTTGAGTTTCGTCGTTTCCGCAAGAAAGAAGACTGCCTGGCCTTCGAGCAGTACTGCCAATCTCAGCCCGGAGGAGTGGCCAAAGCGCCTGAGCGCGACCGCCGCCTGGCTCAATTCAAGAGTCACACTGACTTGGCCGGTGAACTCATAGATTGGGTAGTCGAGCACCAGATACCGGGCGATTTTACGATGGACAGTTACTTCACCAATGCTCCGGTGCTCAACCACATCAATCAACACAACCGAGCTTATGTAGGAGATTTGAAGTTCAATCGAAAGATTGTCTTTGAAGGCAGAGAGATGAAAGCCGAGGAGTTGGCTGCCGGGATCGGGCCTGAAATCAGAAAGGCGGTGCAGGTAGGAGATACACAACAATGGTATTTCACCAAGACGATTCGCATCCCGGAAGTAGATCACAAGGTAAGGATAGTGATCCTGTGGGATAGAAAGTATGGGAAGGAAGCAGTAAAGATACTGGTCAGTAACCGAATAGGATGGGAAGTGACGAGGGTGATGAGAGTCTATCGCAGGCGGTGGACCAGCACGGAGACCTTTCATCGAGATGGCAAGCAAAATCTCGGCATGGGAGAATGTCAGTTGAGAAGCGGCGAGGACCAGACCAGGCACATGTATCTCGTCATCTTGGCGTACACCCTTTTGATGGCAGAGATGAGACAGGGCCGTGTGAGTGAATGGGCGAGGAGTGTGCTGACGACAATCGGCGAAGCGTGTCGGGGAGTGATGCGAGAGACGATTGCGAAGACGATCAGTTGGGCGATAGAGAAAGCGAGATGTGAAGGATGGAGCCATGAAAAAATATGTGCGCATTTAGGGTTGATGTGAGAGCGAAAAAGCCTTGTATTTACAGGCTTTTTTTCTCACTAGACCCATTTTGCAAAAGTTCAGAACTATTGAGAACCCAGCGGCTCTGAAAATCTGGCTGTACGAAAACCAGGGGACGCGTCGTTTCGACGCGTCAAATCGCTTCTTCCTCATTCTGGTCGATATTGAAAACCTCGAAGAAAGCTGGAAAATCAAACGCAATAAGAAACTGCTGGTTGATGCTATCAACAATCATCTGAATGCAATGAGGCCGGAATCAATGAATGGCCTTCGGCTAAGATTCGCCTGGCAGAGCAAGGAGTATGAAACTTATGCTGATGTGCTATTCGTCATCGTCGGCGCTCATCAGATCGAGGTCTAGCGCATCTGTATCAGGCAAACCGTTTTCGATCCATCTCAGGAGGCTGACAATGCATTTCTTCAAATCATTTCTCTCTTGCGCCATCCTGCTTGCCGCCCTTTCGGTAAATGGCCAGACATCGAAGCCGATGTTTGCCAGATCAGACAGGCTCGAAAAGCTCGTCCGCGATATCACAGCCGCGACCGCAGAAAAATTCGGCCCCGGACTCACGGCAGAAAAAATCGCGATGACTGTCATCCTTATGAATGACCGCGAACGACCCGTCGCAGCCAGCCATCGCGGGCAGGAAATGATTTATCCGGCAAGCGTCGTCAAGCTTTTCTACCTCGCCGCCGCTCATCATCAGATGCAGTCGGGCGCGCTCCGCTCGACCGATGAGATAGAACGCGCCCTGAGAGATATGATCGTCGATTCATCAAACGACGCCACTCATTTCATACTCGACACCCTCACAGACACCTCCGCAGGGCCGGAACTCGATCAACCTGCCCTTGCCGAATGGATCAACAAACGCAATGCGGTCAATCGCTACTTCGCCTCTCTCGGTTATGAAAAGATAAACGTCAATCAGAAGACGTGGTGCGAAGGCCCCTACGGGCGCGAGCGTCAGGGACTCGGCGCGAATTTCGAGAACCGCAACAAGCTCACCACTGATGCCACAGCCCGGCTCGTTTACGAAATAGCCACAGGCCGCGCCGTGTCTCCTGCGAGAAGCCGCGCGATGATGAACCTGATGCATAGAGACCCGCAGGAGAAAACCTCGGACGCGGATTCACAGGCCGCAGCTTTTCTCGGCAAATCCCTTCCCGCAGGCTCGGAGTACTATTCGAAAGCCGGATGGACTTCGACCGCTCGTCACGATGCGGCTTACATTCGCCTGCCGAACGGCGCGGAGTATGTCGCCGTCGTCTTCACCGTTGACAACACCACGCGAGCCGATATTATCCACTTCGTGTCTGAAAAACTTGCAGAAGAATTTTCGAAGACCGCGCCTGCCGCTGACCTTGCATTGATCAACGGCAGAGTGTGGACGGGCAATAAAGCCGGGCCGTGGGCCGAGGCCATAGCTTCACGCGGCGAGCGAGTCATCGCCGTCGGCTCGACCGGTGAAATCCGAAAGCTCATCGATTCCCGCACCCGCGTAATCGATCTTGAAGGCCGCCTCGCGCTCCCCGGTTTCATAGATGACCACACGCACTTCATCGATAGCGGATTCCATCTGCTCTCAGTCGAGTTGCGCGACGCCGCGACTCAGGAGGAATTCGCGCGCAGAATCAAAGAGCATGCGGCAAAGCTCCCTCCGGGGCGATGGATTACGGGCGGCGACTGGGATCACGAGCTATGGCCGGGAGGGCCGCTGCCCACGAAAGAATTGATCGACCGCCACACGCCAAACAATCCCGTCTTCGTCACGCGGCTCGACGGCCACATGGGGTTGGCCAACAGCATTGCACTCAGGATGGCGAAAATCACAAAAGAGACCAAAGACCCGCCGGGCGGCGCGATAGTGCGCGACTCTTCGGGCCAGCCTACGGGCGTGCTCAAAGACAACGCCATGGGACTGGTCTACAGAGTCATCCCTGACCCTTCGGAGTCTGAGTACGATGAAGCGTTGCAGGCTTCATTGAAAGAAGCCGCGCGCGTCGGCGTGACATCGATTCACGACATCACGTCGTGGCGCGATTATGAAGTCTACCGTCGATGGCGCGATGCCGATCGTTTGACTGTCCGCGTTTATGCTCGCACGCCGATGAGCCAGTGGCAGCGTCAGGCCGACGTAGTGCGACGGCAGGGCTCGGGCGATCACTGGTTGAAGCTGGGCGGATTGAAAGCGTTCATGGACGGCTCGCTCGGATCGACGACGGCTCTCTTCTTCGAGCCGTTTGCTGACGCGCCTGAAACTGCGGGGCTGATGGTCGATGACAACATTCCTGAAGGCAAGTTGAAACAGGCGATCAAAGAAGCAGACCGCGCCGGACTTCAATGCTCGATTCACGCCATCGGCGACAGGGCCAATAATATTTTGCTCAACTACTTCGAAGAAGCGGCAAGAGAGAACGGGCCGCGCGACCGCAGGTTTCGCATAGAGCACGCGCAGCATCTCACGGCTGCCGACATTGAGCGGTTCGCCCGCCTCGGCGTGATACCTTCGATGCAGCCCTATCACGCGATAGACGATGGCCGGTGGGCTGAAAAGCGCATCGGCCCTGTGCGCATCAAGACCACATATCCGTTTCGATCATTGCTCGATGCAGGCGCGACGCTCGTGTTCGGATCGGACTGGTTCGTCGCTCCGCTCTCTCCTCTGCTGGGAATTCACGGCGCGGTCACGCGGCAGACAATCGATGGAAGGAACCCCGGAGGCTGGGTTCCCGAACAGAAGATAACCGTAGAAGAGGCTGTGAGAGCCTACACCGCGTCGTGCGCCTATGCCGAGTTTGCCGAAAAAGAAAAAGGCGCGCTGGAAGTCGGAAAGCTGGCCGACGTGGTTGTGCTGTCGCAGGACATCTTTCGAATCAAGCCCGACGACATTCAAAAGACGCAGATCGTCTACACCATCGTCGGCGGTCGCGTGGTGTTCGGGAATCGTCCGTAATCGATCAAAACCGGTTTGGAGGAATATCGCTATGAATCTGCATTCTCTAATCGATCTCTTCCGACACATGGAATGGGCTGATGCCTCTGTGTGGACATCCGCGCTTGCGTCCGAGAGCGGGCAGACGGATGAAAAGCTCCGGCAGTACTTCTATCATCTGCATCTCGTTCAACGCGCTTTCCTCCGTCTCTGGCGCGGCGAGGCGCGCGAGACGCCCTATCCGACCTTCGATGATGCGCCTTCGCTGATGGCCTGGGGACGCAGCTACTATGGCGAAGCGATGTCTCACCTCGAAACGATGAACGATGAAGTGATATCGTCGCCGATGCCGGTAGCGTGGGCCTCGATGGTCGAACAGCGGCTCGGACGAGCGCCGGAGATGACCACCGTAGGCGAGACTGTGCTTCAGGTGGCGATGCACAGCCAGTACCACCGAGGACAGATCAATGCCCGTCTGCGCCAGTTGGAAGTGGAAACGCCCTTGGTAGACTACATCGCCTGGATATGGCTTGGCAGGCCGTCGCCTCAGTGGCCGGAGGTCGCCTCGTAGTCTCAGACCATGATAGTCCTGCAACCGATCGGAATAGTCAGAAGCCAGCGGCAGATGATCGAAGATGGCTACTGGGGCGGGATGGTGAAGGGATTCCTGCCACAGGGGGAAATAAAACAACCGATCTGGTCAGAGGAATTGATGAAGAATTATTGGTGGCCGCGCTGAGGCGGCCTCTGCCAGTCAGCCTTCCGGCGTAAACCCGAGCACGATATCGAACCGCGCCGCCAGTTCTCCACCGTGCGCGCCCTTGATCTGAGCGAAATCTACGATGACCGATTCGCGCGCCTTCGCGTCACGAATGCTCTTCAGTATCATGTCGCGCTCGTTTCCCGGCTCGCCTTTGATGTAGCACTGCGTGGTGAACTTCTCGCGGCCTTTCATTTTCACGGCGTAATGAATGTGCGGAGTGCGACCGGGATAGGGGACGGGCTTGATGGTGCGGAAGAGATACTCGCCGGTCGATCCCGTGAGAAAGCGACCGAACCCCTGAAAATTGGCGTCCCGCTTGTCGCGGTTGCCGCTTCCCGTATGGAGATAAGCGCCGTTGTTATCGACCTGCCATATTTCCACGACCGCGTTTCTTATGGGCTGTCCGCGAAGATCGAGTATGCGCCCGCTCAAATATGTTACTGCTCCAACGGCAGGAGTGATGGCGTCGTTGATGATGAGCAGATCGTTATCGGTGTCGAGAGGCATCCGGTTCGGGTAGAACGGCCCCTCGGTCTGCGGCGGCGTCTGTATCAACTGATTGGCAAAAACGCCGGGGATGAAAAAAGCCGCAGTTCCCGCAGTCCCGGCAGCGATGCCGCCGAGGAAACGGCGACGGGTGCAAACCGAATCGTTTTCTTTCATGGCTTAGAGTCTCCTCATTTGGATCAGGTTGAAGTTACCTGCCTGCTTTCGATTTTAGAGCTTCGTAGCTTGCGTCGTCGTCGAAGTCCATCGAGACAGGCAGATTGAGCATGCTCCATCCCGGTTCGACCACGCGACCGAAATTATCGACAGCGCCGCCGAATCCGCCGCGAAGATTGGTCGCGTCCGCGTAGCCCATTTGAGCCAGCATTTCGCAGGCGCGGGCCGAGCGCACGCCTGATTTGCAGCCCACGATGAGCTTTGCATCCTTTGGAAGATTGGCCTGGACGACCGCAGGGAAATCCTCGTTCGGGTACATGCCTTTCATCGGATCGAAGTGCATTATGGGGATGTTGATCGCGCCTCGGGCATGGCCTGCGTCGAATTCCTGCGCTGAGCGAACATCGAGATAAACGTATTCCGGGTCGCCTTGCATGAGATCATAGGCTTCCT
Source organism: uncultured Clostridia bacterium (assembly GCA_964588615.1). GTDB lineage: Bacteria > Acidobacteriota > Blastocatellia > UBA7656 > UBA7656 > UBA7656. Next base: position 5,968 of record CAZPQE010000177.1, on the reverse strand, counting down.
GCGGGCTGATTTCTTTCATGGCAATCCTCTGAAAATGTACAGCAGGCTGCTAGCCTGCTGAGTTCAAATTCTACATGCCTTCAAACCATGAACAGGCTGGCAGCCTGTTCTACGTGGCGGCGCGGAGGATTATAACAAAAAAGCGCCGGGCGCGAGACCCGACGCTTCGAGTTTTCGTAGAGCCAAAGGAAAATCGAAATCAGAAAATCAGCTTGAGCGCGAATCGCGCCCGGCGCGGCAGCGCGTCCGCCTCTCCGAGGTCGAGGAAGCCGAAGCCGCCCGCGTTCTCTACTATCGAATTCGGCCTCGGTCGATTCGGGTGGTTGAACAGGTTGTAATATTCAGCCCTGAATTGAAGCTGCACTTTTTCAGTCAGCTTGGTAGTCTTGAGCAGCGCGAAATCGAAAGACGCGAATCGCGGCCCTGTCAAAGTGTTCCTTCCGATATCGCCGAACGCCCGGCCCGCTGCAAAGGTGTTGCCGAAGGCATCGGCTGACAGCCCCAGCGCGCGCGCCATCTGCTCAACAACATAATCGTTGTAGATGAACCTCGCCTGATCCGTCGAGCCTGCGCGAAAGCCTCTGCGGTCTCCGATGATGAACCCCGTAGGGCTGATGAAAGGTGTGCCGTCAGAGTTGAGGAACAAGTGAAGCGCGCGATTGGCCGCATTCGAGAACGCCACAGCATCGAACGGAGCCGCAGCGTTGCCTGCAAACGGTCTCACCGCGCCCTGACGATCAGAAAATATCGCGGCGAAAGAAGCCGCCCGATATCCGATCTGTTGAACGGGAGTAAACGGCGAGCCGCTCGCTGCCTGTATGATCCCGCTCGCTTTCCATCCGCCCAACACCCGCCCCAGCACTCCGCCCTGATCGCGTCTCCACGGAAAGGTCAAAACGAAATGCCCCGCCAGTGAATGCCTGCGATCCAGACTCGAAAGACCGCGCTCGCCTCTCGCATTGTCGAAGGGATTCTGAGCGAATGTCAGAAGAGACCCGGAGGCAAGCGTCGCCCGGTCGCCCACCGATCCGATGATATGAGAACTGTTGTCCGGCACATCATCTATCAGCTTCGATAAAGTGTAAGACAAACCGCCTTCCAGCAGGCTCGTAGCGCGGATGTCAGCCCTCGTCTGAAGCGCATGATAAATGGAGCGGCCCGAAGTTTCGTAGATGCGCAGCGGGCCTTCCGAGCCGCCTGGCGAAGGGTTGCCGTCTGTGGCTCTTATCAGCTTCGATCCGCGAGAACCTGTGTAGCTCGCTTCGATTGCCGACCTCCCTTTTATTTCGCGGCTGATGGTGAGGTTCCACACCGCGCTGTAAGGAGTTCTGAAATCGGCTGCGAAATCAGTGCGGGCGTATTTGAGAGGATCGCTTCCAAGCAGTGAGCGCAAATCCGAGGCTCCGAGAGCAGTCGGAAACTCTGGCAGCGTCGAGATCAGGTCAGGAGTGATGACGGCCAGCACACGCGCGGGCGCGCTCGCGGCCACTTCGGCCAGCGGGCGAAACGCGGTCTGATCGTAAGATAATTGCGCGCCGCCGCGAATGACCGTTTTGTCGAATCCGAAAAGGTCCCGGCCAAAGACGAAGAACCTCGGCGTGTAAGCGAATCCCAGTCGCGGCGCGAAGTTGTTCTTGTCTCGGTTCAACCCGGCGATGACCGGAGAGGTGAGCGGAAGCGAAGAATCAAACAGCGCGCTCGACGGATCGGATTCGCGCTCGCGCAGACGGCGGGCAAGCGCGTTTATCGGCTGAGAAGCGTTCTCATAACTCAGCCCCATCGAAAGCGAGAGGTTGTTCTTCACTCTCCACACATCATCGAAGAAGTAATGGTGATGCGACTGGGAAAACTGCGAGCGCGGATCGCCGATGGCCGCCGCGATGGTCGAAGGCCGACCGAGCGTGAAGTCCTCGAAGGTGGCAAAGCTGTATTGCCCCTGTCTTCCCGGAAGGTAATCGAATTCCGCTGCGCGCGATCTCCACTGTCCTCCGAGCGTGAGGTTGTGACTACCGACGATGAGCGTGAGCGTGTCCGCCGCTTCATAGAGCGTGGAGGCATGCGAAGACGGAAGAAACGCGCTCGGCCCATAGTCAAGCCCGCGAAGACCTGCGCTCACGCCGGGCGACTGATCGTTCGAGTTCGCATCCAGAGAGAGGCGCGAGCGATGGAAAGCGAAACTCGCTTCATTGACGGTTTGCGGCGATATGGTTCGAGTCCACTGGAGGCTTGCAAACTGGGCGCGCGCGCCGCTCGCGCCCGCATAGCCTGAAGCCAGCCGTCCGATGTCGTTCGTCGCGCTGCGGGTCGAAAACCAGTAGCCTGCTCTGATGGTGTCCTGAAGCGAGGCGACGAAATCGAACCTGCCCGTTGCTTCGTAGCCTTCGGCAGTCGATTCGATCAGGCGGGTGGTCTGGCCGAACTCGACCGGGACTCCGAAGACAGGGATGAGAAAAGTTCTGCTCGTCTGAGGCGAGCCGATCTGACGGGCCAGCGGCCCTCGTCGAATGAGGTCACGGATGGTCGGAGAAGTGGGAAAGGCGGCGGCAAGGCTTTCAAGCCCGCGACCGGTGGGCGTGAGCAGCGATGAGGTCGAATCGATGAATCTGACCGATGATTCGGCTTCGCCTTCGAATGCGCCGAAGAAAAACATGCGGTCGCGGCGCAGAGGGCCGCCGAATGTTCCGCCATAGCGGTTGTTCCTCAATAGAGGAGGCCGGTCGAGTCCGCTGCGGCGTTCGAGCGGCGACATCGCGCTCAGTCGTCGATTGAGATGAAAGTCGAATGCAGTGCCGTGAAATTCGTTAGTGCCGCTGCGTGTCTGGAGATCGACGGAAGAAGCGCCCGTCAGAGTCGCGTCTCCCGTTCCGCGCGTGGTCATCACGTAAAGCGATTCGATGGAATCGAAGTTGTTGACTGAGATCGCCGGGCGGCCATCGATGTCGTCGTTGTCGCGCCCATCGATGCTGAAGCTGGTCGAGCGCGAGCCGTTACCATTGAACCAAAATCGAAACTCGGCGTTGCGGTCGGTTCCGGGCGAAGAGGCCGAAGGCATCTTGAGCTCCTGTGAAGTCGCGCCCACCGAAAGGCGGGCCAGCGAATCGACCGGCGCGAGGCTGGGCAGGTCTCTGAGCATCCTCGATTCGTGGTTTACGGTTATCTGCGCGGTGTCCCTCTGAACCAGGGAAGCGCCTGCCATTACGGTTACGGCTTCGGACACTGAGCCGGGGCTGACGACCACTCCTGCTCCTGTTATCTGCCCAGGCGAGACGACCATGTTATTGACTATGGTCTTATTGAAACCGGGAGCATCGACTTCGACATTGTAAGTTCCGGGAGGAAGTCCGGCGACGCTGTAGTTGCCCGAAGCGTCGGTGGCCACCTGACGAGTCACCCCGGTGTTCTGGTCTCGAATGGTGACGGTGGCATTGGGAACGACCGCGCCGTTCGAATCGACTACGGCTCCCTGCGGCGCAGCGCCCTGTGATGTCACTCCCGGAGAGAGTTGCGCCAGTCGAACGTAATTTCTGCCGTTGACGGGCAGGTTATCAACCTGTTTGCTCTTTATCGCATTTTGCGCAAGGGGGCCGGTCCCCCTGCCGCTTCCTTCGCCTGACTGACTAAGAGAAACCGGCTGATCGTCTTTCCCCGCCTTTTCCGCTTCAATCTCGGCAGTGGTCGGGACGTACATCGAGGTGTAGGGCGTGACCAGATTGAACTGGCGGGCGAGCGCGATTACTTCATCTTTAAGTTCCGCTTTTTCGCCGTAGAGTCGAATCTCGGACAGAAGGGCGGCCACCCGCTCGCCTGCCCACAGCTTGGGCAGAAAATCCTTGTCTTCTGTCGCCAGAGGAAAGTTCAATCCTGAGAACTCGAAGTTCTGCGCCTGCTCGTTCATCACCCCTCGCAGGAAGATGGAAACATCGCGCAGGTCTTCGGCGTTTTTGTACCGCCCGAATATTCTTATCTGAGACCGCTTGTAGAGGTCGGGCAACTCTCGCGGATGAATCCTGTCGGCGAGAACTGGACCTAAGTCGAGTTGAAGACTCGATAAAACCGGCTGGCTCACGTTGGCGAAGAATGTCGAGACATCCTCCTTGAGTTTCGATTGATCCGCGATGTGAGAGGTCGCGCCGCGATTTTCAGACGCCAGTTTTTCGAGCAGAAGGCGATTGATATCCGTTCCGACGCCGAACGTAAACAGTCTGGCGTTTGCGGTATTGGCCGCGCGAACATTGGCCGCTATCTGATTCGGATCGGTGATAGCGGCGCTGGGCTGGCCGTCGGTCACAAACACGACGTTCTGCGCGCGGTTTCCGCGCTCGACCATTCGCATGGCCGTCACTAGCGCGTCGTTGATGTTGGTTCCTCCGTTTTCACTCAGCTCGTTGACCAGAGCGACCGCGCGCTCGATGTTGGCGCGGGTGGCGCGCATCAGAACGGGCGACATGGGCTGAACGTCTGAAGAGAACACGATGATATTGAACCGGTCGTTTTCGCCCAGCGTGCGGGTCAATCCGAAGCGGAGGGCCTCTTTGGCCTGTTTGAGTTTGTTTCCGGCCATCGAGCCTGAAACATCGATTACGAAGACGACATCCTTGCTCGAAACCTTTCGCTCGTCGAAATCGATTCGGGGAGAAAGCATCAGCAGGAAATAACCGTCCTCGCCCTCGCGGCGATGGGTGATGAGCGAAGCGGAGACTTCCTCTTCCGAGAGCGAGTAAGCGAGCTTGAAGTTTTCGGCGTCCTCTCCTCCTACGGTTTTCACTGCGCCTGTGGCATGGCGCTCCCCATCCCATTGAAGATCGATTGGATGAGTGGGAGAAAACACATTTTTGATGGCCGCCGCCGATTGAACATCGAACTGGATTTCGACCTCGCCCACCGGCACGCGGAGTTTCTGGTATCCCTTGCCGAGAGGATATTCGAAGACAGCCGTTCCGTCTTTTTCCGTGATGATATGCGAATAGATTATATCGACCCGTTTGTCCGAGCGGGGCAGTATCGGGTAGATGCGAGATTGAAACCAGCCGCGCCGGGTCATTTCCAGTATGGCGGGGTCTTCGCCCTGGGCTGCTGCCTGGGAGTATGCGGCGCGGGCTTCCTGTTTTTCCTTGACTCGACCGACCCGCCGGGTGTCGCCGTCATAGACCGCGAATTCCAGCAGGGTTGCGCCTTCGGGCACAGGAAAATAATAAGTGCCTTCGAGCGTTTCATCCGTGTCGTTGCGGAAGAGGTGCTCGACGCGGACTATGGCAAGCTGGCCGTTGAGGTGGGCATTGATTTTTATTGCCGAGACGGGCAGGGCCGGAGGGAGCGCGGTCGCGCCTGTTTGCTCCGCGCTGGTCTGATGACGGCGAGGGGTGACGACGCCCTGTCCGAAACATATCGATGAAATCAGGAGCAATGCCGCAGATGTAACGATGGGTCGCAATCGCATGGTAAGCCTCCGCGCGGGAATGGTAGTTAAAAGAATCGGGCTGTTCAAACACCAGAATGCCGGGCGCGCGTTTTCTTGCAGAGAGGTTAAATAAAATTAGTCATGATTTTTCGCCCTCGCCGGGTTATCATCCTATCGTTGTCGCTTCAAGGCCCCGCTACTTATGTCTGCTCCCCGCATCGCAACCGCACTCATAATTAAAGGATACTTCTGCAGCGATGCTCCAGTACGCAATCGACGAACATGTGGAGAAGGCGCTTCTCACCGAGGGCGCTTTGACTCAGGAACAGATCACAAGGGCCAGAAAGATTCATCAGCAGCTTGAAGGTCAACGGACGCTGGGCGACGTTTTAGTGGAGATGAACCTCATCAGCGGCCCTCGCCTCGAAGAAGCGATTCGCTGTCAGCGGAGCCGCATGCGCACAGGAGAGATACTGGTATCGCGGCGGCTGGTGACTGAAACGGACGTGGCAGCGGCCCTTGAAATCCAGCGTCGCTCCGCCCCGCGAGCCAAACGCATCGGCGAGATAC
>CAZPQE010000176.1:0-11769 GCA_964588615.1 uncultured Clostridia bacterium | reverse complement strand
GCGCGGAGCAACGCCTGAACATTGGCCATCAGTATCGCCGCAGAGATTCCCTTGCCGCTGATGTCGGCTATGGCAAACACTACGCGCCCGTCAGCGAGTTCGAGCACGTCGTAATAATCGCGGCTGATGCCTCGCGCCGGAATGCACAGGGGAGTAGGGGAGTAGGGGAGCAGGGGAGCAGGGGAGCAGGGGAGTAGGGGAGCAGGGGTGAAGAGGTGATCGATATACTGACCACTGACCACTGACCACTGACCACTGACCACCGACTACTCCGCCCTCAATGCCTCAAGCAGCGGCGAGCGCGCTGCCGCCATCACCGCGCCTATCGAGGAAAGCAATCCGATGGCGATTACAAAGGCCATCATCACAGAGAGCGAGCCTAAGGACAGCGCGCCCCGCGTCATCAGCGCCGGAGCTATCGCAACCAGAGACGAAAGCGCGCCGATGGCAAGCCCGCTCACGAGCATCAGTGCGTTTTCAGCCACCACTATTATCGAGAAGTGACTGACTTTGTAACCCACGGCTTTAAGAAGCGCCAGTTCGCGGCGTCGCTCAAGGGTGTTGCGAAGCAGCACGGTCGCAAGCCCCAGTGTGCCGAGCATCAACCCAAGACCGCCCAACGTCTGAAATGTCGAGAGGTATGTGTTTTCGACCCGATGATAAGAAGCCAGCCGCTCGACGGTCGAGACGGCATCGATCCCGAAATCTGAAAGCCGGTCTTCGAGCAACGCCGCAATCGTAGAAGATTTTTCCGAAGATGTCTCGATGAGAAAAAATCTGTAGCCTTCCTGCTGAGGGAAAACGCGCTTGAAGTTGGCTTCCGACATCAGCAACTCGGATTGAAATATGCTGTCGGCAAGCGCCCCGACCACGCGCAGGCGCAGAGGCGACCCGCCGCTGCGCGCCATCAGAAACTCGTCGCCCACCCGCAGATGAAGCACGTAGGTCAGAGAGTTCGAATCGGCGATCACCGGTATCGCTCCGTCTGCAGGCTCGCTTTCGAGCAGCAGCCAGGGGTTCTCTTTTTCGTCATCCGAAGCGGCGAGTGACGATTGAAATGAAAACCTGCTGCTGAGGATGAAATCGGCTGTGGGAGCCAGTATGCGGGGACTCGACGGTTGATAGAGGTTCAGACAACTTGCGTCTTCGCCGGGCCGGAGCCGGAAGCGATAGAACCGGGCATCCGCAATTTCGGCGTCAGCCTGGCTCGAAAGGTTGAGGCTTTCTTTGCCTTCATCAGTGTTCGGGTCCGAGATGACCGGCACGAAGGATTCAGCCATGAGCGAAAAACCACCGGTTCCGCCCGCAGGGTCGAGGCTGATCGCAGAGTCGTCGCGGCGAAAAGCTTCGACAGCGAAAATGATGAATGTGGCCGATGCGATCAGCGTCACGCACAGCAGGCTTCTCGCAGGCCGCCAGGTTATGTTCCGAAACCCCAGGCGCGAAACGCTCCATAGCCCCTGACCGCCAATTCGGCCTCGCCTGGAGGATCGCAGGCGCGACGATTCGAATATAAGAAATGCAGTCAGCAGGAAGACGCCCGCGCCGAAGAATCCCGCCGTCTGACTTATCGTCTCCGCCCACGCCAGCGCGACCAGGCAAAAGGCAGAAGGCAAAAGGCAATACGCAAAAACGCGACTCGTCGCCAATATTTTTCCTTTTTCCTTTTCCCTTTTTCCTTCAACCACAGACATCGAGCCTGACAGCAGGCTTCGCGGCGAAGAGCGTCTCAGCGACCTGATAGTCCAGGCGATGCAGGCCATGGCCGAAATGACGCCGCCTGCCGCGCCGTAGACCAGAGACGCCGGGCGCAGGTGAAGCGCAAGCAGACGTGTGCCTACGGCATCGACCCACCACGTCCTCAGCCCCAGCATCATCAGCCAGCCGTAGCCGATTGCAAGCACGACCCCAAGCAGACTTCCTGCGACGGCAAGCACAAAACCTTCACGGAGAAAAAGCGAGCGAATCTGCGAACTCGAAAATCCGATGGCTTCGAGCAATCCGATTTCACGAAGTCGCTGCTCTATTCCCAGCCTGAAAAACAGTGCCGTCAACAGCAATGCCGACGCCATGAGAAAGAAACTGAAGTAAGCGAAATACTCTCCGAAATCCGTCGCCCCGCGCGACGCTCTCAGACCTTCGGCCCTCGCCGCTGTCGCTGACAGACCTTCTGTCAATGGGTCGATTGAAGCGCGAAGTTTTTCTTTCAATGCCTGGGCCGTCGCTTCGAGTCTCGTGCCGTCATCGGGAAGGATACGGATGGAAGTGAGTCGCCCATATCTCGATTGCCAGATTTTCTGCCCTGCTTCGAGCGTGACGAACGCTTTCGGAGTGGCGCGGTAAGCGTCCCAGTAGTCTTCATCTTTTTTGCGAATGAGGCCGAGGTTCATCGGGAAGGGCGGGTCCCAGTCGCCTATGCTCTCAGTCCCGGTTATGCCGGGATAATCCGGCACGAGGTCACGGTCGGCTGCCGCGCCTTCTATCGGAACTATGCCCGCAAGCGTGAAAGAACTTCTCTCAGTGATGAGCCTTCCTTCTTCGGCCCACACGTAGTATTCAAGCTCGATCTGGTCGCCCGTCTTTGCTCCGAGGTCCGTGGCAGCCCATTGATTGAGTATGATCGGGGGAAGGGAAGATGAAGAGGTGAAGAGGTGAAGAGGTGAAGGCGAGAGCTTGTCGAATGCGCTTCCATCGAGCGCGGTGACTACCGAATAGGGAACTTCGCGCCCTCGGCTGCGGATCGCGTTTGCCAGATAGGTCAGAACAGAAAATGTTTTCATATCCCTGCTCGATGCTGCCGCGCGAATCGTGTCGGCGAGCGAATCGCTGAGAATAGCAGTCTGGCTTTCCGCAGCTATCTGGTTTTGTTTGTCGAGAGCGCGGACTTTGATCCCGAGGTCTTCGAGTTGGAACTGCTCTTTGAGTATCACTTCGAGCGTTTGCGCCGTGTCTGAAGCCTCGCGGTTTTTCTGCGAGACGAGGATGGCGTTGACCCTCGCAGGTTGTTCGAGATCGCGTTGCAGTTTTCGAAGCGGCAGGAACACAGCGCGGACGGGACCCTGCTGCGGTTTGATCGAAAAATCTCCGAGATCGTTTGAAGCAAGCGCGCTCTTCACGGTGAGGCGTATCACCCGGCCCGGCTCATCCTTTCGACCGTGAAGCGATTCTGCGGGAATAGCCGAGGGCTTCTTCAATGTGAGCAAAACCGAATCGCCCGTTGAAGCGCCGAGTTCTTCGGCAAGAGAGGCGCTGAGGAAAACATCGCCCGCGTTGTCATTCGTTCTTTCGATACCGTGAAATTTCCAGAAGCGATCATCGATGCCGTAGACCTGGATGCCTCCGCCGCGATGCCCGCTCTTTTCGTGAGCCACGCTGCCTTCAAAAACGATCATCGGGCAGGCATCAGCAAACTGCGCCGCAAAGCCTCTGTGAGAAGCTATGTCGTCGGCGAGCCGTTCACGAAAGAAGCTCGATCCACTGATGACATAATCGGTGCGACCCATACGGGAGATGAACAGATCGCTGAGGCTTCCGCGCACGCTGTCTCCTGTGAGCAGCGCGCCCGCAAAGACGGCGACTGCCACAGCGACCCCTGAGATGACGGCGAGGTTCGTGCGCCAGTAATGCGAGAGGTTTTTTCTGATCAGAGAGACGGTTTGCATCTTTCTCCGGACAGATAACAGGGGACAGGTTACAGGTAACAGGGAATCAGGTTCGCCCCTGCTCCCCAGCCCCCCTGCTCCCCTGTCTCCTGTTCCCTGCCCCCTGTTACCTGTCCCCTGTTCTGATCGATCAATTCGTATCGAATGGGGAATCGGGCGGCAAGCTCCGCGCTGTGGGTGACGACGATCAAAATGGTTTCCTGCTGTCTGTGCAGATCGAGCAGGAGAGAGGCGACCCTTTCAGCCGAATGACGATCGAGGTTTCCGGTAGGCTCGTCGGCCAGAAGCAGGAGCGGTTTCATTATCATCGCGCGGGCCAGCGCGACTCGCTGTTTTTCGCCCCCTGAAAGCTCCGAAGGGCGATGCTCGATTCTCTCCGAAAGCCCCACGCTTGCGAGCAATTCTCGGGCTCGTTCTTCCGGGTTGCTGTTGGATTTCGAGACGAGTGTGGGAGTAAGCACATTCTCTATGACCGAGAGTTGAGGCAGCAGGCAGTGATCCTGAAATATGAAACCGATCTTTCGATTCCTGAAGGCGGCCAGCCGTTTTTCATCGAGTCGAAAAGGGTCTTCGTTGTCGAGCGACACGCTGCCCGATGTTGGCGGTTCAAGCGCGCCGAGGATGTAGAGCAAAGTCGATTTGCCGCTGCCCGATGGCCCCATGATCGAAACCGCATCTCCTCGTTTGAGTTGAAGCGTGATATCGGAAAGTATCGAGAGCGAGCCTCTCGGCGACCTGTATTCTTTGGTCAGGTTGCGGACTTCGAGCATCGTTATCCTCAGTTTCCGGGCAGATATTTTTTCGGAAATTTGGCGACCACCGTGTAGTTCGGATCGACGGCATTGGCCACCCGCGTCACTCCCGTCTGCGAGACGACCTGAAAGGCTTCCCATTTATCGAATCCGTAATCATCGACGAGCCATTGGATGAGTTCCACCTGAGCTATGCGAAAAGCGTCCATCAGCGGGCGCACGCTGCCGGTGGCCATGATGTATTCGTTATTTTCAATGCGCGGCCATCGGATAGTTTTGTTTTTGATGAGATTGAATTCGAAGGTGACATCCATGCTTGTTTCAAGCCCTGAGCCGCACACTTCGCCGTCTCCCTGAAGCGCGTGTCCGTCTCCGAAATAAAACAGCGCGCCTTCGTGAAAGATTGGCAGATAAACTGTCGCGCCTTCGCACACATCCGAAGCGTCCATGTTTCCGCCGAACTCACCGGGCCAGAGTCCCCCCCACGATTGTTCGCCCGGCGGGGCGACCGCCACGCGACCGAGCATGGGTTTGAGTTCGACCTCGATTTTTTTCATGCGGCTCTGTGTCAATTCGAGAGTGCCTGTGTTGCGCTCGCGGTCGATCTTCCAGATGAATCGCTTCGCCGGTATGGGATCATTGAGCACAGGAGTGTATTTATCGTTTGCAAGCGCGGAGAAATTCGGCGTATGAGTCGAAACGGCTGTATCGCGGTTGGGGCGCAGACGGAGGATTTTCACGACCAGCGTGTCTTTGTTTGTCGCGCCTTCGATAAAAAAAGGCCCCACTTCGCCGGGCCAGGCTCCTCCGGCGCGTTCGTACCACTCGCCCCACAGGCTGTTGGTTTCAACCGTGTCGCCGGGGCGGATGCGCAGAACAGGCTCGCGTTTTGCGAATGTTGGATAACCAATCGTCGGAATGAAGCGATGTCTTTCCGCGCTCTGGACTGCGACCGAGGCGACGAGTAAGACGAGAATCAAGAGGACGGCAAAGGGTTTTCTGGTCATCGGAGGCTCCTATTGTTCATTGATCGATCCCCAGGCGAAAAAGTCTGCCACCTGAGCGAAGGAGAAGTCCAGAAAGTTTCTCTGCAAGCAGGGTTCCGGTTAGTAGAATTCGGAAATTTCTTGCATCCCTACCAGTACCAGGACAAGCTCATCGAGAATGGGGAGAAGCTGTTTTGCGACTGCTTTGAGCAGTTCCAGATACCTGTCTGTCATGTTCCTGCGAAGAAGTTCGCTGAGTTCCTGACCCGACAGTTTTCGCTCGCGGGCGAGTCCGCCACGAATAGCATCTACAAGAGCCAGATATTCATACAGCACGGAGCAGCGCAGAACCTGAGCGCAACAACCACATCCTGAGGCTTGAGTTTCATAACTGCATTATACGTTCGCAATTCACGAATGGCGAACGGCTTGTCAGTTGGCGGGACTGGTTTGCTTTGAAATGATCCGCTCGTAAGCTTCGACTGTTTGCTCGGCCATCAGGCGCGCGCTGTGGTGCGCGCGAACTCCTGCCGCGCCGCTTGCTCCTATCTCGCAGGCAAGCGCGCTGTCTCGATAAATTTTCATCAAGCCTTCCGCCAGACTCTCCGCATTGTCAGGCTCGAATAATAATCCGCCTCCCGTCCGCTCTATGATCTCAGGAAATGCGCCGTGTCGCGGCTCGACGACCGGCACTCCGTTGGCCATCGCTTCGAGCATGAAAATTCCTTTCGGGTCGTGATAAGGAGCCGGGACGGAAAAGACATTAAGACTCTGAAGAAATTTTATCTTCTGCTCGCGGTCGAGCGCGCCGTGATATTGAAACTCCGATTCAAGCCCCCACGCTTTCATCTGCTGCTCTAATCCTTGCAGGTAAATTTTATGTTCAGGCGGAAGATAGCCTGCGGCTTCGAGGCGCGAATTGGTCAACTCTCCGCTTTCGCGCAATCGGCGATAAGCGTCGGCCAGAATATGCAAGCCCTTTTCAGGAGCGATGCGCGCAAAATATCCGACTCTGAAAACATGGTTGCTGGCTCTTTGCTCTGCGCTGTGTCCGTCGAGGTTTATTCCGATAGGGACGACGAATATTTTGCTTCGATCAATAGCGAGATAATCCGACATGAAATCTGCGTAGTAATGGCTCACGGCCATAAACGCATCGACTGAAGCGATCTTCGAGCGAATCAGTTCGAGCGCGGTGGCGCGGTATGGCTCGATCAATCCTTCGAGGAAAAAATCCTCGCCCTGAAGCGTGCAGACTATCGGACGACTCAACGCTGCCTTGAGCGGCTTGGCCAGACCTATCAGCAATGTGTAAGGCAAATTGATCACATCGAAGGGAGGTTGATCCTTGAGCCAGCGAACGAGTTTGTGAATCTCTTTGCTGTGATGGCCTTCTTCTCCTCTGAGCATCGAAATAGTCATATCGCCGAGATCGGCGGCATCTACTGAGATAGCGCTTTTGGCGGCGAGCTTCAAGGCGAAGCGCGAGTCCCAAAGCTTGTCTATCAGCCACGGGGTATGGCGAAAGAGCGGGACGTGTTGTTCGAGATAGACGCTTATGCCGCCGAAGAAAATTTTTTCCTGGCTGACGTTTTCTTCATCCGTGAACGTGGGCGTGTAGAAAGGCACGAGCATCACGTCGTGGCCCATCGCTTTGAGATTGGCCGCCAATGCGTTGTCTCTCATACAGGTGCCGCAGTACATGCTGGCCGCGCCTGATGTGATGTGAAGCAGACGGAGTTTACTCATAAATAGCCCGCGCAATTATGTAAATCACTTCCCGATTCTGGTTGCCGCCGAGTCTTTTGGCCCACGATGTTTCCAGCTTCGCCCACCGGGATGAAGGCAGCGCGCCTCTTTCGATGATCTCGAATCCTGCATTTCGATATCGCTCGCGAAGATGGGCGTCTATGAACTCGACGGTCAAAGGACAGATTCCCAGTCGCTCTATTTCCGCGCGATCGCGCGCCGGGTCGAGTCCGATGATGATTTCGAGCAAGGCTTCCCGCGCGCATACTCGTCTCAGGCTTCGCAAAATTTTTTCATCTCCCGCGGCGACGGCTCCGAGCAGGCTGCCCCACGGGAAATGGATATGCACCTCGTCGGCTATGCCATCAAGCTCCGGGGGAAGCTCTTCGACCGATGATTGAAGAAAAAGAACATTCGGCAATCCGCCTTTACGTCGATGTATCTTCTCCGAAATCTTCTCCAGAGGCCGCGGGCTTGCGTCGACTCCTATGAAGAACTTCCGGGGATTTTGTTGAGCTAATCTGTACACAAAGAGACCGTCTCCCGTCCCGATATCGATTACTATCCCCTCGCCGGTAGGGCGCGATGATGGACTCGAAGGTTTTACGGTCGAGTTATCAAATGGTTCTTCCACGAATCATTTTTAACATAAGAAATCTCCTTCCTGGGAGCGGGCGGCTCGCGCCCCTGACTTCAAATGTAGTGCTTATAAAAAATCTTCAAGTCTCGACTCCGCAAGTAAGCGCGCTTTCGTGCGCCCCCAGGATTCGAGTCAGTACACGCCTTCGACGACAGTCGTCTTGAAGCGAGAGAACGGACGGACGTTTCGCACGCCGTCCCACGGATACTCATCGCAGGGCGGCTCGCGCTCGGCTTCATCGCGTTCGAGGAATCGGGGCATGAAAAATTCTTTCGTCAGCGTCGTCAGTCTCACACGGCCCGTCTCGCCGTACTCTACCACGCGGTCAGGCTCCTCAGGGTCTACGACTTCGATCATAGCTCGCGGCGCAGGCGGATAATAAATGATTGCGTAGTTGTCTTCCTCAAGTCGCGGCTTGTGAACCGCAAGCCCCATCAGAGTGTTTCCGTAGGTGGGCGCGAAATAAACTCCATCAAGGAGTTCTTCGACCGCGAAGCGATGGAACTGCGGAGTCATCTCCGTCCCGCCGCAGAAGACGCCTGTGATGCCCATTTTTTTGATCGAGACTTTTTCCGAGATCGCTTCCAAAAGTTTTGGCGTCGTAAACAGGCATTTGATGTTCGGATGCGCGCGCAGAAGGGTGAGCGCCTGATCGATGACATGATTTTTGTATATTTCCGCCATGCGAGCATCGCCCGCTTTGAGCATCTTGATGAACCATCGCGGATCGAGGTCGAGCATGAAACATATCCCGCCGCGATACTGGGCCAGATGCTCGACGGCCAGTCTCAACCTTCGCGGGCCTGTCGGGCCTACCATCAGCCAGTCCGCCCCCTTGGGGAAATACTCGTCGGGCAGGGTTTGGCTGAAGGCTTCATAGTCGTGACGGAAGTCATCGATGTTGATGCGCGATTTCGGAACTCCCGTGCTGCCGCCCGTCTCGAAGACATAGACGGGTCGGGAGGCGAGGGCCTTAGGAACCCAGCGACGAACAGGGCCGCCGCGCAGCCACTCATCCTGAAACGAAGGGAAGCGCGAGAGGTCGTCGTAGGTTTTGATCTCAGTTCGCGGGTCGAAGTCGAGACGGGCGGCGAAGTCGAGCCAGAACGGGCAGCCTGTTTCGGGGTCGAAATGCCAGGATACGATTTCTCTGACCCAGGCGTCGAGTTCCTCACGCGATGATTTGATTCTGCTTTCAAGCGTTCCAGAGGTCTTATAAGTGTCTGCGGTCATAGTCGAAAATCTTTCCACATTCCGAAGAATTGAGCAAACCTGACATGCTGCCAGGCAAGCCGGAGACAAGATTTTACAAAAGGTTGATGTGATGGCAAACAAAGGGAGCGGGATTTACGCTTCGAAAATCCAACAGGCCGTCACCCTGTCATATCAGAACGACGGCCTGAGATTTCAAAAGAAGATGGAAAGATCGAAATCTAATCGGCGGCCTGCGAGGCGCTCCTTGATTGCAGCCCGCCCGAAGCCTTTCGCGCATGCACAGCCTTGTTGACCGCGTGCAGATAAGCGCGGGCGCTGGCTTCTATGACATCGGTCGAAGCTGCTCTTCCCGTGAAGGTCTTATCGTCGAATTCTACATGGGCGAACACCTCGCCCACCGCGTCTATGCCGCGAGTAACCGAATGCACCGAGTAATCTATCAGACGCCCGCGCATCCCTGTCAGAAAATCCATCGCCGAGAAAGCCGCAGCCACCGGCCCGCCTGCCTGTGCTGAGTGCGACATAACCTGCCCGTCGCGTTCTAAGGTCACTGTAGCCCACGAAGTCGGCGATGTGCCTGCCATCGCTTCCACCGACCGCAGCTTGAATGCTTCAGGTATCTCGCGCAATCCGTCCTGAAGTATCACGATGAGGTCTTCGTCGAAAATCTCTTTCTTCTGATCGGCAAGCTTCGTAAACAGCTTGTACGCCTTGTCGAGTTCAGCGCGGTTGAGCGTGTATCCGAGTTCTTCGTATCGTTTTTGAAGAGCGTGGCGACCGGAGTGCTTGCCCAAAACGAGCATGCTCTGTTTGAGGCCGACGGTTTCGGGCCGCATTATTTCGTAGGTCAAGCTGTTTGCTATCACTCCGTGCTGATGTATGCCTGCTTCGTGAGCGAAAGCGTTGCGACCGACTATGGCCTTGTTGGGTTGAACCGAGATGCCGGTGATGTTCGAGAGCATCTGACTTGCGCGATAAAGCTCCTCGGTGTTGATCGCGGTCTGATACTCAAGCAGATCGTGGCGCACGCTCAACGCCATTACGACTTCTTCGAGCGAGGCATTTCCGGCGCGCTCGCCTATGCCGTTGATGGTGCATTCGATCTGTCGGGCGCCCGCTTCTATCGCGGCCAGAGAGTTGGCCACTGCAAGACCGAGATCGTTATGGCAGTGGACAGAGATGATCGCGCGGTCGATGTTCTCGACTCTCTCTCGAAGAGTGGTGATGATGTGAGTGAACTCGCGCGGGATTGTGTAGCCTACGGTGTCGGGTATGTTGATGATCGTGGCTCCTGCGGCGATGGCTGTGCGGACGACTTCGCACAGGAAATCAAGATCGGTGCGCGTGGCGTCTTCGGGCGAGAACTCGACTTCAGGGGCGAGATTGCGCGCGAGGCTGACCGCCGCGTTTATCTGCTCAAGCGCCTCCTGGCGGGTGATCTTGAGTTTGTAATGGAGGTGAATGTCTGAGGTCGCAAGGAAAGTGTGAATGCGCGGTCGCTCGGCTTCGCTCAGAGCCTCCCATGCGCGCTCAATGTCCTGAGTCAGAGCGCGCGCAAGCCCGGCGATTATTGGGCGACGGCATTTCTGGGCTATCTGGCGCACGGCGGCGAAATCGTCATCAGAAGCTACGGGGAAGCCCGCTTCTAGAATGTCTGCTCCGAGGGTGTCGAGTTGAGCGGCCATGCGCAGCTTCTCTTCTAGGTTCATGCTGCAACCGGGAGATTGCTCGCCGTCACGGAGTGTAGTATCGAAAACAAAAACACGATTCGACATAATCAAGCCCGCCTTTCCGAATGCGGAGTGCGGAATGTGGAATCGATTTCGAACCCGGCATTCCCCACTCGGCATTCCGATGATCTTTTCAAAACCGAACGAACGGTCGAGCCTGGCACGAGCCGGCAAACGAACGATTGTTCGAAGACGAGTT
Organism: uncultured Clostridia bacterium; assembly: GCA_964588615.1. Classification (GTDB taxonomy): domain Bacteria; phylum Acidobacteriota; class Blastocatellia; order UBA7656; family UBA7656; genus UBA7656. The sequence goes on along the minus strand of CAZPQE010000176.1, from coordinate 836 downwards.
AGTGGATAACACGATTCCCGAAAGGGGGCAAATAGATAATCTTGATGAAGTGATAAGCTGATTTGTCAGTCGTTTGCGGCCAGTTGTCAGTCGCCGTTCTTCACAACTGACAACCGACAACGGACAACTGACGTGGTCGTAAATGGCCTGATGGCCTACTTGTTGGCGGTCTCTTTTTTCCTCGCCACGTAGTAGACCGCGCCCGCTTTGTCGTCGGTGATTAAAAACGCATCCGTGCCGAAGCGCAGGATGTCGACGGGGCGGCCAGCGACTCTGCGACCCTGAATGAAGCCGGTTATGAAGTCTCTCACCGATGCACCTCTTCCGACGCGCGCGATGCGATAGCCGCGACCAAGTCCGGGAGTTGAAGAGCCGTGCAGAGCCACGAGGAACGAGTTTTTCAATCGCGGATCAGAGACGGTTCTGTCGAAGTATTCGAGACCGAGCGGGGAAGCGTGCGCGGCAAACTCGGCGAAAGCGAGAGGGACATCGATGCACAATCGCTTTTTCGACCAGTGATTCAAATACGGATCGTGGCCGATCTTCGAACGGCTCTGATAGCAGTGAGGCCAGCCGTAATTTGCGCCGTCTTTGACCTGATACATCGTGTCGGCTGGCTTGTCGTCGCCGAGGTGGTCTACGGCCATGACGGTTGCGTACAACTCGCGGCCCGCCCATTTGAGGCCGACTGCGTTTCTCAGACCCGAAGCGTAGATTCTCTGGTTCTGGCCATCGGGGTCGATTTCGAGGATGGTCGCGCGGACTTCTTCTTTTTCTTCGCAGGCGTTACAACTGCTCCCGACCGAAACATAGAGTTTGCCGTTCGGCCCTGGCGA
>CAZPQE010000175.1:10050-11940 GCA_964588615.1 uncultured Clostridia bacterium | reverse complement strand
CTTCCTGCAGAAGAGCGGGCGATGCAGAAGCGCTACACTCAGTTGAGTCGCTTCAATGTCTTTCTGCCGCCCGGAACTAAATACACGCTCGAAGGTCCCGACCCGTCCCGGCTTCCCGTCGCAATCGAAGGTCAGTACCTCATACTGCTGCGAATCGAAGCGACAGACGACAAGGAAGGCGATTCGAATCTTTCGGTGGTCGGAGGCAGGGGAGTCGTTCACAGCGGCGCGGTCGCTGGTTTCCCGCTGCCGCCTCTCGGTTACATGGTCGGCAGCGGGACTGACGCAAACCAGGGAGTGAAGCTTCTCCTGCCGGTTGAAAACTCTGTTCGCTCGTCCTCCGCTCCCCTGGATTTCAGTTGGACTGAAACACCGCAGGCAACTTTTTACCGAATCGAAATCGAGACGGCGCAGGGGCAGGCAGTCCTGTCGGCGCTGCTGCCTCCGGGCAGGGGAATCTATCGCGCCCCGCCGTGGCTCAGGGAGAAAACCGCAGACGGAAACCTGCGCTGGAGGGTTGTCGCGCTCGATCAATCGGGAAATCCCGCGAGCGAGACCGCGTGGCGCAATCTGCAACTGGCGATGCCGCGCTGAGAGGGCGCGATCTGTCCGACGCGCTGCTCTAAAATAACGAAGTGTGCGAACCTGCGCGGCCTGTGATATGTTATTGCCCGTTTATGGCGGGCAACCATAAAAACAAGCGATGGATTCAGGCGCAAAACGATCCCGCGCTTGTCAGTCGTCTTGCGCGCGAGTTGAAGACTTCAGACATACTCGCCCGACTGCTCATCAATCGCGGCATCCGTGACGCCGAAACCGGCCATGCTTTTCTCAATCCGAACGTCGCCAACCTGCACGATCCTTTCCTTATGCGCGATATGCGCGAGGCCGTCGATTGCGTCCTTCGCGCCGTCGAGCAGAAGAAAAAAATCCTCATCTACGGCGACTACGACGTGGACGGAACCACCTCGACCGTAATCCTGAAAAAAGCTCTCTCGCTCATCGGAGCCGATGTTTCCTACTACATACCCGAACGCTTGAAGGACGGCTACGGATTGCGCGAAGACGCTATGGATACGGCCAAGGCTCAGGGCTATGAACTCATCATCAGCGTCGATACCGGCATTCGCGCCTGTCAGGTGGTCGAGCACGCGCGCGCGCTCGGATTGGACATCATCATCACCGATCATCATCTGCCCGAAGAGGGATTGCCGCGCGCAAACGCGGTGCTCAATCCCAAGCGAACAGATTGCTCTTACCCGGACAAGAATCTCGCGGGCGTCGGCGTAGCTTTCAAACTCGCTCAGGCATTGCTCGTCGAAACAGGTCGCCATCGTCTGGTCGAATCGTTCATCAAGGTCGCGGCCATCGGAACCATCGCCGACGTGGTTCCGCTCGTCGGCGAAAACCGAATCATAGCCCGTTACGGACTTGAAGGACTCCGCGCTCCGAACAACATCGGCCTTCGCGCGCTGCTCGAGGTCGTCGGGCTTACGGGCAAAGCGGTGTCGTGCTTCGACGTGGGCTTCCGCCTTGGCCCGCGCATAAATGCGGTGGGAAGGATGGCGGGCGCAAGCGCAGCGGTCGATCTGTTCGACGCTGCCGACGCGCAGGCAGCCATGCGCATCGCCCTTGCGATGGACGAGCAGAACGCCGCCCGTCAACAGACCGAGGCCGACATTCTGGCGCAGGCGCTCGCTCAGATTGAAAGCGATCCTTCGATCAGCGCGTCTCACGTCGCAGTCATCGCGGGCGAGGGCTGGCATCGCGGAGTCATCGGCATAGTGGCATCGCGCATAGTCGAGCGAATCCATCGCCCGACGATAATCATCTCCGTCGAAAACGGACTGGGGCATGGAAGCGGGCGTTCGATCCGGACTTTTCATCTGC
>CAZPQE010000175.1:0-10040 GCA_964588615.1 uncultured Clostridia bacterium | reverse complement strand
TGCGCCGATCTGTTCGAGAGATTCGGCGGGCATTCGCACGCGGCAGGGATCGTGGTGCGAGCAGACAGAATCGAAGAACTGCGCCGACGGCTCAACGAGTATGCGCGGCGCGCGCTGACCCGTGATGACCTCATCCCTGTCATCGAAACCGATTGTGAGATACAACTCAGGCAGACTACGCTCGAACTGACCGAGGAGCTTTCTCATCTTGAGCCTTACGGGCCGGGCAATCCTCAGCCAGTCTTTGAGGCTCACGGCGTTCAAATAGTTCAGGCTCCGCGAGTGATGAAAGAAAAGCATCTGAAGTTTCGCGCGCTTCAGGGATCGAAGTGGATCGATTGCGTGTGGTGGGGCCAGTCCGAGCGGGCGGCGGAAATATTTCCCGGCGACCGCGTGAGCCTCGCTTTCACGATTTCGGAAAACACCTTCAACGACAATACTCAGGTTCAAATCACCGTGCGGGATTTGAAGATCGAATAGGCAGTGGTCATTGGTCATTTGTTCGGGCTGACAAAGGACAAAGAACCAGTGACAAAGGACTATTGACCAATTCAATTCGACACTCGCTCACTCGACATGCAAGAATCGTTGAGGCCGCCGAGCGATGCAAAATCAACCATCTCGATGCGGCGCGGCAAGCTGTGAAGCGATGCTCAGAGTAAGACTCATTTCAGCCGGAAAACTGCTGGCGCTGGCGCTGTTCGTTTCGATAGTGGCGGCGCTTGCGGCTTATCTCGCTTTCAAAAACAAACGCCCTGAGCCACAGGAGGCCCCGCGCAAACTCCAGGGCCAGGTCGTCGCCGTCTTCACCAATACCCGCTACGCTCACGAAGTCGATGGCCGCGTGCGGTTCGTCATCACCGCAGGCGTGGATCGAACCTTCGAAGACGGCTCGCACGAACTCGAACAGGTGAGACTCGAATCTCACGGCGCGGACGGAACGCGCGACGACTCGATAACCTCAGACCGCGCAAAAGTCAGCGACCCGGCCAGACTCAGCGGCCTCGACGCCGAATTCATTTCAAACGTCGTCGTTGAGATTTCAAACAGCCTCACCATCAAAACTTCCTACCTCCACTACGACCACGCAAAGGGAATAGTCGATACCAAAGAACTGGTCGAATTCGAGGGCGCGCAACTCAAGGGCCGCTCGACGGGCGTACTGCTCGAAACCGCAGCAGAGCGCGCACATCTGCTCAAAGATGTCGCGGTGACTATCAACCCTGCTTCGGAAAAGAAGCCGAACGCCAAAAGTCAGCGCCAGGAAACCGGGGATGAAAAAGCCGCGCGCAAGGCTCGCAAGCGCGCCCGCAAACTGGCTAAAAAGAAAATGCAATCCACAGATCAATCGAAATCTGCGAAGCGAAACTCCACGCCTTCCATCGGCGGCAAAAAAGAGACGCGCATCAAGGCCCAGACCGCGCTGCTCGAAAAACGCGAAGGCCGCGTCACCTTCACCCGTCAGGTCGTCGTCACTCAGGACAAAGATGAAATGCGCGCAGACCGTATGACCGGATTCATCGATGAAGACGACCAGATCGAGCGAATAGAAGCTCGCGGCAACTCGCGCCTCACACAACAGGATAAAGCCGAGATCGAATCCGGCGACATGGATTTCTTCTTCGACCAGCAACAACTGGCCCGCGCCAGGGCCGTCGGCGGAGTCAGCCTGCGCACGCTCAATCAGGAGACAGCCAAAGAAGCCCGCGCTCAATCAATCGAAGCCACGTTCCTCGAAGGCTCGAAGGGCAACGCGATAGAAACCATCAAGGCTGAAGGCGGCGCTGTCGTAATCGTGCATGCGCCCGCTGTGAAAGATGATAAGACCAATCCGGCTGCGCGCGAGCTTTCGGCGGCAAGCGTCGCTTTGCGCTTTTACGAAGACGGCAAGAATATCGAGTCAGCAGAAGCCGCAGGCGATGCGATCATGAAAGTGACGCCCGCGCGGGCCGAGCGCGGAGCGAATAAGAAGACGATACGCGCGCCTCGCATGTCAGCTTCTTTTTATGAAGAAGGAAATCGCCTCAGTACCTTCACCGCCACAGACGGAGTGAAAGTCGAAATCGAAGCGACGGTCGAAAACGAGCATCCTCCCCGCGTCACTACGAGCCGGAAGCTTGAGTCGAGTTTCATCGCCGATTCGCAGGACGTGGAGCGGCTCGTGCAGGAAGGCGATTTCAAATACGCGGAAGGCGACCGCAACGCCGTCTCTGAGCGCGCCGTCTACGATGGACCAAGAGAATGGCTCTCGCTGCGTGGCAATCGCCCTACGGCCTGGGACTCGAAGGCGCGCACCCAGGCCGATGAGATAGATTACGACCGGCACAACGACGAGACGCATGCGCGTGGAGATGTGCGCACGACTTATTACAGCCGCGAGACTGCTGGAGATTCCACGCCGTTCAAAAACACCCGGTCTCCAGTCTTTCTGACAGCCGACCGGGCAGATGCGCGAAACAAAGACGGAGTGGCCGTCTACACCGGCAACGCTCGCGGGTGGCAGGACGATAACTTCGTCAAGGGCGAAAAGATCGAACTCTTCCAGGAAGAGAAGCGGATGGTGGCCACCGGCTCGGTCGAAAGCGCGCTCTACACGACCAGACGGGAAGACGCCGCAAACAAGAGCGAGAAGATTCCGGCGTTCGCTTCGGCAAACCGCATGACTTATTCGGATAAGGAACGGAAGGTTCACTACGACGGGGCGGTCAGGTCGCGTCAGGGAGAGGATCGCATCGAGGCCGACTCGATAGATGTTTATCTGATGAAGGAGACCAATGAAGTCGAGCGAATGGTGGCCGAGGGCAACGTGAGGATGTTCCAGCCGGGTCGAAAGGGAGTCGGAGACAAGCTGGTCTACACGGCTCAGGACGAGCGCGCGGTGTTGACAGGCCGCGCCGCGCGAGTTGACGACGATGAGAAGGGGACTGTCATGGGCGCTGAATTGACTTTGTATAGTCGCGATGATAGGATTTCCGTCCAAAGACAGCAGGGCGCTGGGCGTGTTCGATCAACTCATCGTTTGACAAAAAACAAATAAGAACGCGACGGAAGGTATAAAGTTGTGTCGGCGATCGAATCCACCCCTGAAATTCAAGCAAAGATAAACGAGGAAGTCCCGGCAGCAGAGTCAAGCGTCCTGAGCGTGGAAGGTCTTCGAAAATCTTATCGCAAGCGGGCCGTCGTCAACGACGTATCGTTCGACATTCACCAGAACGAAATAGTCGGACTCCTGGGACCGAACGGCGCGGGCAAGACGACGATATTTTACATGATAGTCGGCCTTGAGCGGCCTGATGAGGGCAGAATCCTGCTCGACTCGAAGGACATCGCTCGATTGCCCATGTACTTGCGGGCGCGAAGTGGTATAAGCTATCTGCCGCAGGAAGCTTCGGTCTTTCGCAAGCTGACGGTCGAAGAAAATATCCTGCTGGTGCTGCAAACCCTGCCCCTGACGAAGCCCGAACGCGAGCATCGCCTCGAAGTGCTGCTCAAGGAGCTCGACATCGCTTACGTGCGCCACACCAAAGCCTATCAGTTGTCGGGAGGCGAACGGCGCAGAACCGAGATTGCCCGTTGTCTGGTCATCGAGCCGCGATTCATTCTGCTCGACGAGCCATTCGCAGGCATTGACCCGATAGCGGTCATTGACATACAAAATATTCTGCAAAAGCTTCGAGAGCGCGGCATAGGCGTGTTGATAACCGATCATAATGTGCGCGAGACGCTGGCCATCACGGACAGAGCGTATATAATACACGACGGGAAGATTTTCCGGTCCGGCACTCCGGATGATCTGACCCGCGACGAGGAAGTCAGGAAAGTGTATCTGGGAGAGAATTTCAGGATGTAGTGAAAAAGGCAAAAGTAAACTGGCTTTCACTTTTTACTTTTACCTTTTTCCTTCGAAAGAAACTATGTCGGTAAGGCCGCACTTAACAACCAGTCTCTCACAGCGTCTGGTGCTGACGCCGCAGATGCGGCAGCGCATCGAACTGCTGGCAATGACCAAACTGGAACTGGCCGATATGGTCGTTACCGAACTGGCCGCCAATCCCATGCTCGAAGAAGTGGGGCCGGGAGAGACGCCTGACGGTCAGTCGTCGCTGGTCGAAGACCTTGCCTCGATAGACGCCACCACTGCCGATTACACCGAACGTCAGTCCACGCCTGCATCAGCCGCAGAGCAGACAGAAACGACTTCGACAGACGGCGGCGCGGAAACTTCGGTCGAAGCGGCTGTCCCGGACGGAGAGGCCGAGCCGGAGCGCGAGCGCGATTCGTTTCAGGAAATCGATTTCGGCTCGACCTTCGAAGACTACCTCGATCCCGGATACAAGACTCAGGAATACGAAGCCAGAGACGAAGTATCCTTCGAGAGCCTTCTCACTCGCCCGCAGTCTCTCTACGATCAGTTGCTATGGCAACTGCACCTGACCGACATCCCGGAAGACGTGCGACTGGCCGGCGAAGCCATCATAGGAAACCTCGACGAGAACACCGGATTTCTGGACGCGACTCTCGAAGAAATAGCCGAGATGGGGCCCTGGGCGCTGGAGACGGTCGAAAAGGCGCTCTTCGTAATTCAGCGGCTCGACCCCGTGGGAGTGGCCGCCCGCGATGTGCGCGAATCCCTGCTGGTTCAACTCGAATGCTACGGCTATGGCGAGCGACTGGCAGTCAGACTCCTGCGCGATCACTTCGAGAGCCTTCAGACCCACAAACTCCCCGACCTGGCAAAAACCATCAACATCCCTCTCGAAGCTATCATCGCCGAGATGGAGATAATCAAAAAGCTCGATCCCAAGCCGGGCCGCAAGTACTCGGCTGAGTCGGCTCAACCGGTCGTCCCTGAAGTGAGCATAGAAAAAGTGGGCGATGATTACGTGATCAGATTCGAGGATGACGGGCTTCCGCAACTGAGAATCAACAGAACCTACCGGCAGATGATGGAGTCGAAGAACTCCTCGAAGGAAACCAAGGACTACATCCGCGAGCGGTTCCGCTCGGCGGTCGATCTGCTCAAAAACATAGAACACCGCCGACAGACCATTTATCGGGTCTGCCAATCGATAGTCGAACGACAGAGAGATTTCCTCGACAAGGGGATCGAGTATCTCAAACCGATGATGCTCAAGGATGTGGCCGAAGACATAGGCATGCACCTGAGCACGGTTTCGCGGGTGGTCAATCGCAAGTATGTCAACACGCCCCAGGGCGTTTACGAGTTGCGCCGCTTCTTCACCGAAGGGATGAAATCGGACACTGGCGAAGACGTTTCAACCCGTGTGCTCAAGCTCAAGATCAAGAAGATGATCGAGGCCGAAGACCCGCATCGTCCCATCACCGACGACGAGATCGCCAAACGACTCGCTCAGGAGGGTGTGAAGATGAGCCGTCGCACAGTCGCCAAATACCGCGATCAGATGCGCATCCCCGGCTCGCGCGAGCGCCGCGCAATAGTTTGATTCCCAAGCATTGAGTCAGAGGTCAGGATTCAAAGGCCGCAGGCTTTTGAACCTCCGGGCTTCTGACTTTTGATTTTTGATTTTTGAGGAAACCACAATGGAATTCGAGTTCACAGGACGCCATTTTGAAATCACCCCGGCAATCGAGCGGCTGGTGCGCAAAGAGCTTGGAAAGCTTTCGCGCGTGCTCGACTCCGCCCCGATGCGGGCGCATGTCATACTGTCAGCGGAAAAACATCGCAAATGCGCCGAGATAGTCGTTCACTGGCGCGACAGCGTTTTCACAGCCGTCGCTGAAAACAGCGACATCAACCAGTCGATTTCGACTGCCGCCAGCAAAGTCGAAAAACAGGTCATCAAGCTCAAGGAGAAGTTCCACACCAGGAAGCGGTCTCGCGCCTCCGTGCGCCAGGTCGCTCCTGTTCCCGGAGGCGCGATAGAAGCCGCCCCCCCGGGCGGGCGCATAATCCCCGCGCGCAGATATCGCGTCAAACCGATGACGCCGGAAGAAGCGGCCCTGATGCTGGCCGACTCCTCCGATCAGTTCATCGTATTCCGCGACTCGGAGACCAACAGAGTCGGCGTTCTCTACAACCGAACGGACGGAAACTACGGATTGATAGAACCCTAGGAGCAGGGAAAAAGGCAAAAGTAAAAAGTAAAAAGCAGACCATTCTTCTATCCGCGCTTTTGCCTTTTACCTTTTTACTTTTGCCTTGACGAGATGACATAGCGCGCGAAGGCAACCGCAGTGAAACTGATTTTTGAATGGGATGAAAACAAAGCCAAAGCGAATCTTAAAGGCCACAAGGTCAGCTTCGAGGAGGCCAGGACGGTTTTCGATGATCCGTTCTTAATGACGTTTCCTGACCCGGAGCATTCTGTCGACGAACGACGCTATATCAACCTCGGACGTTCGACCAGAGGGCAGGTTTTGGTGGTGATCCACACGGAGCGGGAGGCAAGCCTGCGACTGATCAGCTACCGCAAAGCAACCTCGTCTGAGCGGAAAATATATGAAGAAGAGGATTTCCCAAACAGCGCACCCGGAGCCTGACGACATGCGCCCGGAATATGACTTTAAGAATATGACCGGCGCTGTCCGAGGCAAATACCACAAAGCTTATCGCAGTGGACATACGGTCAGAATTCACAAGGCAGATGGAACAGTGGCCGTGCAACACTTCAAACTTGAAGATGGCGCAGTGATGCTGGAGCCGGATGTGCGGGAGTATTTCCCCGACTCGGAAGCTGTGAATAAGGCATTACGTTGTTTGATTCCGCTGCTGCCAGGAAAACGCAAAACGAAGCGGAAGGGTTTGGCAGCCCCAAAACCAGCGCCTACTGAACCAGATCGTTAGATGTCAGAGGGCAGATGTCAGCAGGCATTCGCCATGCCGGACTTTTTTCCTTATCATCTGACATCCGACACTTGAACTATGCCAGTTCCGGTCGTCATCGTTACCGGATTGAGCGGATCGGGAATGTCTTCGGCGCTCAACGCATTCGAAGACCTCGGATACTTCGCCGTAGACAATCTTCCCGTTCAACTCATCCCCATTTTCGCCCGACTGTGCGACGAGTCGAGCGAAATAAGCCGCACTGCGTTCGTCGTCGATGTGCGCTCCCGCGAGTTCCTTCCCATCTTTCCGAGCATACACTCGGAGCTTCGCAACAAGGGCGTGGAGGTGAAGGTGGTGTTTCTGGAAGCCGACGACGAGGTGCTCGTTCGCCGCTACAGCGAAACGCGCCGGCCTCATCCGCTCCATGAGAGAGGCGTGCTTGCGGCCATCGGCCAGGAGCGCGAACTGCTCTCCGATATACGCGACCTGGCCGATGTCGTAATCGATACTTCGGAGCACACCGTTCATACTCTGCGCGATGTCATCAAGGACATCTTCGCCGAGCGCGGCGGCGCTCCCGAAATGAACCTCACCATAACGTCCTTCGGGTTCAAGCACGGACTTCCGCGCGGACTCGATATGCTCTTCGACGTCCGCTTCCTTCCCAACCCGCACTTCGTGCCCGAACTCAGGGCTTTTACGGGGCGCGACTCTCAGGTGAGAGATTACCTCGGCCAGCAGAGCTAAGTAGAGCAGACCATTTCCCGGTTCGTCGATCTGCTGTCGTTTTTGCTGCCGCGATTCCAGCGCGAAGGCAAGAGCTATCTCAATGTCGGAGTGGGCTGCACCGGAGGCCGCCATCGCTCGGTGATGGTGGCTGAAGCCTTATGCGACCGCCTCGCCGCGCGCGGCTTCAAAGCGAAAGCCGTTCACCGCGATATGGAAAAAGAAGAGCAGAGGTATAAAACATGATAGGCGCAGTGATAGTCACTCATGGGCAACTGGCCACCGAATTTGTGGCTGCGGCTGAAATGATCGTCGGCGAGATAGACCACATAACCGCCGTCTCCATCGGCTGGCACGACGATGTGGATGTGGCCGTCGAGGAAATCAAACGCGCAATAGAGAGCGTCGATGCCGGAGACGGCGCGCTCATCCTCACCGATATGTTCGGTGGCACGCCCACCAATCTGGCGGCGAGTTTTCTGGGACAGGGGGCGGTCGAGGTGGTCACGGGCGTCAACCTTCCTATGGTCATCAAGCTGGCCACTCAGAACAAGGAGTTCACGCTCGGAGAACTCGCCCGGCGCGTGCGCGACCAGGGCCGCGAACAGATTCAACTTGCAGGCGACATACTCGCGCCCCGGAAATGATGGACTCACCTCGATTCGATAATCAGTCGGCCTCCGCTCAGAGCGTGTTGCTTGCAGTCTCCGATCTTGAGGTCGAATTCCACACCGATGAAGGCGCGCTGAAAGCCGTCCAGGGCGTGAGCTTCTCCGTCTCGCGCGGGGAGATACTGGGGCTGGTGGGCGAGTCGGGCTGCGGCAAATCGGTCACCGCCTTTTCCATACTCCGGCTGCTCCCGACTCCTGCTGCCCACTACAACCGGGGATCGATAAAATTCGACGACCGGGAATTGCTCTCCCTCTCCGAAGAAGAAATGCGCGGCGTGCGGGGCAGCCGGATTTCGATGGTCTTTCAGGAGCCTGCCTCTTCGCTCAATCCCATAATAACCATTGGCCGTCAGATCACCGAAGCCATACTCGAACATCAGAAGAAAACAAAACAGGAAGCCCGACAGATCGCCCTCGCCATGCTCGGTCGCGTGGGCATCCCTTCGCCTGAAATCAGATTCGACGAATATCCGCATCAGATGTCGGGCGGGATGAAACAGCGGGCGATGATGGCTATGGCCCTCGTGTGCCGCCCGCAACTGCTCATAGCCGACGAGCCTACGACCGCCCTCGACGTGACCATTCAGGCGCAGATACTCGACCTGTTGAAAGAACTTCAAACAGAGTTCGATATGTCCGTATTGCTCATCACCCATGATATGGGGGTGGTGGCCGAGACCTGCGACCGGGTGGCGGTGATGTACGCGGGCAAAATAGTCGAGCAGGCTTGGGTCGAAGAGTTGTTCGAGCGACCCCTTCACCCTTACACGCGCGGGCTGTTTCGGTCTCTGCCTTCGGCTGCGGCCAGGAAGAGACCGCTCGAAGCCATTCCAGGCTCCGTCCCTTCGCCGCTGGACTTTCCCTCCGGGTGTCGTTTCCGCACCCGCTGCTCTCTGGCTCAGGAGATGTGCCGTCAGGAGCCCGCCGCGCGCGAAATCTCACGAGATCACATCGTGGCCTGCCACTTTGCGGAGTCCTTTTGCGACCAGGAGCAGACGAGCTAGTTTTCATACTTGTCCTCATAACAAACCAGACGTATGATGTCGTCCGAGTTCATAATCGACTCGGGGGTCGCTAATCATCAGGAGGGGGGAATATGAAATCGGAGTGGATGATCCATAGAGGGAGGCGTTTCATCTATTGTAATTTTAAGGACTTCGGGCTTGACGTGGGTGCGTTGCAGAAAGAGGTGGAAGCAGTCGATGAGCAAATGTGCCGCGAGCCGGAAAAATCCGTGCTCGCGCTGGCCGATCTTCGAGGCACGGTGACATCCAGAAAAGTGGTCGATATATTCAAGGAGAGCGCGACCCGCACCAACCGCCATGTGCTCAAACAGGCGGTAGTCGGTGTGACCGGCATCAGAAAGATACTGGCGCAGGCGGTGGCTCATTTTTCGGGCCAGGCGCTCGTGTTATTCGACACGGTTGAGGAAGCAAAAGACTGGCTGGCAAACGATAGGAAAGAAGCGGGGATCAAGATAGAAGGCTGAGTTTGGCGTCTTCTTATGGAAGACATCCTGACAGTAGAAAACCTGGTCAAGCACTACACCGCTCGTCGCTCTCCTGCGCACAGGGACGTTGTGCGCGCAGTCGATGGGATTTCGTTTTCCATAGCCCGCGGTCGCACTCTCGGGCTGGTGGGCGAGTCGGGCTGCGGCAAGACCACAGTCGGGCGAGCCATCCTGCGCCTCATCGAACCGACGGCGGGCCGGGTGGTCTTCGATGGCCGCGAAGTCTTCCGACTGCGGGCGCGCGAGATGCGACGGCTCAGGCGCGAGATGCAGATAGTTTTTCAGGACCCTTTCGGCTCGCTCAATCCGCGAATGACCGTCGGAA
>CAZPQE010000174.1:2666-11940 GCA_964588615.1 uncultured Clostridia bacterium | reverse complement strand
GCGCTCGAACCTCACTTTCTCATTGAGCCGCCCGCTTACATCGATCTGCTCATCGATGCCCTCAGGCGTGTGCATGAAGGCGACACCCTCGAAGCCCGCGCCCTCCTCGATCGCGTCGAGGAGGAGCGGCCCTCGGTGAGCGGGGCTTTCAACGGGCAGAGGTTTGAAGACTTCCGCGACTGGAACGACTTCACCGGCCCGGCTCTCGAATTGATCGCGCGCAACAAATACGCCTGGCTTCCTTTCTCTCAGATCAGGCGGATAGAAATCGATGCGCCAGCCCATCTGCGCGATCTGTTCTGGACGCCCGCGCGCATCGAAGCCGAGGACGGAACCGTCGGCGAAGTGTTTATCCCCGCCCTGTATGTGAACTCGCACGAGCACCCGAACGATCTGGTGAAACTGGGGCGAATGACTGACTGGAAGCAGATCGGCGAAGACCTCTTTGTCGGATTCGGGCTGCGGACTTTTCTCGTCGATGAAGGCGATGAAGCGCTGCTCGAAGCCAGAAGGATCGAATTCGATCCGCGTTGATCTATTGATGATAGGAGGAGGTTATGTCCTCAGCAGCAATGACTGCGGCGCGCGCTTCTGTGATAGACCTCGAAGCGTTGCTTGCGCCGATAGCGGGCGAAAACCCTGCGGGCGAAAACCTGCAATACGCCGCGCTTCACGACGAGATACGCCAGGCGCGCCGCAAGGATGACGACCTCAGCCAGGGCGAGTGGAAACATGAATTGAAAGTCGCCGAATGGGATAAGGTCAAAGAGCTTGCCACAGAAGCCCTGGCCCGCAGCACCAAAGACCTTCAGGTGGGGGCATGGCTCTCTGAGGCGCTGGTCAAACTCAGCGGATTTGCCGGATTGCTCGACGGATTGAGTCTGATGAGAGGGCTTGAGGAGAATTTCTGGGAATGCCTCTACCCGGAAATCGATGAAGGCGACCTCGAAGCGAGAGCCAACGCGCTCTCCTGGATGGAAACTCAACTGGCGATGGCCATCAAAGAGGTTCCGCTGACCGGCTCGTCGAGAGGGACGAATTACTCTTTTCTCCAATGGCAGGAGGCGAGAGATTTTGATATCCCTGAAAACATCGATCAACTGAGCGGCGCGGACTATGAGCGCGCAAGCGAACTCAAAACGCGCGCGACGGAAGAAGGAAAAGTGACCGGCGAGGACTGGCGAAAGGCCAAAGACTCGACCTCGCGCGCTTTCTATGAAGAAACCCACGCGCTGCTTTCCAAGTGCCGACAAGAATTCCTCTCGCTGGAGCGGGCAACAGATGAGAGATTCGGGCGCGATGCGCCGGGGCTGGGCGAGTTGAAAAAAACGCTGGATGAAATCTGCTCGCTGGTCGAAAAACTCGTGCGCGAAAAACGCCTGCTCGAACCCGATCCGGCGATGGTTGAAGAAAAATCGGCTGAAGATGAGCCTCGACCCGATGCAATCAGAACCGTTACGACGATAGACGGCCCCATCGGGACACGTCAGGAAGCGTTGCGGCATCTGGCTCTGGTGGCCGATTTCTTCCGCCGAACCGAGCCTCACTCTCCGGTTTCTTACCTGGTTCAGCGGGCCATCCGCTGGGGCGAGATGCCGCTTGAGACCTGGCTTCAGGATGTGATCAAGGACGACACAGTGCTGGCGCATCTGCGCGAGACGCTCGGCCTCAGATCGGACGGAGGAGGAAGCGCGGGATGGTGAAGACCGGATTCCACAATTTCAGAAAGGAGCTTGGATGTACAACAGGCTGCCAGCCTGTTGACTCTCTGAAAGGATGAAAATTTGAAGAACCAGCAGGCTGCTAGCCTGCTGTACCTGTTCCGAGGAGAAATCATCATGCCTAGAAAAGAAAGTGTGCAGCAGAAACTCAGCCGGGTGCGCCCGCCTCGCGTCCATATAACTTATGATGTCGAGATAGGCGGGGCGATCGAGTTGAAAGAAATTCCATTCGTGGTCGGCGTGCTGGGCGACTTCTCAGGCAAGCCCGCAGAGCCGCTGCCGCGAGTCAAGGATCGCAAGTTCGTCGAAATCGACCGCGACAATTTCAATCAGGTGCTGGCCGGAATGAAGCCTCGACTGGCCTTCAATGTCAAAAACAAACTCGCCGAAGACGATTCCAAACTTGGCGTCGAGCTTCGTTTCAACAGCATCGATGACTTCGAACCCGATCAACTGGCCCAGCAGGTCGAACCCATGCGCCGACTGGTCGAAGCCCGCAAGAAACTCTCAGACCTGAAATCCAAGATGGACGGCAACGAGAAACTGGAGATGCTGCTTACCGACATCATTCAAAACAGCAGCGCGCAGAAGCAACTCAGCCAGGCCCTCGGACTCGAAGCTTCCGCGCCCGACACGGGAGAAAAGGAGGAGTGATATGAGCTCGAAGCGAGAGAAAGCAGAAAAAACGGCGGTCGTCACCCAGGAGGCCCAGGGCGATATTCTCACCCGCATTCTGGATGAAGGCCGACTCGGACGCGACGAGGTTCAGGCTGCCCGCGCAAAGGATATGATCGCCGAATTCGTGCAGTCCTGCATGGAAGGGCAGATGGTGTTGACCCGCGATGTCGAAACTTCGATTGACGCGCGCATCGCCGAAATAGACCGCCTGCTGTCGGCTCAACTCAACGAGATACTGCACCACGAGGAATTCCAGCGACTGGAAGCTTCCTGGCGCGGCCTCCATCACCTGGTCTTCGAAACCGAAACCAGCACCCTGCTCAAAATTCGGGTCATGAACATATCCAAAAAGGAACTGCTCAAAGACCTGGAAAAGGCCATAGAGTTCGATCAGTCGGCGACCTTCAAGAAAATCTACGAGGAAGAGTTCGGCACATTCGGCGGCGCTCCGTTCGGGACCCTGATCGGAGATTACGAATTCAGCAATCACCCGCAGGATCAACTCCTGCTCCAGAAGATGGCTCAGGTGGCCGCCGCCGCTCACGCCCCCTTCGTCACCGCCGCCTCGCCTCAGTTGTTCGGCTGGGACACCTACTCCGATCTGACCGAGGTCAGAGACCTGGCCAAGATATTCGACCGCACCGAGTACCTCAAGTGGCGCTCGTTCCGCGAGTCGGACGATTCGCGCTATGTCGGATTGTGCCTGCCTCACACCCTCATGCGATTGCCCTACGGCGAAGAGTCCGTCCCGACCGAGACTTTCCGTTTCGAAGAAGATGTCGATGGCACGGATCACAAAAAATATCTGTGGGGCAACGCGGCTTATTCGTTCGGCACGCGGCTGACGGAAGCCTTCGCCCTCTACAACTGGTGCGTGGCCATTCGCGGAGTCGAGGGAGGAGGACTCGTCCAGGGACTTCCTTATCACACCTTCAAGACCGACGAGGGCGAAGTAGCGCTCAAGTGCCCGACCGAAATCGCCATCACAGACCGCCGCGAGAAGGAGTTTTCCGACCTCGGATTCATTCCGCTGGTTCACTGCAAGAACACCGACTATGCGGCGTTCTTCGGCGCGCAGTCAGCCCAGAAGGCCAAGAAATACGATACCGATTTTGCCAACGCCAACGCGCGGCTTTCGACCCAACTGCCCTACATCTTCGCCATGTCGCGGTTCGCTCATTATCTGAAAGCGATGATGCGAGACAAGATCGGCAGTTTCATGTCGCGCAAGGACTGCGAGTTGTTCCTCAATCAGTGGATTCAAAACTACGTCACGCCCGACGACACCGCGTCGGCTGACACCAAAGCCCGCTATCCGCTCAGGGAAGCGCGGATCGAAGTGGCCGATGTTCCGGGAAAGCCCGGAGCTTACAAAGCCATCGCCTTCATGAGACCGCACTTCCAGTTGGATGAACTGACCGTGTCGCTCCGACTGGTGGCCGAATTGCCTCAGTCGGTCAGGAAGTGAGTCGGACTGAAATCTGTTTCAAGGTTATTTCAATTTCGGAAAGGAGACACACAAAATGGCAGTTGATTACTTTTTGAAGATTCAGGGAATCGAAGGCGAAAGCCAGGACAACGTTCACAGAGGCACGATTCAGCTTGAGTCGTGGTCATTCGGCGAATCGCAGACCGGGAGCTTTGCCTATGGAGGAGGAGGAGGCGCAGGGAAAGTGCAGATGCAGGATTTCCACTTCACCATGAAAGCCAACAAGGCCAGCCCGAAACTCTTTCTCGCCTGCGCCACCGGCGAGCACATCCCGCAGGCCATTCTGATCGCGCGCAAGGCGGGCAAGGAGCAGAGGGATTTCCTCAAGTGGACCTTCACCGATCTGCTCATCTCGTCGTTTCAGACCGGAGGGCAGGCCAACTCCGACGACATTCCGATGGAATCTATTTCGTTCAACTTCGCAAAAGCCGAGGTCGAATACCGTGAGCAGCAACCCGACGGCACGCTGGCTGGTCCGGTACGCGCCAGCTATGACCTCAAGAAAGCCAAAGGCGCTTGATTGAGACGCGGGGATGCGGGGATGCGGGGACGCGGGGACGCGGGGACGCGGCGAGAGATTGGTTTTCAGTTCGCCGCGTCCCCCTGTCACCCCCTCGCCGTGTCGCCGCGTCACCCCCTCGCCGTGTCGCCGCGTCACCCACTCGCCGTGTCTTTTGCGCGCTCAGTCCCGGAAAAGAACATGCCGCGAATCGATAATGAAATCAGAATCACGCCTTCGGTGCTCGACCGGCTGATCGATCACGAGCCGGAGGTGTCGCGCGAACCGCCGGCCTCGCGCTCGCGCAGCCTGCGCCAGTTGAAGCAATCGGTAAAACGCGACCTCGAATGGCTGCTCAATACCAGACAGACAGTCGTCGCGCTGCCGACGGATCTCGAAGAGGCTGGTCGCTCGCTTGCCGCCTACGGCCTTGCGGATTTCACCGGCATCAACATCAAATCGCCTGCCGATCAGGATCAGTTGCGGCGCGCTATTGAAAACGCAATCTCCACTTTCGAGCCGCGACTCGAAGACGTGACCGTAGTCTTGCTGCCCGCCGAGAGGGGGGAAAACGCCGTCCGATTTCGGATAGACGGGCGGCTGAGGATAGAGCCTGCGCCCGAACCTGTGACTTTCGATACCTCGATGCAGATGGCCAACGGCGAATACGTCGTCAGGGAGGGATGATGCGAGACGAGTTGCTCGGATATTATGAGCGGGAGTTGACCTTCCTTCGTCAACTGGGGGCCGAGTTCGCTCAAAAATATCCCAAGGTGGCCGGGCGGCTCCTGCTCGAACCCGACAAGTGCGAAGACCCGCACGTCGAGCGGATGATAGAAGCGTTCGCTTTTCTGGCCGGTCGCGTTCACCTCAAGATCGATGACGAGTTTCCTGAAATAACCGAATCGCTCCTCAACGTGCTCTACCCGCATTACCTCGCGCCCGTGCCCTCAATGTCTGTGGCGCAGTTCTCGCTCGACACCGCTCAGGGCAAACTCACCACCGGATACAAGATCGAACGCGGAACGCTGCTCTACTCTCAGCCCATACAGGGCACTCCCTGTCGCTTTCGCACCTGCTACCCTCTGACGCTGTGGCCTGTGGAAGTCCGCGCCGCTTCGCTCCAGTCTCTCGATCCGGCAGACACGCGCGGCAGATGGGCCGAAGCCGTCATCCGCATCAGCCTCGGCTGCATAAACAACACCGCGCTTGCGCAGATTCACCGAGGCGAGGATAAATCGCGACCGATCGAGAGCCTGAGATTTCACATAAACGGAGAGCCGCAGCTTGTCTACCCGCTCTACGAGATGATCTTCAACAACGCGACCCGCGTGGAGTTGCGCGCGACCGTCGCAAGAAAAACCACCCGCCGCCTCCTGCCTTTGCCCTCGCCCGTAGTCCTGCCGCCGGAGGCGTTGAAAGCGGTCGGCTTCGAGTCCGACGAAGGAATGCTGCCCTACTCGGCGCGCTCCTTTTCCGGCTACCGCCTGCTGACCGAATACTTCGCCTTCCCTGAGAAATTTCTTTTCTTCGATGTGACCCGGCTCGATGAGGCAGCGCGCGCCGGATTCGGTGAAGAGTTCGACATATTGATTTATCTGCGCGATGTCGCTCCGCCTCGCGCCGCAGTCGACGCCGGCGCGTTCCAGTTGAACTGCGCGCCGATAGTGAATCTGTTCAGCAAGTCGGCAGAGCCGATTCAACTCACCCAGCAGCAGAACGAGTATCAGGTCATCCCGGATATCCACCGTCAGATGGCCACCGAAGTTTATTCCATCGAATCGGTAACGACGACCGACCCTTACCTTCAGGAGTCGCGCGAGTTTCAACCGTTCTATTCTTATCGCCACGGCTGCAGTCGCCAGAATGATCGAGCTTTCTGGTATGCGACGCGGCGGCCTTCGGTCAGAAGAGACGACGCCGGGACGGAGGTCTATCTTTCGCTCGTCGATCTGGATTTCAATCCGCATGTGCCGCCGGTCGAGACCATCACCGCGCGCGTCGTCTGCACCAACCGCGATCTTCCGGCAAAGCTGCCGTTTGGGAACCGCGACGGCGACTTCGAAGTCGAAGGCGCTGCGCCGCTCTCGTCCATTCGATGCCTCAAGAAACCTACCGACACTCTGAGGCCGCCGCTCGGTCGCGGGGCGCAGTGGCGATTGATTTCTCATCTGTCGCTCAATCACCTATCGATAGTCGAAGCCCTGCGCGGCGGCGAGCCGGACGCCCTGCGCGAGATACTTCTGCTCTACGACTTCATGGATTCGCCCGCAACCCGCAAGCAGATAGAAGGGATCGTGCGCGTCTCAAGCAGCCGCGTCACCCGGCGGGTGGGCCGCAGCAGCGGATTCGTTCGCGGGATCGAAACCGCCATGGAGTTTGACGAAGACAAATACGTCGGAAGCGGATTGTTTTTGTTCGCTTCCCTCCTGGAAAGATTCCTGGGGCTTTATGCTTCGGTCAATTCATTCAGCCAGTTGATAGCGACCACCAGACAACGCGAAGGAGTGTTCAAGCGATGGCCGCCGAGAGCGGGAGAAGAAATACTTCTCTAGCCCGACAATTGTTCGACGAGCCGTACCGATTCGATTTCTTTCAGGCGGTGCGGCTGCTCGAACGAATATACACAGAGCGTCTTCCTGTCGGTCGCGCATCGGCGCCGGCGACGGAAGCGGCGCGGTTTTGCGCACGCGCTTCGCTCAGTTTTCCGCCCAGCCAGATTCATCGCCTCGATGATCAAGACACTGAAAAGCCCCCGCAGATGACAGTTTCTTTTCTGGGGCTTACGGGACCGCTCGGAGTCCTGCCGCCTCCTTACACCGAACTCATCCTTGAGCGCGCCCGCTACAAAGACACCGCGCTGAGAGATTTCTTCGATCTGTTCAATCACCGTATGGTCTCGCTGTTTTATCGCGCGTGGGAGAAGTATCGCTTCGCCGTCGCTTATGAGAGGGGAGAAGAAGACAACTTCACCAGCTTTCTGTTTGCCCTCATCGGCCTGGGGACGCGCGGGCTGAGAGGGAGGATGAGTTTTTCGGATCAGGCGCTGTTGTTTTACGGAGGGCTGGTGGCCCAGCGGCCTCATTCATCGAGCGCGATGGAAGCGATTCTCAGGGATTATCTCGGCGTGCCTGCGCGAGTCGATCAGTTCGTCGGGCAGTGGCTCGACCTCGATGAAGAGAGCCTCACCCGGCTCGGCGCAGCCAACAGCCAACTGGGCGTGAGCGCGGTGGCGGGCGCGCGAGTGTGGGACAAGCAGTCGAAGTTCACCTTGAGGTTCGGCCCGCTCACCTATGAAGAGTTCGCAGGGATGCTCCCGGTAGGGTCGGCATTCAAACCGGCGGCGGACCTGGCGCGACTGCTTGCCGGTATGGAATTGGATTTCGACGTTCGGCTGGTGATGAAAGCCGAGGAAGTGCCGCCAGCGATACTGACCACCCGCGCCCGGCGACGCCCCATGCTCGGCTGGACAAGCTGGCTCAAGACTCAACCTTTCGTCGAGGACGATTCGCATGTCTTGCTGTCGATTTCGCATTGAGAAGTGACTGTAAAATTGGAAGGAGAAGCGTCGCGAAAAGTCAACACGCACGCGGAAGCCGGCGAGTTGATGATGGTTTATTGAAAGCCATCCTGAGCCGGAAACTCGCCTTATCGTTACCTTCCGCCTCAAGGCGGGACTGCGAACTTTTACCGAGGATCAATTTCTATGACTATGCAAATGACAGGCAGCGGGCAGGCGCTTTCGATCAAGATCAGGGAAGCCGCGCAGTCGGGCAAATACCCGGAAGCATTCGGTTATCTTCAGGAGCTATCGGTTCTCGATGGATTGATCTGTTGTCTGGACCTGGCCGAAACCAACCTCGCGGCTTTCAATGCGCTGGCCGCACAGGCTACTTCGAAGGGAAAGCCTCAGTTCGTAGTCCGCCTCGTCAGGGATGGCTACATTCCGCAGGATGCTTATGCGGGCATCGGCGCCGATATCGAGTATCACTTCTCGCGCATATTCATTCTCAAAGCGCGCGTGGAAAAAAAGAACCTGGTCAACGCGCTCTGGCCCAAGGCCGAAGGCGTCGCCAAATCACAGCCATTCTACCCGGAGATGATCCGCAGCCAGCCCGGCCACAGGGACCGCATCTGCGCCCTGGCCGAAAAGCATGTCAATCTCGGCCCGTTCGACGGTCGACAGGCGGCGCTCTTCAGCCTGGGCGGACTCTATGACTTCAATGCCGCAAAGGCCGGAACCAGACCGCAGAAGGGAGCGACGACCTGCATACTGTTCGCCCGCAGCGTTCTGCATGCGGCAGGCTGCAATGTCATCGGCTCTTATACCTACAAGGGCGGGAGCATCGTGGGAGCGTTGTTTCATGAACTCCCCAAGAGCGCCTTCGGCTACGTCCCCGCCTCGGAATACGACAAAGGGAAACGCCCGCAGCGAGGAGACATATTCGTCATACGCGGCGGCAACTTCAAGAATAAAGACGGCAACGACACGGGCATTGACAGCACGCACGTCGGCGTCATCGTCGGTGTGGTCGGCGACACCTGGATCACTATCGAAGGCGGAGGCGGCGATAATGTGACGCGGCGCAATCACCGCAAACTGGTCGGGGTCAAAAGCGCGCATGGCAACTGGGCGTTCCCCAACGATAACACATCGGCAGGCGTGCGTCCGCTTCAGGGGTGGTACAGCATTGACGCAATCAATTCCGGGCAATGGATGGCCTAGCAAAGTTCGGCGCCTGGCCAACGAACATCGACCGGAATTTGAATCGCTCTGAAAAGGTGAAATCATGAACGTGAATCTCAAATCGCTCATCGGCACACTCAACGACACGTGCCGCAACGCGCTGGAAGCAGCGGCGGGGCTTTGCCTCTCGCGCACCAACT
>CAZPQE010000174.1:0-2656 GCA_964588615.1 uncultured Clostridia bacterium | reverse complement strand
AACTACGATGTCGAGGTCGAGCACTTCCTGCTCAAACTGGTCGAAACTACTGACAGCGACCTTGCGCGGATACTCCGCCATTTCGAAATCAACTCTTCTCAACTGAGCAGGGATTTGACCCGCGCGCTCGATCGACTCAAGACCGGCAACGCCCGCACGCCCGCCCTCTCGCCGCGCTTGCCGAGACTGGTTCAGGACGCCTGGCTTGCGGCGAGTGTGGATCACGGAGCCGCGCGCGTGCGATCAGGCCATATCGCGCTGGCTCTGCTTGAAAACGACGACCTCGCCCGCCTCGCCCGCGAAGCCTCGCGCAGCCTCAGCAATATCTCCATCGAAACCCTCAGAAAGAATTTCGATCAGATCACCGCAGGCTCCGTTGAAGAAAAAGAATTCGTCGAATCGACATTCCGCACTGCCCCGGAAGGCGAAGCGATTGCGGGAAAGACGCGCGCCCTCGATCAGTTCACCATCGATCTGACTGCCGCAGCCCGCGCGGGCCGAATTGATCCCGTAATCGGGCGCGAGTTCGAGATACGACAGGTCATCGATATACTCACCCGCCGCCGCCAGAACAACCCCATTCTTACGGGCGAAGCGGGCGTTGGCAAAACAGCGGTCGTCGAGGGCTTCGCCCTTCGCATAGCCGAGGGCGATGTTCCTCCGTCGCTGAAGAACGTTGCCCTGCGCTCGCTCGACCTCGGACTCCTTCAGGCGGGAGCGGGAATCAAAGGCGAGTTCGAGAACCGACTCAAGTCGGTGATCGAGGAAGTCAAATCGTCTCCGCAGCCGATCATACTTTTCATAGACGAAGCGCACACGATGATAGGCGCGGGCGGGCAGGCGGGACAAAACGACGCCGCCAATCTGCTCAAGCCCGCTCTCGCTCGCGGAGAGCTTCGAACCATCGCCGCCACCACCTGGGCCGAGTACAAAAAGTACTTCGAAAAAGACGCGGCGCTGGCTCGCCGGTTTCAGGTGGTGAAAGTCGAAGAGCCGACCGAAGACGGCGCGATAGCCATGATGCGCGGGATCGTCGAAATGCTCGAAAACCATCACCGGGTGCGCATACTCGATGAGGCAGTCGAAGATGTGGTGAAGCTTTCGCATCGCTACATTACAGGCCGACAGTTGCCCGACAAGGCCGTGAGCGTCCTCGACACGGCCTGCGCGCGAGTCGCCATAGGACTTGCCGCCACGCCTCCGCCGGTCGAAGACGCGCAGCGCAGCATCGAGCGTCTCAGGATAGAACTCAACGCGCTCGAACGCGAAGCCTTCGCCGGAGCCGAGCATCGAGAGCGAATGGAAGAACTGCGCGCCGAGATAGCGCGAGAAGAAGAGCGCCTGCTTGCGCTGAAGGCTCAATGGGAAAAAGAGCGAGAGATAATAAATCAGATTCGGGATGTCCGCTCGCGCCTCGAATCGTCAAGAGGCGAAGCGGCAGCGGCTCAGGCCGGAGCAGGCGCGGCTTCGAGCGCGCCCGCAGAAGCCGTCGTCGATGCCGACTCGCTGCGCGCGCAGTTGAGCCTGTTCAATCGCAGTCTCGAAGAAGCGCAGGGCAAAACGCCGCTTATGCAGGCTTGTGTAACTTCGCAGACAGTGGCCGAAGTCATCTCGGCCTGGACCGGCATACCGGTCGGACGAATGATGACCGACGAGATCAAAGCGGTGATGGCGCTGGGCGAAAAGCTTCAGCAGAGGGTCATCGGCCAGTCACATGCGCTGGAAGCCATCAGCCAGCGCATTCGCACCGCGCGGGCCAACCTCACCGATCCGCGCCGCCCCGTGGGCGTGTTTCTGCTCGTCGGGCCGAGCGGAGTGGGCAAGACTGAGACCGCGCTGGCGCTTGCCGAATCGCTCTACGGCGGAGAGAGAAACGTCATCACCATCAACATGAGCGAGTTTCAGGAAGCGCATACCGTCTCGCTGCTCAAGGGATCGCCGCCCGGTTACGTAGGCTACGGCGAGGGAGGAGTGCTGACGGAAGCTGTCCGCCGCAAACCGTATTCAGTCGTGCTGCTCGACGAAGTTGAAAAAGCTCACCCGGATGTGATGGAGCTTTTCTATCAGGTATTCGACAAGGGAGTGCTCGAAGACGGCGAGGGTCGCGTCATCGATTTCAAGAACACCATCATACTGCTCACTTCCAACACCGGGACGGACACGATAATGAAGCTGTGCGCCGACCCGGAGACGAGGCCCGAACCCGACGCGCTCATCGAAGCGGTGCGGCCCGAACTGCTCAAGGTCTTCAAGCCCGCACTGCTCGGTCGCATGGTGGCAGTGGCTTACTACCCGATAGCCGACAGCGTTATGCGCGAAATCATCCGACTGCAACTTGGTCGCATAGCGCGACGGCTGACTGAAAATCACGGCGCGGAGTTCAGCTATGACGACGCGCTCGTCGATGAGATTGCCCTTCGATGCCGCGAGGTCGAAAGCGGCGCGCGCAACGTCGATCATATTCTGACTCGCACGCTGCTGCCTGAAATGAGCGGCGAGTTTCTTTCGCGCATGGCCGATGGTCGGACGATCTCGCGCGTGCATATAACAGTCAGTGATGGGGGAAGATTCAGCTACGAGGTTTCGTAGAGGAGCCTTCATGTCGCTGCGCGACGCCCTGAAAGGACAATGCCATTAAGTTAAGGGGGCGGCTTAA
>CAZPQE010000173.1:0-12027 GCA_964588615.1 uncultured Clostridia bacterium | reverse complement strand
AGCAAAGCGCCGAGGTTCTGCCCCTGCGTGTAGTAGGAGATTTCAAATGGCTGAGGGGTGTCATAGCCGAGCCAGGTCGAGGTCGAAGCGTCGGAGGGCGAGATGTAGGCTCTGGCCGGATTGCCCTCGACTCCGGTTATGGTGTTGGCCACGCCTGCGAGGAACTGCTCTTTGGTGGTGAGACCTGCTCTGAACAGCGCCACTCCCGTGTAGTAATTGGTGAACCCTTCCGACACCCAGAGGAGGGGTGTTTCCACTTCGCGCGAATAATCATAGGGCCACAACTCGACGGGGCGGATGCGCTTGATGTTCCAGGTGTGAAAGAACTCGTGGGCTGAAAGCCCCATCAGCCATTCAGGCTGGGCCTGGTCGCCGGGCGCTGAAAAAGCGACGAACGAATTGGCGTGCTCAAGCCCCCCCCCGGCGTTGGATTCGGCGCGGCTGAAGAAATAAAAGTAGACATACTTTTCATAAGGCAGGTCGCCGAAGATCGCGCTTTCGGCCTCGGCTATCCGCGTCAGCATCCCTACCAGCCTGTCGGTCTTCTCTTTCGAGAAGGCTCCGGCAGGAGTTGCGGCCACGTAATGAGGTTTTCCCTTGAACTCGAATCGAGTCAGATCGAAGCGGCCCATCTCGGTCGGCGAATCGATTAGCGTGTCATAGTCTGCGGCGGTGAAAACCATCTGGTCGGATGTTTCTCTGAGCGCGGATATGATTTTCCACCCGTCGGGGATTTTGAACCGCACGCTGCTGGGCGAATTGCGATGCCCCTCGGCCATCAGAAACAGTTGAGTGCCGGTGAAGAAAGCGAAGTCTTTCGTGATCTTGGCCTGATTGAGCGCGAGCACGTCTGCGTAATAATCAAACTCGGCTTTGAGCCGATTGATGCCTTTGGTTTCGACTCTCCAGGTCTGCTTGCGGGTCATCCTATGCGGCAGACGTTTTCCGGCGGCGTCCGTTATCTGAAATCGCAGTATGTTCCTGGCGTAGTTTTCAGTCGTGTACCATCCGGGAGTCCAGGTCGGAAGCGACAACTCGACGAAGCCCTGCCGGATGTTTTGAACGTCGGCGGTGACGTGAAAGAGCTTCTGATTGACGTTGGCCACTTCGACCGTGTAATCGATGCGGAAGCTCTGGCCGTAGGCGGCGCTCGAAAGCGCGATCAACGCGATGAGAGGAAGAAGCCTTGAAAATCTTCTGATCATTTTTCACCTCACAAAAAGGACGCCGGCACGTCCGGCATGCTCGCGGATTTTTTCGGTTATATCTGCGGCCAGCCCCAGCGCGCGGCGGCCTTCCTGGGCAGTCGCGCGACAAGCAGCGCCGCCGACTGCTGCAAGGAAGGATTCGATCTCAAGTCTGAGCGGCTCGCCCTTTTCGACATCCAGGCGGCGAAAGTCGAATTCAGGGCGGCCCTTCTGATCGGTCTTCACGGACACGGCGGCGGTCTCCTGCGCTGAGTAATCAATCGAGACGTACTCGTGCGGTTGAAAAAATCTGAGCTTGCGGACTCTTTCTGCCGACACGCGGCTCGCCGTGAGGTTTGCCACGCAGCCGTTTTCGAATTCCAGCCGGGCATTGGCGATATCGATTTTGGGCGTGAGAATCGGCACGCCCGAAGCGCGGATATCGATGACTTCGCTTTCGACCAACGACAGAATTATGTCCAGGTCGTGGATCATCAAATCCATCACCACATCGATATCGAGGCTGCGCGGAGTGAACACGCTCAACCGATGAGCTTCGAAAAAAAGAGGTCGGGTCAGAATGCTTCTGGCTGCGACCACCGCCGGATTGAATCGTTCGAGGTGGCCCACCTGAAGGAGCGCGCCGCTCGCGCGGGCGGCCTCGATCATTTCATCTGCTTCAGCGACAGTGGTCGCTATGGGCTTTTCCACAAGTACGGCTATGCCCGCTTTGAGCAACTCACAGGCTATTGAGCGATGATCTGCGGTGGGTGCGGCGAGGCTCACGGCATCGACTCTGCCTATGAGGTCGCGGAAATCCGATACCCATTCGACGTTGTGCTGCCGGGCCACGCTGTTGCCGCTTGCCGGATCGATGTCGCAGACGGCTACGAGTTGGGTGTGTTCGAGAGTGGAGTAGATGCGGGCGTGCTCGCGCCCGAAGTGACCCGCGCCGATGCAGCCTGCTCTAATCATTCGGTTTCCGCTTTCTGAAGCGCAAGCCGCCCGCGGCTCGCCGCTTTGCAACAGGCTTGATTGATCGATAACCGGCTTTGATCCGTATCAGGGAGATAGTACACTGAAGCTTCTTTTTTCATGATCGAGGCAAGCGAAGGAAAAATAATAGAGGAGAGCCGCCCGGCTGCCAAGCGTCGAGCCGTGTATTTATTGATCGCGCTCTGCGGGGTCGCTTTCTTCCTGGGGCTCGGACGGCTTGCCCTCACCGGGCCGGACGAGCCTCGATATGCGGAAGTGGCGCGCGAGATGTTCGCTTCGGGCGATTACATCTCTCCCCGGCTTGCCGGTTGTTTGTGGTTCGAAAAGCCCGCGCTCGTTTACTGGATGGCCGCCGCCTCTTATCGCCTGTTCAGCGTTGACGAATTCGCTGCGCGTTTTCCATCGGCCTTTGCCGCTCTCCTGACATCACTTTTCGTTTATTACGCGGCCAGCCGTCCGGGCTCGCGTCGCCTGGGAATGCTCGCGGCATTCGCGCTTGCCACGAGCGGGCTGTTCATCGGCTACGCGCGGTCGGTGACGACCGACATGGCTCTGGCGGCTTCGATGGGCATAGCGATGCTTTCGGTCTTCCTCTTTGGCGAATCGACGGGACGCGCGCGCAAATTCTTCTGGTCGTTGTGTTGGGCCTCGCTTGGGCTTGCGGCGCTGGCCAAAGGGCTTGTCGGAATCTTGCTCGGCCTTGCGATAATGGTGATCTGGTTTTATCTGGCGGGGGGGATGAAAACGGTCGGCTGGCGATGGTGGCTGGCCGGACTTGCGATCATGGTTCTGGTGTCATCGATCTGGTATGTTCCGGTGACGGTCAAACACGGCTGGGCGTTCATCGATGAGTTCATCATCGAGCATCACTTTCAAAGATACCTCACCGCCCGGCACAGCCACCCTCAGCCGGTTTATTACTACCTGTTCGTCACGCCGGCAGGTCTCCTTCCCTGGACGTTCTTTCTCATCCCTGCGATTGCAGGAATCCGTCGTCTGAGGCCCAGGTCAGATATGACCGACCGGCTGCTTGCGCTCTGCTGGGTGTGGGTGATGGTGATGGTCGCGTTTTTTTCCTTCTCAGGTTCGAAGCTGCCCGGCTACATACTTCCCATTTTTCCCGCGCTCGCAGTGATAGTAGGCAGCGAAATGGAACGAGCGTGGAGAAGCGAGCGAGGCCGTTTGCTTCAATCTGCGATGTGGCTGAGTGCGCTGCTTGCGCTGGCCATCGGCATAGCCTTCCCCGTTTATTTGAAGAGTGAAGGCGTAACACTCAGCGGATGGCACATGCCGCTGGTCTGGCTGCCGCTGGCCTCTGGCCTCATAGCTCTGATAATGCTCATCACGAGTAGGAACCGTATTTTCATCCTCGGCGCTGGAGCGGTCGTGCTTGCCGTAGTTGCGGGGGCGGCGGTGTTGTTGCTGCCGCAGTTGAGCGAGAAGCTGAGTTTGAAAACGCTTTCGCTCGAAGCCACATCGAGGCTGAGACCCGGAGAGCGAATTGGCTTTTTCATAATGAAGGAGTTCGCGCCCGTCTTTTACGCCGAAGGGCGGGTGGTGTGCGGAACCGGAGAAGGGACGCTGCTCAACGCCCTGAGCGAAGACACGCTGGCCGAGGCGCTGGAGCGTGAGTCGAGCATAATCATTTTCACGACTGACAACTGGATAGAAAGGCTCGAAGTCGATCCGAGATTCCTGCTCGAAAGAATCGGAAGCCAGAGAAAAGCTCTCGCCTTGAGGGTCAGCCTGAAGAAGTGAGAGACGGATGCTGAATGAATTTCAGCATCCGCCTTCGTCATTTTTTCTTAGGCAGCTTGTCGTTAACCGTCGTCGGCATGGCCTCTTTGAAGAAGGCCACCACGCGGGCGTCATAGACCTCGGAAGCCTCGTTGTAGAGGCGGTCGAGGCGGGTATGTTCGACTTCGGCGAAATCCTTCTGGCATTTGGTCTGGTTGAAGAGTTCGCGGGTAGTGTCCTGCAAAGACCCGGCATCCTTGCCGGTGATGAACAGGACTTTCTTATCCGAAGAGCCGCCGATTGACTGAAGAGCGGTCTCGGCGTCGGCGCGCCTCATCAGGTAGGCCTGCATAACCAGTTCGGTGAGGCGGATGGTCCAGGGCGAATCGGCCAGGCGATTGGCCCAGTCGCTTCCTTCGCCGACATAGGTCTTGAAGCGATGATTGATGAAATGGTTTACATCGCGGTAAGGCGAATCGGCAGCTATGGCTTTCACGGTCGGGTCCTGGCCGAAGGCGGCGAGCGAAGCGTAACCGCCCAGCCCAGCGCCGTAGAGTCCCAGCCGGCCATCGAGGAGTTCCTGCCCGGCTTCGTTCTTGAGCGTCTTGAGATGTTTTATGGCCGAAAGGATGTCGTCTTTTTCGTACATCCCGAGCCCGCACCATTTGACGGGGCTCTCTCCATGCCCGCGAAGATCATAGACCAGCACTCCGTATCCGGCCTTCCACAATTCGAAACTGAGCGTGAGCAACTCCGAGCGATTCGAACCGTAGGCGTGCGAGAGGATGATGGCCGGAGCGGGGCGGCCCTGACTCAGGAACCAGCCGACCGATTCGGTCGAGTCCGAGTTCTTCCACTTCTCTTCAGACCACATGGGTTTTTCGAATATAACCTGAAAATCTCTCGGTGTTCCGTATAGCTGAGTGCGCGTCGGGTGAGCGAGGCGATAGAGCATGTAATAATCGAGCAGCACGACTCCCAGTCCCAGGACGAGCACCGCCGGGACGAAGACCCAGAAAATGCGCTTGAGCGTTACGCGCGTCTTTTTTGAAATCATAGTATTCAGACCCTACGGGGCGGGGTTTTCGGGCAAGGGGCAATACTTGCTCAGACAGATGGCTTCCCGGCGAGTATACCGCAGGGGCGAGAGATTGCAATAGTTCTTATGCGCCGCGTTGACACCTGCGCGCGAGGTTGCGTAAACTCAACCCCGCTTCGATGGGAGAAGAAGATTGATAGCGCATCTTTCGGGCAAAATAATTCACAAGCAGCCCAACTCGGTGATAATCGATGTCTCCGGAGTCGGCTACGAAGTCACTATCCCGCTTTCAACTTTTTATGAACTGGGAGATGTAGGTGACCCGGTCTCTCTGCGAGTTCACACCAACGTCCGCGAAGACGCCATACAGCTTTTCGGATTTGCGCGCGCGGGCGAAAAGGAGCTTTTCCTCAAGCTGACCAGCGTCGGAGGCATCGGCCCCAAACTGGCCGTCGCCATGCTTTCGGGCCTGGCTGCTTCGGAACTGGTCGTCGCCATTCAGAGCAACGACCTGGGCAAGCTGACCCGCATTCCGGGAGTGGGGCGCAAGACCGCCGAGAGAGTCGTCCTCGAACTCCGCGATAAACTCGGAGCGGTCTCGCTCGAAGGAGCGGAAACCTCAGCCGCCCGCGAGCAACCTCAGCCCGGAGTCCGTGACGACACCATTGAGGCGCTCATCGCCCTGGGCTATCCCCGGCCTCTTTCCGAGCGCGCGGTCGAAGCCGCCCTGCGCGAAGAGGGAGAACGAACTATAGAGGCGGTCATCCGTCGCGCGCTGCGACGGCTTTCGCGTTGAAAAGTGACGCTACGATTTTACTGTCCCGACTTCGAACCAAATATTTGTTTCGTCGATGAGCTTTGTGATTGCTTTTTCATTCGGGCTTTCCTATAATCGGCGGCGTTTGAGTTGACCCGACCCTCGTTTTTTAGTGGTTGCAAAAATTTCCTGGATTAACTGTTGATGTCGACCGGATCGGCAAACCTCAATCTCGCGCCATGCCCCGACTGTGGAGGGACGGGCTGGGAGCTCGTCGAAGGCAAGGGCGTCCGCCCCTGCGCCTGCAAGCTGGCGGTTCGCGCCGACCTGCTCCTTCAACAGGCGCGCATACCGTCGAGATTCTCCAACTGCGCTTTCGATAACTTCGAAGCCCGCTGCCCCTCTCTTCACCGCGCGCTGATGACTTCACGCAAGTTCGTCGAAGAATACCCTATCGTCGATGTCGGCATGCTCTATCTGGGAAGCTGCGGAGTGGGCAAGACTCATCTGGCCGTCTCTGTGCTCAAGGAACTCATACGCAAAGGCATTCCGGGACTCTTCTACGATTTCCGCGATCTGCTCAAGGAGATTCAGGACAGCTACAACCCCAATACCCACAACTCTGAACTCAAGATTCTCTCTCCTGTCTTCGAAGCCGAAGTACTCATCCTCGACGAACTTGGCGCGAGCAAGCCTACCGAGTGGGTTCAGGAGACGATGACTCACATCATCAACAAGCGATACAACGAGCGCAAGGTCACCATATTCACATCCAACTATCTGGACATCAGCATCGGCTCGGCTTACGACGAAACCCTCACAGACCGCGTGGGTGTGCGCCTGCGCTCAAGGCTGCACGAGATGTGCAGGCTCATCCCCATGGAGAGCGACGATTACCGCGAACTGATAAAGAACCGTCGCGGCGGTCGCTTCATTTCCTGAGAACGCTTTTTTCCCAAGCTTGAATGTGCAGCCGGGGATTATTATACTCACCCGCTATGTCAGATTCGGATATCACCATAAGAGAATGCGTTTCGATAGAAGACTTCAACCAGTGCATAGAGCTTGAGCGCGCGGTGTGGAAGGACGATGACATCGATATCATGCCCATACGCCTCTACATGATCTCGAAAGCCTGCAAGGCTCCCACCATCGGAGCATTCGACTCTTCGGGCGGGCTCGTCGGATTCGTTCACACGATGCTGGCGCTTGCGGGCCGAAACGTGGTTTATCATTCGCACATGGCCGCAGTCCTCGAAGATATGCGCCACCGAGATATCGGATACCGCATCAAGCTCTTTCAGCGACGGATGGCCATCGAAGCCGGAGTGCCGCTCATAATCTGGACTTTCGATCCGCTGCAATCGCGCAACGCGCACTTCAACATCAACAAACTCGGCGCGGTCATACGCCGCTATGAGGAAAATTATTACGGCGAGGGCGCATCTACTGTATTCGACCCTGGCGTGCCAAGCGACCGCATATTCGCCGAATGGTGGGTGATGTCGCCTCACGTCGAATCTGTCCTTGCGGGCGCGCGCCCGTCGTTTGAAGAAGACGATTCGATAGTCATACCTTATGATGTCAATTCCATACGCGAAAACTCCATCGACGAACATCTCCGATGGCGACTGCGCGCGCGCCATCAGTTTCAAGACAAACTCGGACGAGGGCCGATCATTCGCGGCTTCGTCTCCAACGGCGACCTCTGCGAGAGCCGCTATATCCTCGGACCTGATGAAGAGCAGTTCGACTTCGCCGCTTACCAGGAGGTGAGCGTCGCCGTCTGAACTGAGGTGAAAGATGCAACTCGAAAAACTCGAACTCCGCGAGATAGAACTTCCGCTCCGCCACCCCTTCGAGACCAGCTTCGGGCGGACTACCCGTCGGAGGATAATGATCCTCAGGGTGTTCGATAAAAGCGGCGCATTCGGATATGGCGAATGCACTGCTTCGGAAGACCCTTTTTTCAATCACGAAACCATAGACACCGCCTGGCTCATCATCACCCGCTTCGTAGCTGGTATGATCGCCTCGGCGAAAGTCACAAGCGCAGATCAGGTCAACGACGCGCTCTCTCGCATTCGCGGCAACCGCATGGCCAAAGGCGGGGTCGAGACCGCCGTCTGGGACCTCGAAGCCAGGATGGCAGGCACACCGCTCTGGCAACACATCGGAGGCGAGCGCGAAGAAATAGCATCGGGCGTCTCGATCGGCATTCAGGAAACCATAGACAAGCTTCTCGAAAAAGTGACGACGGAAGTCGAGAGCGGCTATCAGCGCATAAAGATCAAGATCAAGCCAGGCCGCGATGTGGAACTCGTCCGGGCGATCCGCGCAAAGTACCCTTCGATACTTTTGAGCGTGGATGCCAACTCCGCCTACACGCTAGACGACATGGAAATCTTCCGCGAGCTTGACGAGCACAACCTGCTGATGATGGAGCAGCCGCTGACGGCGGGCGATCTGGTAGATCACGCCAGGCTTCAGCGCGAAATCAAAACGCCCGTCTGCCTCGACGAATCGATCACGACCGTGATGGACGCCCGTCACGCTCTCGAACTCGGATCGTGCCGGATCATAAACATCAAGCTCGGTCGGGTGGGCGGACACGCAGAAGCGCGGATCATTCAGAAATACGCGCTTGATCGCGGCATTCCCGTCTGGTGCGGCGGGATGCTGGAATCGGGCGTGGGACGGGCGCACAACATCGCCATGTCGACTCACGCGGGATTCACACTTCCGGGCGACGTGTCGGCCTCCGCCCGGTACTGGGAAGAAGATATCATCGAACCTCCGGTCACGGTTTCCCAACGCGGCACGATCAAGGCTCCCATAGCGCCCGGCATCGGCTACGAGGTCAACGAGAAACGAATCGAATCCCTGCTGGTGAGGAGAGAAGAAGTGAATCTGGCATAGGAAGAGAGTCCGACAAACTGCCAGCTTGTCGGACATTTTCGGAGGATAGACCCAATGTCCGAATTCGAGGGAAGAGCGGCGATAGTCACTGGCGGGTCGCGCGGGATTGGCCGGGCCATTGCAAAAGAGTTAGCGAGTCGCGGCGCGAAGGTGGCTTTCAATTACACCCGCAGCCGCGAGCAGGCAGACTCTCTGGTAGAAGAGATTCAGAGCGCAGGCCATCAGGCGCTTGGCCTTCAGTGCGATGTGACTGACGCGGGAGCCGCTGAAAGCATGGTCAAAGCGGTCAAAGCCGAATTCGGCTCCATCGATTATCTGGTCAACAACGCCGGAATAACCCGCGACAAGCTGATAATGATGATGAGCGAAGCGGACTGGGACGCCGTTTTAGACACCAACCTCAAAGGCGTGTTCAATGTGACGAAACCCGTAGTCTCGATCATGGTCAGACAGAAGCGCGGCTCTATTCTCAATATCTCATCGATAAGCGGAGTCGTCGGCATGCCGGGACAGACCAATTATTCAGCTTCCAAAGCCGGTTTGACAGGCTTCACCAAGTCGCTGGCCAAAGAGATAGCCAAACGCAATATCACCGTCAACGCGCTGGCTCTCGGATTGATCGAGACCGAGATGACCGCCGCGCTCACCGAAGAATATCGAAAGAAGATGACTGAGCAGATTCCGCTTGGCCGATACGGGACGGCTGAGGAAGCGGCTCGCATTGCGGTCTTTCTGCTTTCAGACGATGCGAAGTATATTACCGGCCAGGTCATTCAGGCCGACGGCGGCCTTGCGATGTGAAGGTATCGGAATATTCCCGTAGTTGATCGATTTCGAAGGAGTCTTTCATGTCGTTTCTAAGAACACCCTGATAAGGATGAGAACATGTCATGACTCCAAACGACCGACTCCAGACTTCAGACTATTCCAAAGGAGGTTTCTTTATGCGAGCCAGGCTCATCACCATTCTGTTTGCGCTTGTTGCAGTTGTCGCGCTGATGCTCCCGGCCTTTGCCGCCCCCCGGTCAGCGGAGCAGGCGGCTGCCCCCGCTCAGAGCGCCCCGGCCAAACCCAAAAAACCCAGAGCGAAGAAGAAAGTCGAAACGGGCATCCCCAAAGGCGTAGGAGCATGCATCGATGCCCTCATCAAGATGGCCGAAGCAGACCCGCTCATCGCTTATGAAGGCCGTCCGGCGGAAATAATCAACGGCGGGCTGCTGTGGAACGACCCCAAGTCGCGCTGCTCGGTTGGCAACGACAATAACCTGAGGTTGAAGCTTCTCGACACTTCAAAAGCCTGGCGCGAGAAGGATGCCGCTCGCGTGCGCTCGCTGCTTCAGGAAATAAAAAGCGCCGCGCCGCAGGGCTGACCGCTCCAACACAGGTTCCTGCCGCAAAGACGCGAAGTCACAGGGAAAGCGCGAAGCGGGCTTTTCTCGCGCTTCGTGTCTTTATGGCAGGGCGATGATCGTGGAGTCCGCATTTTACCCCTCCTTGACACCGCTTCCCGCGCTCGGCTAGGCTTTCAGCGGTTTCACTTTGGATCGCCGCACACCGATGAAAACACGTTTTATAATCTCAGCAATCGTCCTCGCTTCGATTTCTCTTCTCACTGCTTTCCTTTTCGCCGCCTGCGGGTTGTTTTCGGGCGAAACTCCCATTGACGAGGGCATAGTGATTTCGCAGCAGAAGATTCGCTCCTCGACTGCGCCGGTCGCGCTCGATGTGGCCGAGGTCAAGCGCGGAGACCGGCTCGACATACTCGATCAGGCCGAAATCAAGACTCCCACCCGAACCGAAGACTGGTACAAGGTCAGAACCAAGGGCAAAGACCAGACCGTCGGCTGGATCGAAGCCCGCTATGTGATAAACAAGGCTATAGTCACCCGTGTCGAAGAACTCTACGAGAAGTCCAAATCGATAGTCTCGCAGGGGTCGGGCCGATTGAAAGTGCGCACGCCGCTCAGAGCCGATCCGGGCGGAGATATAGTCACCTCGCTCAATCGCGGCGCGATAGTCGAGATAGTCGGCAAGACCCGAACCACGATCAAGCCTCAGAGAGAGAAGGGAAGCGACACGGATCAGGAGAGCGAAGAGCCTGAAGAGCGGACGGTGCTGTGGTATCAGGTCAGGCTGGCTGAAACGGAAGTCCTGCGAGCCGGTTGGGTCGGCGCGCAGCAGGTTCAACTCGACGTGCCTGACGAAATCCTCCACCTCGAAGGCGAGGGCCGCCGCTTCACCGGCTGGGTCGTGCTCGATCAGACACGGACGCGCGGAGGAGAACTCAAAAACAATTACATCGGATTGATGAAGAGCCTCAGCTCCGAAGCGCCTGTAGATTTCACCCGCATCTGGGTGCTCAACTATTCGACCGAAACGGGACGCTACGACGGCTCCTACATAGAAGATTCTCTGCGCGGAATGCTGCCGATCGCTCTGGGCACTTTGCGAGGGGCGAAGGGATTCACCATCCACGAACTGGACGAAAACGGAAAGCTCGTGCCGGTCGAATACTCAGCCGCGCGCGAAGGGAGCCGCCTCAGAGTGCAGCGGCTGACGCCCAGAATCTATGCGAAGAGACAGCCGCGCGCGGCAGCCAGATAATCGGAGGACACAATGAAAGCAGCTTTACGAAGACTGATCGTCGCAACGGCGATTGCCGCATCGCTCTTTTCGAGCCACGCACAGGCGCAGTATGCGGGCAACATCGATATTGATCGAGTCAGAGCGGAGCTTGAGCCTGCAATCGAGCGGACATTGATGGAAGGCAAAATACCTTCGGCGACGGTGGCGCTTGTCGCGGGCGATCAGATTCTATGGACAGGCGCTTACGGACAGTCGAACCTGTGGGCGCGCACTCCGGCAGTTGCAAGCACAGTTTATCTGATAGGCTCGACCTTCAAGGCGATGGCCACCGTCGCGCTGCTTCAACTGATGGAGCAGGGAAAATTCAAGCTCGATGATCGAGTGAGCGACTATCTGACTGAATTCAAAATTCAGGGCGAAGACCCGCAAAATCCCGTCACGTTTCGTCATCTGCTCACTCACGTCTCAGGGCTTCCGGCGGATTTCGGCCCGCACCCGGTCTGGGGCGACACGGTTCCTCTCTCGCTCGAAGATTATTTGAAAACTTCGCTCAAGGTGACTCGCCCGCCGATGGAGAAAGAAGAATACTCGAATATGGCCTACACGCTCATCGGTTATCTGGTGCAGAAGTTTTCGGGCGTGCCTTTCAAAAAATATATCAAGGACAATCTGTTCACGCCGCTTGAGATGACCAGCACTGATTTTTATCCCAACACCGATATGGAAGAGCGGCTGGCCATTCCTTACGCGCCTGACGCAGGCGGCAGGCTCAGACCCGCTGAGAGATTGAAAGCGAATGTATGGCC
>CAZPQE010000172.1:0-12046 GCA_964588615.1 uncultured Clostridia bacterium | reverse complement strand
CACGATGACCGATGGCACGCCGATAAACTGGCCTCGCTCGTTTCAACTCTCAGAGGCGGCGCGATGCTCGTCTACAGCGACATGAATATCGTCGAGGCTGAGGGCCGCCTCCTGTCCGACACTTACTGGACTACCCGGCCCAACAACTACACGAACTTTGCCTCATTGATTATGGCCAACACCGTGACCGGAGCGGCTTCGATGTTTCGAAGAGAGTTGCTGGAGTATGCGCTTCCATTCCCCGAAAGAATCGGAGAGGCTTATCACGATCACTGGATAGCCTGCGTTGCCCTCTCGCTTGGAGAAATAGCTTATGTGGATCGCCCGCTTTATGACTACGTTCAACATCAGAACAATGTCATAGGCCATTTCGCGCCCGCAAAAGAAAGCCTCGCAGGAAAGGCGGTGAAATTGATGGCGCATCCCCTAATGGCGAGAGAACTGGTTGCAAGAAATCTGGGGCAATGGCGAGCCATATACTTTTACGATCTGGTCAGGCTCAAAATGCTGGCTGGGGTGATCGAGTTGCGCTGCCGGGAGCGATTGAGCGGGGAGAAGAAAAAAACTCTGCGGCGCATCGCCCGCCTCGATGATTCCCTCGCGTCTGAAACATGGCTCGCTCTTCGAAGCCTCAAAAACTGGGGCCGGACCGGCGAGACGCTTGGGGCCGAAAACTCGCTGCTGAGGGCGCTTGTCTGGCGCAGGTACGCAAGCATCAGATCGTGGCTGCCGGTAGGCGGATTCACCAGCCGGGGCTTTACGAATCCGCCTCCGCAATCCACAGCCGCACCGCCTCGATCAGCCGAATCATCATCCCGGCTTGAGCGGGTAGAAATCATCGAGCAGAAGATTGCGCCTCTCTCGCTCGCTGTTTCTCCCTCTGACAAGCGGGTCAATCTGCTGATTCCGACAATCGATCTGAGATACTTTTTCGGCGGCTATATCACTAAATTCAACCTTGCGCGCCACCTGAGCGACGCGGGATTTCGAGTCCGCATCGTCATCGTTGATTACTGCGAGTATATGCCTTCGGTGTGGAAGCAGCAGCTACGCGCTTTTGACGGTCTCAACAATCTGTTTGATCGCGTCGAACTGGCTTATTGCTTCGACCGCTCTCAGAGGCTTGAGGTCAGCCCGCAGGATTCGTTCATAGCGACTACGTGGTGGACGGCGCATATCGCGCATCGCGCCATGAAGTATTTGAAAAGGGATAAATTCATCTATCTGATTCAGGAATACGAGCCTTTCACCTTCGAGATGGGGAGCTTTGCGGCTCTGGCCAATCAGACTTACAGCTTCCCGCACCTGGCCATCTTTTCGACCGAGCTCCTGCGAGAGTATTTCAGTGAGAATCGATTGGGGGTGTTCGCCGACGGCTCGAACAGTGGCTATGACGACTCAATATCATTTCAGAACACTATCACTTCCGTAGGTCGGGTGAGAGTGGAAGACATAGCCGGCCGCTCTCCCAAAAAATTGTTGATGTATGCGCGCCCTGAAGCTCACGCCGCGCGCAATATGTTCGAGGTAGGCATCCTCGCCCTTTCACTTGCTGTCAGAAGCGGGCGCTTCAAGGGCGAATGGGAATTTCGCGGGATCGGAGCCGTTGATGCTTCGTCGCGGATCAAACTTTCTGATGATGTGTCGCTGCACCTGTTGCCGCGTCAGACTCAGGAGACCTACAGAGAGGTGCTGAGGACTCACGATCTCGGCCTGAGTTTGATGTACACGCCTCATCCGAGCCTCGTCCCCATAGAGATGGCCGCAGCAGGGATGCTCGTCGTGACCAACACCTGCGCCAACAAGACGAGAGAAAAACTCAACGCCATTTCGTCGAACATCATCGCAGCCGAGCCGACTGTGGAATCCATCGCAGAGGGATTGCAAGAAGCGGCGGCAAGCATCGAAAACTATCAGAGGCGCGTCGAAGGATCGCTAGTCCGATGGGCGACAAGCTGGGAGGACGCGCTTGGCGGAAGCGTGATGGCGAAGATAAAAGAGTTCATCCAGTCGACCTGATCGCCGCTCGCGAGCTAATTCGTTCTGAGTTTCATCCATGCTTTTCAAACAAGTATTCAAACTCATAGCGAAGGAGACAGCCAAAGATGGCCTCCATCTGATCCGAAAACGAAAGCTGCCGAGAGGGGCGCTGCGAGGCGACTGGCATTTGGGGTATTGCCCGATCTGTCAGGCGCGCACGATGTTCATAGAAAGAGATGCGTGGCTAAGGGATAACTATCATTGCATCCGCTGCGGGAGCATACCGCGCTGGCGAGCGATCATCTACGCGCTTGAGACGCATTTTCCCGACTGGCGCAAAAGCCGAATTCATGAATCCTCTCCGGGAGGAGCTTCTTCAGAGAAGTTGAAGCGGGAATGCCCCGATTACACAGCGACGCACTTCTTTGCCGACACTCCTGCCGGCCAAATAAAATGCGGTTATCGCTCGGAGAATCTCGAATGCCAGACCTTCAGAGATGAAGAGTTTGATCTGATAATCACACAGGACGTTTTCGAACACGTGCTCAATCCCGCGCTTGCATTCAAGGAAGTGGCCCGGACGCTCAAACCCGGCGGAGCTCACGTCTTCACCGTGCCCTGGTACTACTGGAAAGAAACCTTCGTCCGGGCGGTGCAGGAGAACGGAGATATCCGACATCTCGCAGAGCCGGATTATCACGGCAATCCAATCGATGATGCCGGGTCTTTAGTAGTGACGGAATGGGGCGCGGACCTCTGCGATTTTATTTATCGGCATTCGGGGATGACTACGACCGTCGTTCGGATCAGGGATCGATATCGGGGGATTGACGGCGAGTTCATCGAGGTCTTCATCAGCCGCAAGCCTAAGGTGTGACCCTCGAACAGCAGGCTTGTGGAGAAATGCACAGCCTGAGCGAAAGGATATAAACGTCAGTCGCGCGCGCTTCAAAATGGCATAGGCGCAGGCTCACAGAGGCGCGGAAAAGTTGACATGCCTAAAGGCA
This sequence comes from uncultured Clostridia bacterium, assembly GCA_964588615.1. Classification (GTDB taxonomy): domain Bacteria; phylum Acidobacteriota; class Blastocatellia; order UBA7656; family UBA7656; genus UBA7656. Next base: position 9,059 of record CAZPQE010000172.1, on the reverse strand, counting down.
TCAAATATTCTCACTCGCGGTGATGACAAAACCTCAGATTTCCGTTGTTATAGTCAGTTACAACACCAGAGAACTGCTTCATGATTGCCTGGCTTCGGTGATCGAAAGCGGGGCAGGGGCTGATCTCGAAGTGATAGTGATCGATAATGCTTCGACGGATGGAAGCCTGGAATCGGTGCGCGAGCGGTTGCATCAGGTCATTGCCGTCGGCAACCCGTCTAATCTGGGATTCGGCGCGGCGTGTAACCGGGCCATAAGGATGACTGATGCTCCCTTCATCCTGTTGCTCAACAGCGACGCTCGACTCAGTCGGCAGGCGTTGGCGGCTCTCTGCGAGTGCATGCGGTTGAATGAGCGGTGCGGAGCCACCGGGTGCAAACTCGAAGACCTTGAGGGCAGAGAACTGGTCAGCACGAGAAACTTCCTGACGCCGATCAATCAGGCACTGGAATACGCGGGTGTGACAAACAGTCTGGGATGGCGGCGTCTGAGAAGGACACATCGCCCTGATCTGGATGAAAATCTGATCGATCGCTCTGTCGACTGGATCGAAGGCTCGTGCCTGCTGCTGAGACGGGAATCGCTCGAAGAAGCCGGACTGTTCGATGAAGACTTCTTCATGTACTCAGAGGACGAAGACCTCTGCCTCAGGCTGAGAAAGTTCGGCTGGGAGGTATGTTTCACGGCGGCAGGAACGGCGGTGCATCAGGGGGGCGCATCGACGAGCCAGAACAGAAGCGAGATGCTGCGCCATTTTTACTTCAGCCAGATGTTGTTTCTTTACAAGCACAGGGGGAAATTCTCTGTCCTGGCTTTCAAGTTCGCCAACGCCGCAGTGCTGGCGATGAAGGTGGCATTCTCTTCGATGACAGGGCGACGGGACGACCGCCGGAAATTCGGTGAGCGGCTGAGGGCCTTGCTTTCCGTCCGGGCATCGGCGATAGGCAAGATGACCGCTCAGGTCGCAATTGGCGGAGTGAGCAAGTCCTTTCGATGAATCAATCCGGAATCCCGCAAAAAGATGTTGAGCTTTACAACATCGGGATTGAGGTCTGATGCCTATTCCGCCTGAAGGCGGTACTACGAACTTCTTTTTCATGGCTGCCCGTTTATTAGTCACCACGACCGCGCGCTGATAGAATTCTCTCTGCCATGAAGGATCAAACTGATTTCATAGTCCTCGGAAGCGGAATCGCCGGTCTGCGCGCTGCCGTCGCCCTCGCTCCTCACGGGCGCGTCGCCGTGCTTACCAAAGATCAGGTGACAGAATCCAACACCGAATACGCTCAGGGCGGAGTAGCCGTCGTACTCAATGACGACGACAACATCGAACTTCATTACCAGGACACTATCGATGCGGGCGCGGGACTTTGCAACCCCGATGCTGTCTCAGTGCTCGTCGAAGAAGGCCCGCGCTATATCACCGAACTCATTACTCACGGCGCTCAGTTCGACCGTCGCCGGGGCCAACTAGCTTTCACACGCGAAGCCGCTCACTCGCGCCCGCGCATCCTTCACGCTCAGGGCGACGCTACGGGCCGCGAAATAGTCCGCGCTCTCGTAGCCTGGTCACGAAAATTTTCTTCCATCGAATACCTGCCCCACGCCTGCACTCAATCGCTCATCGTCACCAAAGGCCGCTGCGTCGGAGTCACCTACGTCGAGCCTGACACGCATCGCATCCGCGCTATCTATGCCCGCGCAGTCATACTCGCAACCGGCGGCGCGGGCCAACTCTATCTTCACACCACCAACCCTGACGTGGCGACAGGCGACGGGCAGGCGATGGCTTATCGCGCAGGCGCGGTGATGGCCGATATGGAGTTTATTCAATTCCATCCGACTGCGCTCGTCGTTCCAAACGCGCCGCGCTTCCTTCTCTCTGAAGCCATGCGCGGGGAAGGCGGATTGCTCCTGAATATCAACGGCGAGCGATTCATGCCGCACTATAACGAGCGCGCAGAGCTTGCCCCGCGCGATATCGTAAGCCGCTCGATCCATTTCGAAATGCAACAAACCGCTTCCGATCACGTCTGGCTCGATATGCGACACCTCGACCGAAGCTTCGTGCAAGAGCGGTTCCCGAAAATCTTCAACACCTGCCAACTCTATAACGTCGATATCGCCCGCGATCTCATCCCCGTCTCGCCCGCCGCGCATTACACGATGGGCGGAGTCGAGACCGATACTTTCGGGCGCACTTCCATTGCAGGTCTTTATGCCGCTGGCGAAGTCGCATGCACGGGCGTCCATGGCGCAAATCGACTGGCTTCGAATTCACTGCTCGAAGGCCTGGTCTTCGGAGCCCGTGCCGGAGAAGTCGCAGCCGCTGAAGCTCCAGCCGGGATTCAAACCGCTGCCCCGCCTGACTGGGATTTCGGCGGCGAGGCCGACTGGCGAATCGATGACGGCACTCGCGCTGAGGTAAAACGAATAATGTGGGATCGTGTGGGCATCGTGCGCGATGAATCGGGATTGAAGGAAGCCCTAGCCCAACTTGAAGAGATAGCCTCCCGCCCGCTCAACACTCGAAGCTGGAACTTCGTCACCCTCGCGCGGCTGGTCGGAGAAGCGGCTCTGGCAAGACGTGAGTCTCGCGGCGCGCATTATCGCAGCGATCATCCGACGGATGAAGAGCGATTCAAACGCCACACGCTTCAACGAAGAGGCGAAACGATCAACACGACGATTTGATCACTCAAGAACGATCTTCGTTTTCTCAAGCGGGATTTCGATCATCAGCGGAGCGCGCGCTTCGTCGGCTATCACAAGCATTTCATAGGTTTCGGCGAGAATGACCGAGAACAGATCGCCGCGCCGCTTTACCTGCCCCATCTTGAATTCCTTTTTCTCGATCAACCGCACATCGACCGAATACTCACGCAGGCCCGACAGCGGGATGAACGCCTTGAACCGCTGATAGCCGCCTGCTTTCATATCGTACCGCTCAAGCAGAAAACGTAAATGATGCCACACGCCCCGGTCGAGAAGCACCACATCGCGGCCCACCACTCGCTTTCTCTCGGTCTTTTTTCCGTGCGCTTCGATGGTGACGCTGACTGACCCTTCCTTAAATTCCATCGAATACTTCTGCGCCGTCGCGCCGTCGCCAGTCTCGACCGTGTAACGAACAGGCTTGTCGTTTTGAATCTCAGTCGACGTTGCGATTTTATGCAGCGTCCCGCCGACGCTCGATTCGCTCATGCTCTTTGCCGTGTAGCCGGTCTCCGACTTCATTACCTCGAACCGTTCGTGACCGGCCAACTTTCCATCGATCTGAAATCTGTAAACTCCCTTCGATTGCGCAGGGCCAAGAAAGGAAATCGCAACGATGATGCTAATCAAATTCATCGGCATAACTTACCTCTCACATGCTGGGTGCAGTTTTCAAACATCGGCTGGTTTCTGTTCACGCATACCCCCAACGGAAGTTGGGGGTGACTGCACGTCCATCCTGCATCACGACGCTTCACTCTCTTCTGGATACCCCCGATGGCCATCTGGGGAGGATTCCAAATCCAGCCTTCGAGGGTTGGATTTGAACCATCCTCCAACTTCCGTTGGAGGGATTCAATGAACCTTGATGCCTTTGGTGTAGTTTGGAAATGAACGATCCTCCAACTTCCGTTGGAGGGATTCGACCGACTATTGAAAACTGCACCTTCGTGTGCTGGATTTTCCGGCTGCGAGACGCAAGGACGGTAATCGCATAGGAGTCTTGCGAAAAGGCGACAACCCGCTTTTGCATTTTTCCTTTTACCTTTTGCCTTGCCCCACAGCCGCACCCCATCAATAAGCCAGAAGCTCTCTTGCGGCAGCGGCGATCTTATCGACCGAGGGCAGCATCGCCATCTCAAGCGGAGGGCTGAACGGAACCGGCACGTCGAGCGAGGCCACGCGCACGACCGGCCCGTCGAGATATTCGAATGCCTCCTGCGCAATGAGCGCCGCCACCTCTCCGCCAAATCCCCCTGTGATATTCGCCTCATGAACTATCATCGCCTTGCCTGTCTTCTTTACGCTGTCGAGTATCGTTTCACGATCAAGTGGGACGAGCGAACGGAGATCGACGACCTCGACTGATGACCCTTCGCGTCCGAGCAGGCGCGCGACCTCGACGCACAGATGAACCGCTCCGCCGTAGCTTATGATCGTCAGATCATCGCCCACAGTCCTGAGCGCAGCCAATCCCAGGGGAGTGACGTATTCTCCCTCGGACACGTTTTCTATGTAGTGGCGATACAGAAATTTGTTTTCCATGTACACGACAGGGTTGTTGTCTCGAATGGCAGCGATGAGCAATCCCTTCGCGTCACGCGCGGTCGAAGGCAGCACGACTTTCAAACCCGGCACATGCGCAAACCATGCTTCAGGGTTTTGCGAATGATAAGGCCCGGCGTGGATGCCTCCGCCCGTCGGCCCGCGAAAGACGACCGGCACAGCGATGCCCCATCGGTAATAGCATTTCGCAGCGAAGTTCACTATCTGATCGAATGCGCAACTGATGAAATCGATGAACTGAAATTCAACGACGGGCCGAAAGCCGGTCGTCGCCGCAGCGCAGGCCGCGCCCACGAATCCCGATTCTGATATGGGCGTATCGATTACCCGCTCCGGCCCGAACTCGTCCAAAAAACCTTGAGTGATTTTGAACGCGCCGCCGAATGCTCCAATATCTTCACCGAGGACCAAAACATTGGGGTCTCTTCTCATCTCGTAGCGGAGCGCGTCGCTTATGGCCTGAAGATAAGTCATCTGCGCCATCAGAAATGACCTCCTGTCTCGCGCTCTTTCATAGCCATGAGCGAAGGAATCGCGGGATTTTCTATCGGCTCGAAAATGTTCTTTCTGTCTTGAGGCCGCAGATCGTGCGGCGAGGGGGCATAAAGTCTTTCAGTCACCGATTCCGGTTTCGGATAAGGCAATGCCTCGGCATATTCGACCGCTCGCTCGATTTCTTTCACCGCGTCTTCTTCGATTCGCTCGATGTCGTTTGCAGGAATGTCGGCGCGCTCGATCATCCATCGGCGGTACATCGCTATGGGGTCGCGCTTCTCCCAGAACTCTCTCAACTCCGCAGGCACATAACTCATGTCGTCATGCTCGCCGTGTCCTCGCTGGCGAAAAGTTTTGAACTCGATCAGCGCCGGCCCCTTGCCGCTGCGCGCGTGCTCGATTCCGCGCCGCGCCGCATCGATTACAGTGAACAGACAATTTCCGTAAGCGATTTCGGAGTAGACATTGAAAGCGGGCGCGCGGTCGGCGATGTTTTTCACGGGCATCTGTTTTTCAGGCGGAGTCGAGTAAGCGAACTGGTTCATCTCGGCGATCACTACGAGCGGCAGTTTGTGAATGGAGGCGAAGTTCAAGCCTTCGTAAAAATCTCCGGGGCTGGTCGCGCCGTCGCCGGTGAATGCCAGATAGATATTTGGCTGCCTTCTCATCTTGAACGATAGCGCGTATCCCGCTCCCGATGGAATCCACGCGGCCATCGAGCCGTTATGAAAAGGAGCGATGCCATAGTTTTCAAGGTCGGCGAGAAAGAGTCCCAGATCGCGCCCGCGCGACGGAGATTGATCCTTGCCGAACCAGCGGGCCAGAACGTGACCTGGGTCGACGCCTTTGTAAAACCAGGCGGAGAGATTGCGCGACACGGTTGAAAAATAATCGCCCTCTTCGAGCAGGCTGATCGAGCCTACCGAGGTCGCTTCCTGGCCCATGCCGAGATAAGCCGCGCCAAGAAGTTTTCCCTGTCGATAAAGCGCGCCGAGTTTTTCTTCGAATGTGCGAGCGAGTCGCATCGCTGCGAAGAACTTCAGGTACTGCTCGCGTGTATAGGGCAGCCCTCGCGGGTCGGCTTGAATGTCGGATGGATAATCAGGGCAATCAGTCTGAAGAACAGGCTCGGCCATGAGATAGTCTCCTGATGTTTCAAGGAATGAATCGATCATCCTCTCGTTTGCGGTCTTCGAGTATGAGGGAAATCGCTTCGGACAGATTCTCCTTGCACTCTTCTTTCGTTTTGCCCAGGCCGTTGGCTCTCTGCACTTCCGGGCAATAAGCGACGTACATTTCTCCATCCTGCTCTATGATGGCTGTGGATTCGTTGTGCATAAATTCCTCCCCTGCATCGGGGTTTGGGGCGATCAGATGTTGATCATCTCACAAATCCCGATCCGCATCAGGGCGCGGTTTCCAGAGAGGCGCGACCAGCCTTCGTTTGCCGCCGTCGGCAAAAGTGATGCCCGGCTCATCGAGACCGACTCGATCCCATAGCTTGCACGTCACCTGACGGTGCATCTGATCTAAGCCTTCGCAGTAGTTGGTGAAATTGCAGCGGCGGATTTCATCGCCGCATCCGAGTTTCATTTTCAGAAACCAGTCGGGGTCGGCGAGCGACTGGCGGGCCGCGCCTATGATATCGGCTTCGTCATTTTCAAGTATCGTCTCGCACTGATCGAATGTCGCTATCCCGCCCGATGTGACGACCGGCGTTGAGAATCCGGCTTCGTTGACTGCGCGTTTTATTTCAGCCGCAAGCCCCACGTTGCGACCGAACGGGCCTCGCTCGTCTGAAATGATAGTAGGCATGCACTCGTAGCCGCTGCGCCCGGTGTAGGGATAAACCGCCTGGCCTACTTTGGGCTGCGCGGCGTCGTCGAACTTTCCGCCTTTCGAAATCGACAGATAATCCATTCCCGCGCGGGCGAACTCCACTCCGAAGTAGATCGCGTCTTCAATCCTGTTGCCCTGAGCGATGACTTCATCTCCCAGAAACCGAGCGCCCACGACATAATCTGATCCTACGCGCTCGCGCACTGCGAGGTAAACTTCCAATGGAAGTCGCGCGCGGTTTTCGCGCGGGCCGCCGTAGCCGTCCGCTCGATCATTCTTTGCGCTGAGAAACGAAGCCATCGTGTATGCGTGCGCGTAGTGAAGCTCCACGCCGTCAAAGCCCGCTTCTCTGGCGCGCGCTGCGGCGTCGGCGAAAATGGCGGGAAGCGCGCGAGGCAGTTCGCGGATGTGAGCCAGATGCATGTCAGTGACTCGCTCGCGGTAGCCGTAGCGGAGTGATTCAATCTCTCGCTCGTCGAGCACGCGGTCGAGCAGATCATCGGTCGCGGCTTTGAGAAATTCGCGCGCGTGGATGTCATCTGCGTCGCGCCATCTGGTGTCGCCGGTAGATTCGATGAGGCGATTGCGATGTTGATCGGTGAGATTGAAGTAGCGGTCGAAGTATTTTTCTTTTTCGGGGCGACGATTGACTCGGAGGAAATCGATTATCTGAATGAAGAGCCGGGTGTGTTCCTGACTTTGATCGCGGATGGTTTCGACAAGTTTCCTAAGACCGGGTATGAATCGGTCATGTCCTATGCGAAGCAGAGGCCCGCTTGGGATATCGCGTATGCCTGTGGCTTCGACCACAAGCGCGCCGGGCTGCCCCGCGGCAAATCGCGCGTACCAGTCGAGAACATCATCAGTGACAAATCCATCTTCAGTCGCGCGCCACGGAACCATAGCCGGAACCCAGGTGCGGCTTTCGAGTGTGACAGCGCCGATTCGAATGGGAGAGAAGAGAAGCGAGCGAGCGGCCTGATCAACGGTCGGCCATCTCGCTTCCGGGAGAGGGTGACGGATTGGATTTGCAGGACGCCACATACTGCTTTTTCATCGGAAGTGGAAATCTAACACGACCCCGGCAGGCGGGAAAGCGATCAATCGCCTGCTTCTCTGGTTTTCTTCTTGAACAGGTTTTGGCGAACCTCTCTGGCTTTGACCACTGCCTCTTCGAGCTTCTGATTTATTTTCGGGAATTTCTTTTTCAGGCTGTGGAGCAGCCGGGCAGCCCACGGAGAATCATCCGACAGAAGAAAAAGCCCTACGAGGAGAAAAAGGATGCCTTGCAGTATGGGAAGGAAGATGCCGAGTATGCCAAGAAAGATGAAGCCCCACCCGGCCAGCTTGATCGCAATTCGTTTTCCGCGTGATCTCATTCAATAATTTCCGCCGTGATTATCCTCGAAAGGAGAGTCTAACAGATAGAGTTTACTCAGAGACAGGCTATCGGGTGAGCTTCAATCGGATGCGTGCGACTCTTCGTCTCCCTGTTGATCGCGCGAAGAGATATCATCCTCCGAGAGATCGTTTTTTTCTTGTCCTGATTGCTTGCTCGCCTGGCGAGGTCCCAGCAGCTTTGCTTTTCCGAGCGACAGGCACAGGTCTCTTAACTGTGACGCACGTTTGAGCCGAGTCGCTATGGCCTCCGGCGACATATCAACTTTCATCCGCTTCCTCCGTCAGGCGTTTGATATCAGCTAAATCCTGCTCGCTGTTCCTCAGAGATTTCAGCGCAATCAATCCTGCGCGCGACACTACCAGAAGTTTTTGATTTTCCCATAATGCTTCCAGTCGGGATTCCCACACTTCTTCGATAGCGGACGTGACGAGCAACAGATCGAGCGTCAGTACATCGCCTGATTCAGTATCGAGCTTGGAAACGCGACGGATATCTATTTTTCCTCCCGCAAACTTCATCGGCATCGCTACTATCGTGTAGCCGAGTTGATCAGCCACCGAAAGAGTTTCATTCAACGACTCTTCAGGAATGAGCAAATCGATATCGATAGTTGCGCGAGGGAACCCATGCACTGCCATAGCCAGCCCGCCGCATACGGCATACTCGGCATTCATCTCAGCAAGCCGGGCAATCAGCGATTTGAATTCGTCATAAAGGTTGAGCATCTTTCGACCTACGGCCTCGGAACATCGAGCGATGGGCTGCGGACGAAAAAGCCGTTGGGCATCAGCTTGAATCCCATCTTGTGCGCGGCCATCACCGGCCATTCTTCCGGTCGCGGGATATGAGTAGTCCCCATCGTGTACCACAACACTACATCCTGGTTTTCAAGCGAGCGATTGGCCCGCGTCCATCGCGGCAGTCCGTCGCCCCCCTTGCTCAGGTTGATGTAAAAACCGGCGGCGTTCATCTCGTCGCCTGCGTACTTAGTCGCCCACAGATGATTGTTCATAAACGCCGCCCGCTTTCTCACCGATGAATT
>CAZPQE010000171.1:9851-12069 GCA_964588615.1 uncultured Clostridia bacterium | reverse complement strand
CCTGACGGTCGGGCTACTGACACGACTTGCTTCGAAAGCTCAGTTTGTGACCGCGTGCAGTATAACAGGATTCTCAGGATTTACAGGATCGGTTAAAAAGAAATCCTGTCTCCAAAAACTCAAGGGCTACTCTGATCGCGAATATGAACAGGGAATCGGCAAATGTATTCCGCGACGCGCTCGAAGAATCACTCAGAGACTTCGCGCTCGATCCTCTCAGCCCTCACCAACTCGATCTGCTCGCCCGTCACTACTCGATGCTCTGCAAATGGAATGCGAAGATCAACCTCACCCGCATAATCGCTCCGCGCGAAGCGGCCCGGCTGCATTACGCCGAATCTCTACTGGGAGGAAAGTTTTTCGGAGATGCGCAATCGATTCTCGACATAGGCAGCGGCGCGGGATTCCCTGCCGTTCCGCTCGCAGTCCTCAGACCCGATCTTCGAATCACTGCGCTTGAGATCAATCAGAAGAAAGCTCTCTTTCTCAACGAGGTCAAAGACGCGCTCGGGCTTGAAACCTTTTTCATCCAGAGAGTCCGCGTCGAAGAGCTCCCGCGCGCGGATTTCGATCTCCTCACCGCGCGGGCTGTCGATCGCGCTGAAACGATCATCCCTGAGATTATCCGCTCGCTCTCGCACGGCCAGCGATTGATGCTTTATTGCGGCGCTGACCTCGCGGAAAATTTGAGTACAAAAAATGACACTCTCATCCACAAAATCCCCCTCTCCAAATCCCGTGTCATAGCGCTCTTCTCCGCCTGATGGTCAAAACTGCGGATTGCATTCAGCCGGATTCGGTCAAAATGAACGGTTTTTGATTGAGTATCTATCGATAGGCATTGTCAAGGTATTGGCATAGAGCAAGTTGACTGGATTTGAGGTGTCTGGCACGGATAATGCTTAAAGAATAGCTGGAAGCTTGAGGCGCCGGAAGGTGCTCTCTTTTGAAGGCTGTCACAGGCAGCGCCGGGGGTTCAAACGAGCAGACCGGCAGCCATTTGTCGTATCGCTCCGGGCCTCACCACCGTTGAGCGATGGATGGCGGCAAGGTAGCTCGCTGAAACCGAGTCAGAACCCTCTCATACCCGTCCCGGCGACGACCTGTAACAGCCTTTATTTTTTTATCCGATCACTTCCAAATCCAGGTAGGGTTGCAACGCCTCCGGCACACGCACAGACCCGTCTTCCTGCTGATAGTTTTCAAGTAAGGCAAGCCACGTTCTGCCGATTGCCAATCCCGACCCGTTGAGCGTGTGCGCGTATTCGGGGCGGGAGCGGGCCTCGCGGCGAAAACGTATCTGCGCTCGCCGGGCCTGAAACGATTCGCAGTTCGAGCACGAAGAAATCTCCCGATAGGTCTGCTGGCTCGGCAGCCACACTTCGATGTCATAAGTCTTTGCCGCAGAAAATCCCATATCGCCGGTCGAAAGAACTATGGTTCGATAAGCGAGTCCGAGGGCTTCGAGCACGGATTCGGCATCGGCGCGGAGCGATTCGAGATGGTCGTAGGAATCTTCGGGGCGGGTGATTTTGACGAGTTCCACTTTATCGAACTGATGCTGGCGAATCAGCCCGCGGGTGTCTTTGCCATAGCTTCCGGCTTCGGAGCGAAAACAGGGAGTGTAGGCGGTCATCTTTATAGGCAGTTGAGCAGAGTCGAGTATCTCTTCGGCATAGATGTTCGTAAGCGGCACTTCGGCAGTGGGAATCAGATAGAGGCCGCGCTCATCGGTCAGCTTGAAGAGGTCTTCTTCGAATTTCGGAAGCTGCCCCGTGCCGAAGAGAGTCTTTGCGTTGACGATGAAAGGAGGCACGACTTCGGTGTAGCCGTTGCGACGGGTCTGAAGGTCGAGGCAGAAGTTTATCAGCGCGCGCTCAAGTCGCGCTCCCAGGCCGGTGAGTATCGAAAACCTCGCTCCGGAAATTTTCGTCGCGCGCTCAAGGTCGAGTATGCCGAGGCGCGCGCCCAGTTCCACATGATCGAGCGGAGTGAAGTCGAACTGCGGAGGCTGGCCCCAGCGTTTGACTTCGCTGTTTGCCGTTTCGTCTTCGCCGACGGGAACGCTGTCGTGAGGCAGGTTGGGAAGACCGGCCATCAGAGAGTTCAATTCCGATTCGATCCCATCGAGATGGGATTCGAGGGCAGCGATCTGATCACCCGTTTGGCGGACGGCAGCGCGCCGCAACTGAGCTTCTTCCTTGAGGCCGGATTTCAT
>CAZPQE010000171.1:0-9841 GCA_964588615.1 uncultured Clostridia bacterium | reverse complement strand
TATCCTGACTCGAACGGTTGCGTTCGGCGTTGAGATCATCCCGTTTTCGGACGAGCGCGCGACGCTGCTCGTCGAGGGTGGCGAAGTTGTCGAGCGTCGAGAGCGGGAAGCCGCGATCTTCGAGTTTCTTTCTGACCAGATCGAGATTGGCGCGGACGAAATTCACATCGAGCATACTTACAGTCACCTTTCACGGACAGAAGATAAAACGATAGGGTAAGTCGAGGCGCGCGCGGGTGTCAACGTCCATAGAAAATCGGCAACAGGATTTTGTTTTCGACAGGAAGATACTTTGATCGCAATTGACACAGCGAGAACGGAGGCATATTGTATTTGCGTACTGCAACAGCGCATTCCCGCTGGCATCAGTCAGCTTCACGCACGCGACTTTGTCAATCCAGAATCTTTGCCGAGCAGTTCACGGCTCGACAGCCTTTGCACAAGGGCATCGAAAGAAGGTGCCGACCGTCTTTGAGTAACACCCAGGGCTCCCTATCCCCTATGTCCCGAGCCCATAGACTTAACGGAGGAACTTTCCATGCCAACGAATCCTACTGCTCAAACGACCGATTTTTCGCGCGATGTGCTGGGCCGTTACACCTGCAACGGTCTGGACGAAGCATTGCGCTCGACCGATACCGGCGCGCGCCCGGATGCTCGCCCCTTCGATGTAATCATTCTCGGCGGCGGAACATTCGGGGCCGCGCTGGCTCAACATCTCTTCTACAAGGACAAGACCCACAGTCATCGCATCCTTGTGCTGGAAGGAGGCCCGCTGGCCCTGCCTGAGCATGTTCAGAATGTGGGCGCGCTGGGACTCAATTCCCCTGCTGCCACAAGCATCGCCGCCCTGCGCCTTGCCGGGCAGGACAGACAGGCCCGCAACGAAGTCTGGGGACTGGCCTGGCATTCCAACGTGCCTGGTGGATTTCCCGGACTGGCTTACTGCATCGGCGGGCGGTCTCTTTTCTGGGGCGGCTGGTCGCCTCAACCTCTGGACACTGAATTGAACGCTGATAGCTGGCCCGCCGATGTCATCAGCGATCTCAAGACCCGGTATTTCCGCGAGGCGAGCGAACAAATAGGCGTAACAGAAACCAATGACTTCATCAACGGCGAACTGCATCAGGCTCTCCGCAAACAACTCTTCGAGGCCATAGCCGCCGACAAGGTGACCGATGTAGTGCCGTTGACGCAACTGCCGGCGTTGATTTCCGTCACTCCGGGCATGGCTATGGTCGCTGGGGCTGCTCCCGCTCTCGACCCCACTCTGACGGCAGGCTCGATGACCAGTGTGACGACTCCTGCAAGCGCATCTGGCGACATCCTGAAACTGGAAGCGCCGCTTGCGGTGCAGAGCCGCGCCACGCGCTCCGGCTTCTTCCCGTCCAATAAATTCAGCGCCACGCCTCTGCTCATCAAAGCCGCGCGCGCCGCTCAGGCTGAATCCGGCGGAGATGATTTCAAAAAGCGGTTGATGATCGTGCCTAATTGTCACGTCAAGAGATTGCTGCCCGCAGCCACGCCTTCAGGGTGGAGAGCAGCGGCAGTCGAGACCAATCAGGGAACCATCCCTGTGGCCGAAGGCGCGGCGGTCATCATCGCTCAGGGTACGATCGAATCCACCCGGCAGGCATTGCTCTTTTTGGACTCGATACCTGCCGATGCGCGCCCCCCGCTTCCGGTCGGGCGCAATCTGATGGGTCATCTGAGGTCGAATCTCGATATTCGCATCCCGCGCAAGGCGCTTGCCTCTCTCGGCGCGGACATAAAAGAGTTGCAGGCATCGGCCCTTTTCGTCAAAGGCCGGCACACATTCGCCGATGGCACACAGGGCCACTTCCATTTGCAGATCACCGCTTCGGGTCTCGGAGCTTTAGGAACTGACTCGGAAGTCGAACTGTTCAGGAAAGTGCCCGACATCGATGGCTTCGATCAGTTCAAATCCGCAACCGATACGCATGTGGTCATCACCATTCGCGGCATCGGAGAGATGCAGCCGCAAAACAGCAACAGCTTCGTCTCGCTTGACGGCGAGTTGGACGAATTCGACACCCGTCGCGCTTTTGTCCGAATCACCCCTGCGGCCAAAGACCTGGAGCTATGGAATGTGATGGATAAAGCGGCGGATGACGTGGCGAAAATATTTGCCGCAGGCGAGCCGCTTGAGATACTCAGCAAACGCCGCGACGGACTGGGGACGACTCATCACGAGGGAGGCACGCTGGCGATGGGAACTGATCCTGCAACGTCGGTGACTGATTCTGACGGGCGCGTCCACGATACGGTCAACGTCTATGCCGCAGGCCCCGCGCTCTTTCCCACTCTCGGATCGCCGAACCCGATGTTGACGGGCATCGCTCTTGCCCGCAGGTTGGCAGATAAACTCACCGTAGGCCCGACCGTTCCGACAGGCGATGGTTTTCAACCCCTGTTTGACGGCGCTGACACATCGCCCTGGCAGATGACCACCATAAAAAATCAGCCGGGCCGCGATGATCCCGGACGGTTCATCATCGTCGATGGATCGCTCGAATCCATACCCGGCACGGACATCGGATTGCTGTGGTGCAAGACACCGACGCCAGCGAACTTCGCCCTCAAGCTGGAATTTCTGCGCTGGGAGAACGATGCAAACTCGGGCGTATTCCTTCGCTTCCCTAACCCGGAAAGCAAGAACTACAACAACGCGGCTTATGTAGCGGTCAACTTCGGCTTCGAAGTTCAGATCGATGAACTGGGCGCTCCTGATGGGGCAGCTATTCATAAGACGGGCGCTATCTACAACGAACCGGATCAGCTTTTGTCGCTTCAACCGGCCCGCCCCGTCGGGCAGTGGAATGAGTTGGAGATTCGCGTCCTCGGGCAGGAGTATACTGTGCTGCTCAATGGGCAACAGGTGAGCAGGTTCATCAACACGCAACCAGGGCGCGGGCTGCCAACTGCGCCAGGAGCGCCGAGTTTCATCGGATTACAAACGCACACCGGCAGAGTGGCTTTCCGCAATATCCGAATCAAAGCCCTTTAGGATGTCAGAGGTCAGATGTTAGTGGCGATGAGCCACGCATCTGACCTCTTTGCTACTCCCGCCTGATTGCGCTGACTCCCGGCTTAGGCTACATTGCAGGGTGACTATGGAAGAGACCATCAACCGCTCAGGCTTCGTGATGCGCGAGCGCGAAGTCGAGACCTCTCAGGGACAATCGCGCATAAGCTATCTGGTTTGCGAGCCTCTGGAGAGGGCAGGATTCATCAATGCTTTCAGCACTCGCGCAGGAGGGGTGAGCCCGCTGCCCAAAGGCGCTTTGAACCTCGCTCAATTCAAAGGCGATGACAAACAAAACGTCGCAGAAAACCGTCGTCGTTTTCTCAAAGCCATCGGCGCGTCGCAGTTATCGATAATGACTGCGCGGCAGACTCATTCGACTGGAAGGTTCTTTCTGGAATTCCCGGAGCAGGCGCGCGGCCCTCAACCCGCCTGCGACGCAATGACCACTCAGTTGACCAATGTGCTGCTCGCTATTCAAACGGCTGACTGCCTGCCTCTGCTCATCGGCGATCCAAAGTCCGGGGCGATGGCTGCCATTCACGCGGGCTGGCGAGGGACTGCCGATCGCATCACCGAGCGAACCATCGCTGATTTGATGATGCTTCACGGCGTCGATACGCGAAGTGCTATAGCCGCGCTCGGCCCTCTGGCCTGCGCTGAATGTTACGAAGTGGGCGAAGACGTAATCAAACAGTACAAAGATTCATTCGGCTACTGGCGCAGGCTGCTTGTGAATTTCAAAGAGAATGGGAAAGCTCATCTCGACGTGCGCGCGGCCAACATTCAGCAACTCCTCTTCTGCGGATTCACCCAGGACCGCATACACGTCGCCGACTATTGCACCATGCATCAGACGGAATTGTTTTTTTCTTATCGCCGTGAAGCAAACGGCCAACCGTCGAGCGTTGGCCGCCTGCTGTCAGTCTTGGGCAGGATGGGATAGACGGCTTAGGACTCTTTCTGCGCGAAGTACCCTCTGCGATGGCGAACAGTGATATCCTTGCGGTTCCTGACGCGAATCTGAATCGTGCGGAACGAGCCGTCTCTGGCTTCGTTGGTCGGTTCGTAGGATAGGATATACTGAGAGCGCAGGTCTTCATCGATTAGGGCGAAAGCCTTGTCGAGGTCTTCTTCGCTGCGCGGGAAGAAAGCGCGACCGCCGGTTTCCGCCGAGATTTTCTTGAGCGTGCCGGTGTCGATGCCTCCGTGAATCGGATCGCCTATGCCGATCGAGTAAACGATTATCTCGTTTTTCCAGGTGCGTTCTATCGCTTCGCGCAACTTGACCCGGCTCACGGTGTCCTGCCCGTCGGTCAGCAGTATGATAACCCGGCGTCCCGCCTCGCGTCCGAGCATATCGGATGAAGCCAGATAGATCGAATCGTACATAGCCGTCCATCCGACCTGCGAGCCTCCGTTGATGGGAGGCGTCCCGCCCGCTCCCCCGATGGCCGGGGGCTGAACGCTGACGCGCACTCCGTCCATCGCTCTGGTCAGCTTCTGGAGATTCGAAGTGAAGTCCTGAACGACGACCGATTCATGCTCGAAGGTGACGAGCGCGGCTATGTCCTTGTTCGGACGCAGCACCCTTCTGAGAAACCGCTCGCCTGCGGCCTTCTCGTAAGGCAGGGTGTATTCCTGGCTGCCTGAGATATCGATTAGCATGGCTATAGTGATTGGAAGATCGGTCTGCCGCTCGAATGAAAAAATCTTCTGTGGTTTGTTGTCTTCCATCAACTCTATGTCGTCTTTCGTGAGATCGTTTATGTAGCGGTTGGTCTTGTCGGTGACGTTGAACGGCGCGGTGACAAGCTGAGTGCCCAGCTTGAGAGACTGTTCATCCTGACTCTCTTCTTCTGCGGGCTTTTTATCTTTGCTCTGTTGCTGGGCAGGCTGCTGCTGTTGAGCGACGACGGTACTTAGAAAGATCGCCGTTGTGACGATCAGGATCGTGGCGTAAAACTTCAGGTGCTTCATTTTTTCACTTCTTCCGATGCCGCGTAGTAACCGCGACGGTGAACTACCAGAACATCACTGCGGCCTGAGAGACGCACTTCTATTCGACGGAAGCGCCCGTCGCGGGCCGCGTTCGACGGGGAGTAAGCTACGAGGTACTGGCTGCGCAGTTCGTTTTCTATCTGGCGGAAGTCTTCCATCAGATCATCAGCCCCATGCGGAAAATATGCGCGGCCCCCGGTTTCTTCCGAGAGCTTGCGGAGCACGTCTTCGCGCACTCCTTCGAAACGGAACCGGTCTCCGATGCCTATCGAATAAATGACCACGCCCGATCGCAGCGCGCGATCAATGGTCTGTTCCAGCTTGCGCGAGCTCGCGTTATCGACTCCATCGGTCAGCAGGATGACCGCGCGCCGAGTGATGAGATCATCGCTGGCTGCGCGAAAAGAGTCGCGGGAGAGTACTTCGTCTGCGGCGATGAACACGGCATCGTAGAGAGCGGTGGCTTGTCTTCGGGAAGAAGACGCGCCGAAGCGACCGAAGTATTGAATCTGGTCGAGGGCGCGCTTGAGCGTATCGATGCGCGAGGTGAGGCCCTGAATCAATTCCACATCGGATTGAAAAGTGAGTATCGCGGCTGAGTCTCTGCCGGGCCGCAGGATGGAGCGGAGGAAATCGCCTGCGGCCAGTTTTTCCTGCGGGAAGGTGTGCTCCTGACTGCCCGAAAGGTCTATGAGCAGGGCGATGTTGATGGGAAGAGTGGCTTCGCGCTTGAAGGTGAAGATATGCTGCGGCTGTCCGTCTTCGAGTATCGAGACTTCTTCCTGGTGGAGATCGCCCACGACCCGATTGCTCTTGTCTATTGCGGTGAAGACCAGGTTGACGATTTCGGTGTTGAGCTTGAGAGTTTCGTCGCCTACGGGTATGTCATCGTCTTTAGGTTTCGTCTCCTGTTTCTTCTGCTCGGTGGGTGCGGGTTTGGGCGCAGGCCGGGTCTTCTGCTGCGCGACGGCTGAAGCGAGCAGACAAACAAGAGTGATTACTGCAATCCATATCTTCATCGCTTCGCTCCCGTCAGTAGACGTATCCCTGCTTGTGGTAGAGTTTTCCTTCCTTGTTCACCAGCTTGACTTTGATCTCGCGGTACTTGCCTTTCTTCTCCTGATTGATCGGCGTATAGAAGACGACGTATTCCTGACGGAGATCGTTGCGCACCTGATTGAAAGCTCTGAAAAGCTCGATCTTCTGCGAGGGAAGGAACAACTGGCCGCCGGTGGCTTCGCAAAGCTGTCTGAGTTCCTTGTCATCTTCGCCTTCGGTCACGCCTGACGTGATGCCGCTGAAATTCTTGGTGCTGATGCCGAATATGGTCACGTCATATTTCTGCGCGATTTCGATGGCTTCCTTGAGACTGCGCTGGCTTGCGGTGTCCGATCCGTCTGAAATTACGACCATCACCCGTCGCACATCCGCATTCTTTATAGTCGCCATCTTCTCTTCCGTCACCCGATAAACCGCGTCATAGAGCCGCGTATAACCATTGGCCTTCACTTTTCTGATGGCAGCTATCAGCTTCTGTGTGTCATCAGTAAAGTCCTGATGGAGAATGACCTCGGAGTCGAAAGTTGCAAACAGAACCTGATCTCTTCGTTTGAAAGTAGTGACGGTAACGACGAAGTCTTCGGCAGCGTCCTTCTCGAACGGGAGTTTGAGCTTGACGCTGTTGGAGGTATCCATAAGCAGAGCGACGTGGAGCGGCAGGTTGCTGGGAGATTCGAAGTTCTCGATTTTCTGCCGCTTGCCATCTTCGTAGATTGCGAAATCGTCCCTGATGAGGCCCTCGACGAATTTGTTCTTGTCTTTTACCGTGATGGGCAGCCGGACGTTGACCGTCTCTATCTGTGTGACCTGGTCCTTCTGCCCGCTTGCTGACTGCCTCTTCCTGTCGTCGGGCTTTTGCGCCAGCCCGCCGGTCGCAAGAGCCACGACGAGGAAGAAGAATAGAAACGCTCTAAAGCTCCTCATTATTTTCGGGGAACCTCCGGTACTGGTCTGATGCACAGGTGAAAACTTGTGATGCATTAGCGGAAAAATTATAGATGCCTGCTTCCATGAGTGACAAGCAAATGATTTGTCTTTTGTCATTGGTCATTTGTCCTTTGCGTGATTGGACGCGCGGCAAACAAAGGACGAAGGGCAAAGGACCAATGACAAATACTCATTTCAACTCCTCAAGCAGCGAGGCCAACTCCGCCGGCAGAGGCGATACCAATTCCAGCCTCTCACGGCTGCGCGGATGGGTGAAAGCCAGGCGCGTCGAGTGGAGAAAATATCGCTTGAGCTTTTTTACTCGACTCTTCAACTGCGGGTCGCGCACTGAATTTTCTCGGCACGCGCCGTAGGTGTTGTCGCCGACGACCGGATATCCGATGTGAGACAGATGCACGCGAATCTGATGCGTGCGGCCTGTTCTGATTTCCACATCGAGCAGAGTGAATTCATCGAATCGCCCTCTGACCTCGAAGATCGTATGCGCGGCCCGGCCCGCGCTCCCCGTAAGCGCAGCCATGCGAGTGCGGTTGCGCGGGCTGCGGCCTATCGGGGCTGTGATCTCTCCGCGCGCTTCTTTGACTCGCCCGTAGACGAGCGCCGTGTACATCTTGTAAACCTGCCGGTCTCGAAACTGATCGGAGAGTTTTTCATGCGCCGCGTCGTTTTTTGCGATGACCAGCAGCCCTGAAGTTTCCTTATCGATTCGATGAACTATGCCAGGGCGAATTCGGCCCGCCGCGCCTGAAAGCGAGTTGAAATGATAGACGAGCGCGTTTGCGAGCGTGCCTCGTTCTATTCCCGCGCCGGGATGCACGACCATGCCGGCGGGCTTATCGACTACGATCAGGTCTTCATCTTCGAGGATTATGCTGATGGGGATCGCTTCAGGTGTGATCTCGACGGGCGGAGGCTCAGGAAGATCGATTTCGATCAGGTCGCCGGCGCGAAGGCGGTAGCTCGATTTGACGGCGCGTTCGTTTATCAGCACATCGCCGTCTTCGATAGCTTGTTGAAAGCGGGTGCGGCTCGATTCCAGGCGCGAAGCGAGGAAAACATCGACGCGCGATCCCGCCTCTTCTTCTCCGACTGTCAATGTCTGGATTTCGTTCACGGTCTGAGAGACGATTCTGCCGGTTCTGCTGCGACGCTCCGGCTGGCGGTCTGGCGCTGATAGTAAAACCACAGGGCGAGTCCGATCAGGAACATGAGGGCGGAGATGAACTGAGAGGTCGAGAGCCACAACACCTCTCCGCGCTCGTCGCCCCGCCAGAACTCGATTATGAACCGCGCCACCGAATAGAGGATCAGGTAGGCAAACATTATCTGGCCATCGAATGCGCGGCGTTTGCGAAGTTGGACGAGAAGAAAAAAGATTGCGAGGTTGGCCGCCGACTCGATCAACTGCGTGGGGATGAGAGAAGAGTCTATCGGCACGCCCGTCAGTTCGTGAGCCTTCTGGGTGAACTTCACGCCTATCCACGAAGAGGTCGGGCGACCCCAGCAACAACCGGCGGCAAAACATCCGAGTCTTCCTATCGCGTGACCCAGCGCCACGCCCGGCGCGAAAGCGTCTACGATTTTGCGCCAGGGCAATCGCCACCTGATAGTCAGCAGCACGCCCACCGCAAGCCCTATCAAAAAGCCGCCGTAGTAGACTCCGCCCGATTTGAGCACATCGAGCGAAAAGATGCGCTGCCAGTTGCCCATCTCTTTCCACTCGGTGACGATCAGCAGCGCCTTCGATCCCACAAGCCCCGATGCCAGCACATAGATCCCCAGATCATAAACGCGGTTTTTGGGCAGGTGGTCACGCTCGGCTGTGCGCGCAATCAGCCAGAGGGCGAGCACGAACCCGAAGGCCAGCAGCACCCCGTAGGTCGCAAGCGGGAAATCAGTTCCGGGTATTTTGAAAAGCTCAGGCCACATTATCTGTCAGTGGTCAGTCGTCAATCGTCAGTCGCTATATGCAACCGACGACCGACGACTGACAAATCATAAATCAGTCTACCCTTCGATCACCGGCGCTTCTTCGTCTTTGGCTTTTTCGCGGTGCGGGGCTATGAACAATTCGATGGCCAGCAGCGCCGCGCCTATGCTTATGGCCGAATCGGCCACGTTGAAGACAGGAAACTCATAGCTCTTGTAATAAACGAGTATGAAATCCACTACGCGGCCCATTCGAATGCGGTCGATCAGATTGCCGCTGATTCCTCCAGCAACAAGGGCCAGCGCCCACAGCAGCAGCGCGCTCGACGCCGGAGTGCGGAGGATATAAAGGATGACTATAGTGACTGCCACGACCGAGATGGCTATCAGAATCCACCGGACATCGACGCCTGCCAGCATTCCGAACGCTATGCCGGAGTTTTCCGTGTAGCTCAATCTCAAAAGGCCGTCGATGACATCGATGTCTTCAGCCCCCCGCAGATTCCTGGTCGCCCATATTTTAGTCGCCTGATCGAGCGCAAACACCAGCACGACGATGATCAGATATCGGAGCTTCCCGGCGCTTGCGCCGAAATCCTGAATCGAGCTTTGATTTTCTTCAGTCATGGATGAGTATTTGGATCCTCTACCGCGAGACCTTTATCTGCACTCCTCAACCGCTATTTCCGATAGGGGTCTGCCTTTGCACTCAATCAGTTTCCTGCCAGGGCGAGGCAATGATACAGGCGCTTTGATCTCACTGAGCAGCCCCGCTTCCAATAAGTCTCTTTGCAGCGACTCATCATCTGACAGAGCTTTTCCGAGCAAATCATCAATAGCGTCTCTGACCCGCCTCTG
>CAZPQE010000170.1:0-12166 GCA_964588615.1 uncultured Clostridia bacterium | reverse complement strand
TGCGCCGCGACCAATGGATGGCTTCTTCCATCTGTCCGGCGTAGCGAAAGCTGTCGACCGTGTTGCGGTATGCGCCTTCGATCAGTTCGCTCTGCGGGTAGGCGGAGATGAAGTCGATATAGCGGCGCGCGGCTTCTTTATAACGTCGCGCTCGTTGAAGCGCGGTTGCGACCCAGTAATAACCCTGCTCGCCTTCTTTTTTGGTCGGGAATTGCGAGTGAACTCGCTCGAACCATTTTATGGCTTCGTCATGATTTTCTTCGCGGTAATGAGTGAACCCGGTTTGATAAAGCGATTCGGCGCGATTGAGGCTTTCGGGGAATCTTTCAACGATGTCGAGAAAATGCGCGCGGGCTTCCGTCCAGTGACGATTGTGCAGATAGATTCTCGCGCGTCGAAGGGCTTCGAATTCATTGGGCCTGATGCCGGCGGCGCGGTCGAGCGAGTCGAGTCCTTCCGCAGCGGCAAGCGCGTAATCATCGCGCGAGCCTGATATGAGTTGATCGAAAAGCGCGCGGGCCGAAGATGCATCGCCGATCTTCGAGAAAGCTTCGGCGAGTCGCGCGCTGTAGCGACGCCCGCGCTGATTGTTCATCGCCGTCAGAGGCCGAAGCAGCGCGACCACAGCCCGATGATCGCCGCTTTCCCGAAAGCTCTCAATCATGCGCTCGCGGGCTTCCGAGACGAGAGAGCTTGAAGGATAAGAAACGGTGATTCGCGTGAGATATTGCCGTTCCATTGCGAGGTCGCCCTGCGCGCGGGCAATGGCGGCGAGGTGTCGCAGCGAGTAAGCGGCGAGAACCGAACCGCGATTCATCACGCCGAGATAAAGCGATGTGGCTTCCGTGAGAGCGCCGCGCCGCTCGCAAAGTCGAGCGAGCAGATAATCATAGTTGTTGGCTGTGAAAGCTGACGGATCGTTTGCCTGAAGCTCGCGAGAGAGTGTTTCAGCGCGCTGGAAATCCCGCGCGTCCATCGCTCGTCGAATCTCGGCGGCGCGAGTTTGCAAGGTTTCACTGCGAGCGGCGATTGCCGAGAAAGAAAGCGCCAGAACGATTAACTGGAAACAGAGACGGGACACGGCGATTGGAATCATCTGCTCTTCTCCACCTGATTCGTTGCTGCATTATCACACGCGACGGAGAGCGTCGCAAGACGCCCTTCATGCGAAACATCGGAATAAGGGCAATATAGTTCGGGCGCGCGTCTGGCGCTGATTATGTTATTGGGATATGATTCATCGAAACGAAAGCGGCGTTTTCAGGAGCAAGTTATGAGCAGCACACTCACCCCCCGGAAGACGGACCTCGGATGGGTCGTTGAGGTTCCAAAGGAAATGGCTGAGGCAATGGGCATAGCCGAAGGGTCTATAGCAGTGTTGCATCCTAAGTCAGGCTCTTTCGAAGTCGAAATCCTTCCGCCGCCTTCCGCAGAACTCAAAGAGTCTGTTCGCAGGATATACGAGAAATATAAAGAAGCTTTCGAGGAGATGAAACGTCTTGGCGACTGAAGAGACTGAATATGTCTCTTACGTCGAAGCTGTCCTGTTCCATATCGAGTTGATGCGCTATTTGGGCGAGACGGTTTATGGCGTTTTTGATCGGGCGTTGATCGAATCCGCGCTTGCGCGTCCTAGTCAGGCAGCCGCTTACGAAGGCGCTGATCTCATTCGTCAGTCTGCGACGCTTTGCTACGGTCTGATCAAGAATCATCCCTGGGTCGGAGGCAATAAGCGCACGGCTACTGCGCTGATGGATGAATTTCTATATCGTAATGGCATGGAGATAGTCGCCGCGATCAGTGATGTGATCGAACTGGCGCTCTCTGTCGAATCTGACCGCTAGGGCGTGGACGAAATCGAATCCTGGCTGCGACATCACGTCAGAGCTTGAAGCCTCAGTGTGAATCACCCGAAAAAATACGCTTCCAGAGTTTCCGCATAAAGCGCCGATCCGAGAACCATCTCCTCGATATCCACGAACTCGTTTGGCACATGCGCCAGCTTGTCGTCTCCCGGATAATGCACTACGGAGGTGATGCCTGCGAAAAATAAATTCTTCGCCACTGTGTTCCCCCCGAACGTCTCGTACTTCATCGGGAGATCAAGACGCCGCGCAGCGCGGTCGAAGCTCTGAATGATGACCGAATTCATATCCGAGATGTGAGGCTCGGTTTCGTGAAGCGCGCGGACGCGAAATTCCGCATCGGGTAATTTCTTCTTCACTACGGCGATCTTCTCGTCTATTCGCGCAAGCACATCCTGTTTCGTTATTCCGCCGGGCAGTCGAAAATCTATGGTCGCTCTCGCCACAGCAGGCACGGTGTTCGTCGATGATCCACCCTGAATCGTTCCCACGTTCATCGTCCATCCGTCAAACGCGCGGTCGTAGTTCGCTCCGAGATCGAGCCGACTGATTTCAGCGATGAGCTCGGCAAGCGGTATGATGGCGTTTCTTCCAAGCTCAGGCGTCGAGCCGTGCGCCTGAATCCCTATGCTCGAAAGCTCGACCCAAAGTATGCCTTTCTCGCCGTAGATAGATAAATCCATGCGCCCGCCGTCGGGTATGATCGCTACATCGAAACGCAGGCCGCACTCTTCGACCAGATAGATTATTCCAAGTTGGCTTCCCATCTCTTCATCCGCCGCGGCGATGAGATAGATCGTCCCGTCGAAGTTCGGGCGCTCTGCCAGGAAAGCTTTGCAGGCCGAGTAAGCGCAGGCGAAAGACCCCTTGTCGTCGAGCGTGCCTCGCCCGTAGATGCGACCGTCGAGTATGGTCGGCTCGAATGGATCGCTCTCCCATTGATCGATCTCGCCGGGAGGGACGACATCCATGTGAGAAACGAAACCGATTGATTTTTTCCCTGCTCCGATGCGCCCGACGACGTTGGTCCGGCCCGGCTCTTTTTCGAAGTAAGAAACCTCCATGCCGAGAGACTGCATGCACCGGGTCACGATCTCCTTGCAGAGATGCTCATTGCCCGGCGGATTCGTGGTGTCATGTCGCACAAGTTCGCAGACTATGCTTGTGATTTCGTCCCTGTCGATGTGCCCGAGAAATTTTGAATTCATGTTTCCTCCCATCAGAGTGTTTCGATGATACCTGTGAAGAGGGCGGTCATCAACGATCAGGCTCACCCGGTCAGAAAGCGCACTGCGCCGGGCAGGATTTTTATGCGCGCCGGGGTGTAGCCGACCATTTCTCCATCGATCTCGAATGCCAGCCGAGGGCGGGCCGTGACTGAAACTTCACTGGCGCTGTGCTCCGTCACTTTCGGGTTATTCAAATGCCCGCCCCGGCGTATGCGTGACAACTCTCTGATTATCCCCGCGCGACTCACTCTGTCAGTCACTATCACGTTCAGAAGTCCGTCGTCGAGTTGTGCGGCAGGCGCAAACAGCATCCCTCCTCCGGCGTATCGCCCGTTGGCGACCGCTATCAGAAAACTTTCGATCTGAATTTTCCTTTCGCCGTCGAGTTCTATTTCAACCTCGACATTCCGGTATTTTCTCAGCGCGGCAAGAGCGGCTGCGGCGTAGCGAAATCTGCCGCCCAGCCATTGAGGCCAATGGCTGCGCCAGCCGTTGACCAGACTGACCACTTCGCCGCTCAGTCCGAACGACGCCAGGTTTATGAACAGGCGCGAAGCGGTCGCGCCATCCTCGGTGGTAAAAGTCGCAAAGGCCGCATCGATTCGTCGGGCTTCCGATTTCAACAGAGAGACTATGCGGCTTTCATTCGACCGGTCGGCGAGCGAACGCTGGAAGTCCGAGCCAGTGCCCCTGGCTATCAATCCAATGGCCGCGTCGGGATTGAGCGCGTTGCCACGCCCATCGAAATATCCGTTTACCACTTCGCTGATAGTGCCGTCTCCGCCTGCGGCAATCACGCGACGAACTCCCTGCGAAATCGCCCGGCGGGCGATATCCTCTCCTTCGCCCGCGCTCTGTGTCACGCACTCTTCGAATTCTATGCCTGATTCTATGAGCTTTTTTCGCGCGCGCATCCAGGCTCGCAACGCCCTGCCGCGCGCCGACGCCGGGTTGATGATGAACAGGTTTTCTTTCAACTGAGAGTTCGGGCTATTTGCCGCCCGCTGGGGCTACGGTTTGTTCTTCGAGTCTTTCGATGAGGGTTTCGACTATTCGATTTCGAGCCGTCGCCACCACCGTCAGCCGGAAGTGATTGTGATCGACGCTCTCGCCCTGTTTGAGCAGCCGACCGGCCCGCGTCATCATGAACCCGGCGATGGTGTGATAGTTGTCCGATTCAGGCAATCCGAGGTCGAGCAGTTTGTTGGCGTCCTTGATCGATAGCATGCCGCTGACGGTGAAGCTGCCGTCCGACTGCTCGACTATCTGGCGCACGGCTATCTCGTCGTGCTCGTCGCGTATGTCTCCGACAATTTCTTCGAGTAGGTCTTCGAGCGTGACCAGTCCTTCGACGCCGCCGTGCTCATCGACGACCATAGCCATGTGCGCGCTCGAAGCTCTCAGGCTGCGCAGCGCGTCGTGAAGCCTGGCGGTGGTGGGCAGAAACACCGGCGGGCGCATGACCTGATCAAACCGGATATCGGCTCCTTGTCGCGCGCTGCGGCTGAGGTCTTTGTAGAGCAGCACTCCGATCACTTCATCAATCGAGCCTTGATAGACCGGCATGCGCGAATAGCCCGTGCGCTCGAAGGTCTCAAGCATCTCGGCCAGAGTGAGGCCGGCGTCGAGGGCTTCGATTTCGGTGCGCGGCATCATCACGCTCTCTACAGTGGCGTCCGTAAAATCGAACACATTCGATATCAACTGCTGCTCGTCTTCTATCAGGTGTCCGCTCTTGTGACTGAGGGCGATCAGATGGCGAAGCTCTTCTTCGCTGTATGCCTTCGAATGCTCGTCGGCGGCGCTCAATCCCATCAGGCGAAGAGTGAGTATGCCCGACTGATTGATGAGCCAGATTGGAGCTTTGAAGACGCGATAAAAAATCTCCATGGGCCGGGCCACCAGCAGGGCGACTTTTTCGGCGCGCTCAAGCGCGATGGCCTTGGGCACGAACTCGCCGAGCAGTAGATGAAGGTAAGTCACTACGGCCAGAGCGACGCCCGTGGCAAGCGAGTGAGCCGTAAGCATGGCGGCCCACGATGACGGAATTATTTTTTCGAGCCAGGGCGCGATCAGGTGAGCGAAAGTTTCTTCGCCAAGCCAGCCGAGGACCAGGCTTGCGACGGTGATTCCGAACTGGCAGGCGGAGATGAAAGCGGTGACATCATCGAGCACGCGCAGCACCGCGCGCGCGCGGCGATTGCCTTCCGCCGCCAAGGGATCGATGCGCGACCGCCGAATGCTGACCATGGCGAATTCGGCGGCTACGAAGTACCCGTTGGCCAGCACCAGCAGAAGGACTACAGCGAGCTTGACCAAACTTGATGACAAGTCCATAGACCTTTGAATTCTATAACGGCTCGATCAGATAACCAACTCAGCCAGCCCACCCCCTGGCGCGTTCGAGTGCGCGCGACCACCCCTGGATCAACTCCTGGCGCTGGCTCTCTTTCATCTGCGGCTCGAAGGCGCGTTCGCGCTGCCAGAGGCTATTGATCTCATCCGCGTCCGACCAGAAACCGACTGCGAGACCTGCGAGGAAGGCCGCGCCCGCTGCGGTCGTCTCGGTGTTCGAGGGGCGCACTACGGGGATGCCGAGTATGTCGCTTTGAAACTGCATAAGAAAATCGTTGCGGGCCGCGCCCCCATCGACGCGAAGCTCGCGCAAGGTTATTCCCGAATCCGAATGCATGCACGTGAGCACATCGCGGGTTTGATAAGCGATTGATTCGAGAGCGGCGCGCGCTATGTGCTCGCGCATCGAGCCGCGAGTCAGCCCGACGATGACGCCTCGCGCATACTGATCCCAGTGCGGAGCGCCCAGCCCGACGAAGGCCGGGACGAAATAGACTCCGCCATTGTCAGCGACGCTTTCGGCCATGGATTGGGTTTCTTCGGCAGAAGAAATTAATTTCAATCCGTCGCGCAACCATTGAACAGCCGCGCCCGCTATGAAGACGCTGCCTTCCAGAGCGTACTGTGTCGGCTGATCGCCTATCTTCCACCCGACTGTGGTGAGCAGGTTGCTGCGCGAAGCGACTTTTTCGCCTCCGGTGTTGAGCAGCATGAAGCAGCCCGTGCCGTAGGTGTTTTTCGACATGCCGGGCGCGGTGCAGACCTGGCCGAAGAGCGCCGCCTGCTGATCGCCTGCGTTGCCCGCTATGGGAATGGCGCGACCCAGAAGCGAAGGATCGGTCTCTCCGATGATTGCGCTCGACGGAGTGACGTGCGGGAGGATTTCGCGCGGGAGGTCGAGTATCTCAAGCAACTCATCATCCCAGTCGCCCCGCTCGATGTTGAAGAGCAAGGTGCGGCTGGCGTTCGATGGATCGGTCGCATGCACCCGCCCGCCCGTAAGCTTCCATATCAGCCAGGTATCGACAGTGCCGAATGCGAGGCGGCCCTGAGTGGCGAGTTCGCGCGCGCCTGCGACGTTATCGAGTAGCCATCGCGCCTTCGTGCCTGAAAAATATGCGTCGAGCACCAGGCCGGTGCGCTGTTGAAAAAGCGATGCGAGACCTTCGTTGCGCAATCGGTCGCAATCGGCCGCCGTCCGCCGGCACTGCCACACTATGGCGTTGTGAATGGGCTCGCCCGTCCGCCGATCCCACACGATGGTGGTTTCGCGCTGATTGGTGATGCCGATTGCGGCTATCTGATCGGGGCCAACGCCGGATTTGCTCAACACGTTGCGGGCCGCGTTCAGTTGTGAAGACCATATTTCATCAGGGCGATGTTCGACCCATCCGGGCTGCGGATAAATCTGCTCGAATTCCTGCTGGCTGACTGCGACCGCCTGGCCTGAGCGGTCGAAGAGAATGGCTCTCGAACTGGTCGTCCCCTGATCGAGCGCGAGTATGTAATGGCTCACGGATTTCCTCCACAAAACCGGGTTTCAAAAAGCCGTGCTATGATACCACCCGCTCGACAAACTGCCAAAGAAACAAGGAACTTCCATCGCGCGAGCGCGGTTAAGAGAGTCAGCATATTCGAGGATGAGCGGATGGGAACTGCTTCGCAAAGGACGAAAGATGAAAAAATATTTGATTGCGATTATTTTATCGTGGCTTGCCGCGTCAGCCTCTTACGCGCAGGACCCGGCTTTGTCAGATCAGGCGATTTGGCGAACCATCGTCATCGACATCAGTGTGATCGATTTCAATCACGACGCAATTGAAGATGTAGAAAGAGGATTGAAGGACAGGGCTAGACTCAACAAATTGATCGCCGAGAAAAAAGCGCGATCGGTCATGGAAATTCAAGTGCGCGCCCGGTCTAAAGAATCCTCAAGCGCGCGCGTCGGGCAGCGCGTTCCGATACAATCTTCCACGTCCCCGCAGGGCATGCCTCAGATTCAATATGAAAACACCGGGCTGAACGTGGATGTCTCTCCCGTGCTGCTCTCAGGCGATCAGATCGAAATCAAGCTCAGGATCGAATTGTCGGGGGCGATGAGGGGAGCGGGATCGCTCAGTCCGGTTTTCTTTCAGCGCACCTTCAGCGACAACGTGCTGGTAAAACAGGGCGAGACGTCAGTTCTGTTGAGCGTCATCCAGCACGAACTGCTATGGCCGTCTTCGCCCGCTGCTCCGAACGTCGAAGGCTCTCAGGGCAACTTCGCCGTGCTGCTGACAGCGCGCATCGCGGATTGAGTTGAATGCCGGAGCGACTGCGCTCCGACAAAATGTCTTTAACCGATCCGCCCATCCTATTTCATCCTCTCTGGCTGCCTTTTTTCGCCCGGCCTCATTTGCATTGACTGATTTTGACTGACCGGTCGCGTCATTTTGACTGAAAATGACTTAATGATTTCATCGTCAACCGCCCGCGCTGACTGAGGATCAAAGGAGGCGGAGAGTCATTTTTCAGAGGCGGAAATTGACTGGGAACGCCGCATAAACATGGGCTAATATGTTGTAGTCAAAGCTCTAATCACAAAAGTAGTTTGTGCAACGCAATGCCGGGCCGCAGTCTGGCCGAACGCTCCTTGCCGAATCAGGCACAAAATTTGAATCTGGTTGAACGACCAGGTTTCTATTTAGCATTTATTCTTTGTTTTACAGTCAGTTTTACAAGGTGAGTGAAATTCTGGAAACAGAATTTCATGGAGTAATGATGTCCCCTGATTAAGGAAGGGAATATATGAAACGGAAGAGAGCCGCAGCGCGAGTGCTGGTGGTAGCCCTTGTCTTCCTTCCTCTGATGGCAGGAATCCTATCGGGGAAGCGTTTCAGCAGCACTGTCGAGGCACAGTCATCTCAAGGCGCATCCAAGGGCCATCCGGCCAGCAAAATTTCACCCGACCTTCAAGCTTCAATGAAAGGGAGAGACGACGGACAGCCGGTCCGTTTCATCGTTCAAACAACCACCGGCACGGCAAGAAGCGGACTCCTTTCATCAGTCACCAGACTCGGCGGAAGGATGGAAAGATCCTATGACAGAGTCGGCTCGATCTCCATAAGCGCGCCGCTTCGAGCGCTGACTGCACTTGCCGCTCATCCCGATATCAGATACATATCTCCCGACAGACCCACCCAAATGACCGGCCATGTGGAGACGACCACCGGCGCGAATCTGGTCCGATACTACGGGACGAGCTACCTGGACGGCAATGGGGTAGGCATTGCCATGCTTGATTCGGGCATCTGGACCAGCCATCACGCCTTCACCGGCAGAGTCGTGGCCAGCGTCGATTTCAGCGGCGAGGGGACGACTCACGACTACTACGGGCATGGATCGCATGTGGCCAGCCTCGCAGCCGGGAACAATCACATTGCCGGAGGCGCTTACACGGGCGTGGCCCCCGGCGCGAAAATCATCAATGTGAGGGTTCTCAATTCTCAGGGTCAGGGGTCTACAGCCGCTCTGCTCGACGGCATAAACTGGTGCATCGCCAACAAGAATACTTACAACATAAGGGTGATGAACCTCAGCCTGGGAACGGTTGCCGTCGATTCCTATCTCTATGATCCGATCTGCCTCGCCGTCCGTCAGGCGGTCAACGCCGGGATAGTGGTTTGCGTGGCTGCCGGAAACCTCGGAAAAAATGAGAACGGAAACAAGATTTATGGGGCCATTCACTCTCCCGGAATCGAGCCTTCGGTCATAACGGTCGGCGCTACCAATTCGAAAGGCACGAACGGGCGCGGCGATGATGGGGTGACCAGCTTCAGTTCTCGCGGACCCACTCGCGGATATTACCTCGATGCAACAGGAGCGCATCATTATGACAACCTCATCAAGCCCGATCTCGTCGCTCCGGGCAATCGTCTGATAGCCGCCGAATCGCCCGCCAATAATCTGGTGACATCTAATCCCAGCCTCGACGTTGGTGTGAGCGCGTCCTTGTATCACAAGATGATGCGGTTGAGCGGCACTTCGATGGCCACGCCGCTGGTTTCGGGGGCGGCGGCGCTGATGGTGCAAAGAGCGCCGTGGCTTACGCCCAACCTGGTCAAAGCCATCCTGTGTTACACGGCGCAGCCGCTTGCAAATTTCAACACCCTCGAACAGGGAGCCGGAGAGCTCAATGTCGAGGGCGCAGTGCGGCTGGCCGGGCTGATCCGTTCTGACCTGGCTTATCTTTCAACAGGCGATTACCTCCTGAGCGGCCAGCCTCCGACTGAGTTTTCCTCCATATCGGGAAACACTTTCCAATGGGGCGGCGGCGTGATAATGAAGTGGAACTTCATTTACGGATCGAACCTCATCACTCAGTATCAGAGAATCTACGGGCAGGGAGTGGTGTTGAGCGACGGAGTCGTTTTGTCAGACGGGGTTCTGGTGGCTGATCCGGCGTGGCTCACAAACGGGGTAGTGCTTTCAGACGGCGTGGTTTTGTCCGATGGCGTGGTTTTGTCTGATGGAACGATCATCGTCGACGGGGTGGTGCTTTCAGACGGCGTGGTTTTGTCCGATGGCGTGGTGCTTTCAGACGGCGTGGTTTTGTCCGACAGCGTGCTCATAGGCACGGCTGCCGCCACGCAGGCTCTGTCTGTGCCTGCAAGCGGCGATCCGGGCAGCGAGCAGGGCAGCGTCACAGACACCGATCCTGACACTTGATCTCTCAAAGAGGAGCGATAACGAGCCTGAAGCTTTAATTAAGGATTGCGTTTTTGATGAAGGAAACTTGACATGACCGGGATAGTAAAGAAATCAAGTTCTGGAAAAAGCTCCTCCGCGATGCTGACTGCCCTGACCGCGCTGGTTGTACTGGCCGGAGCGTCGGCAATCACGCTTGCGACCATCAGGCAGGCGCTTGCGCAGGAGCGCGCCTGGCTGATGATGCTGGCTCTTGCCCTCATCGTCGCGCCGCTGGGAGCTCTTTACATACCGGGGTTAAAAGCCAAAGTCGTCCTCGGCGAGATGGTCACTTTTTCCTGCGCGCTGCTGTTTGGTCCGAACGCGGCTGTGATTGCCGCCCTGGCCGACGGCACGATCATCTCTCTGAAAGTGACCAGGAATCCCCGCAAGTTCATCTACAACGTCGCCTCGATGGCCGCCTCGATGGCCGCCGCCGCTTTCGCAACCAGGGTCGTCTTCCCCGACTTCGGAACTTCCAATGCCCGACCCGTCGCCTCTGTCATTTTGGAGACCGCGCTCTTTACGCTTCTCTACTTCGTGATTTCGACCTCTCTGATAGCGGCCTACATCGCGGCGTCGAAAGGAGAGCCAGTGTTGAAGTTGTGGAAAGAGAATTTTCTGTGGACTTCGATAAGCTTCATCGCCAGCGGGGCGACGGCGCTTGCCGCCTACTATCTGGTCGGGCGATTCGGCTACACCATCTTCCTGGTCTTTATGGGAGTGATGATGCTGGTATTTCTTTTCTATCGCACCTACTTCCGAAAGGTCGAAGACGCCAATCAGCGGGCCGGTCAGATGGAGGAGTTGAATTATCGCACGATAGAAGCCCTGATCGCCGCTCTGGGCGCGATAGGCTATGCGACCAAGATGAATATACGTCGGGTCGAACGCCTGGCCGTCGAGCTTGGCCGCAGGGCTGGATGCTCGGAAGACGAGATAAGGGCGCTGCGCATTGCCGCCATGCTGCACGACGTGGGCAACATGGCAGTCCCTCAGCAGATTCTCGAAAAGCCGGGGGCGCTGACGGTCGAAGAGTTCGGCAAGGTGAAAGTTCATCCCAGGATAGGCGCGATGATGGTCGAATCGATTGGCTTCCCCTTTCCAGTCGCCGCCGTCATACGCCATCATCATGAGCGGTTCGATGGAACAGGTTACCCCGACGGTCTCAAAGGACAGGAGATTCCCCTCTCGGCAAGGGTGCTCGGCCTGGTCGATTGCTACAACGCGCTTACGGTAGACCGCCCGTACCGTCAGCGGTTGAGCCGAAGCGAGGCGCTCGAATTGATGCGCGGCCTTTCAGGCAAGGCTTTCGATCCCGGTTTGTTCGAGGAATTCCTCTCAGTCGTCAGCGAGGTGGATGAAGAAGCCTGCCGCGCTCAGTCGGAGACCGTCAGCATAAACGAGATTCAGGCCGAGATACTCAGCCATCGCCGCGCGTGGCAGGCAGCCTAGCGATGAGTCCGATATCTGTCATACCTCTCATCACTGATCGCTTTTTGTGAATGGCAGAATGCGGTATGATAAGGCCCGATCTCCCCGCTCGTTTATTTGTCTGTAAACAGGAAGCGTCATCGGTTAAGTTATTAGCGCAGTGACAGGCGGCTGTCTTTCCCTGACCGACGCCTGTTGCAAGCATTTTCGAAGGCAGGAAGATGGCCCAGACCCTTATCAAGAAAGATCGGCTGCCTGTGCGGTGCTTTATCATAGGAGTGTCCGTCGTAGGCCTTTCGATATTCCTTTATTCTCTCTTTCAGGTGGCGACCTCTCCGCTCAATGCCGAATGGATGCTGCTCACGCTGGTGACCGTCCTTTTGATTTCGCGCATAGACATCGGCATCCCGAAAATGTCGAGCACCATCACCATAACCGACACCTTTCTGTTCATCTCCGTTCTGCTCTACGGCCCTTTCCCGTCCGTAGTGCTGGCCGGGCTTGACGGCGCGGTCGTCTCGCTTCATTTCAAGAACAAGCGGCGGGTGATGCCGTTCA
>CAZPQE010000169.1:0-12229 GCA_964588615.1 uncultured Clostridia bacterium | reverse complement strand
ACAAAGCAGGGGCAATCACCGGCACTCCCGGTTCGCCCACCCCGGCTGGCGGCGCGTCGCTCGCCACAATATGCACGCGAGTCTCAAGCGGCGCTTCGGTGATTCGCGCCACCGGGTAATCGTGAAAGTTGGATTGTTGTATCTGGCCTGCGGCAGCCGTAATCTCACCCATCAATGTGAGGCTCGTTCCGAACACCGCCGCGCCCTCGAACTGCGACTTCACCCGGTCGGGGTTGATCGCTTTGCCCACATCGACGGCGATGTCTACGCGCGGGATGCGAATCTTTCCGCTGCTGTCGACCTCGACCTCGACGACTGCGGCCACATAGCTGAGGAAACTGCGGTGCGCGGCGATGCCTAAAGCGTGCCCTCTGGTCGGTTTCTTTTTCGCCCAGTCGCTTGCCAAAGCTGCCATCTCGATGACCCGCCGCAAGCGCCCTGTCTCGAACGGGAATTTGGCCGACAGCGGGCCGGGCAGATCGATTCGGCGCGGGCTTCCTAGCGCGTCGAGCAGATATTCCACACGGTCGCGCCCGGCCAGATGAGCCAGTTCGTCGATGAAGGAATGAACGGCGAAGGCGTGATAGATGTTGGCCACCGAGCGCAGCCACCCTATGCGCACGTGGTTTTTAGCCGGGCCGTTTTCCGCCCTGTGATTAGGGATATCGAAAGGCACATCAGTCCATCCCATGCCCAACTCGAAGCTCTGCCCGTAGCTGGTCGCGGGATTGAAAGTCGAGCCGATGGAAGGAAACGCGCACCGCTGAAGCCACGCCGTCGGGCGACCCTTGTCGTCGAGAGCCGCTTTCAAATACATAGCCGCGACCGAGTGAAAATAATCGAAGCGTATGTCGTCTTCGCGCGTCCACGTTACCTTGACCGGCTTGCCTACGGCTTTCGAGAGCAGCGCCGCTTCAGCCACGTAATCCGGCTTCGACTTGCGCCCGAAGCCTCCGCCCAGCAGTGTGACATGGCACTCGACATTTTTCTTATCGATGCCGAGCGCGGCAGCAACCGTGTCCTGCACCGCCTGCGGATTCTGCGTCGCGGCATAGATCAACGCTTTGCCGTCTTTGACTTCGGCGACCGCCGCAGGAGGCTCCATCGGCGCGTGCGCCAGATGAGGCGCGTAGTATTCGGCCTCATGAGTTTTTCTCCCTTTTGCAAACTCGGCATCGACATCGCCCAGGTTGCGCACGACCTTCTGCGGCTTGCGCACGGTTTCCATCAACTGCTGCTTGTAGTTTGCCGAGTCATAGACGGCATTCTCGCCCGGCTCCCATTCGACCTTGAGGCGTTCGCGGCCCTGCATCGCGGCCCACGTGTTGTTGGCGATGACGGCCACGCCTCCCAGCGCCTTGAACCCGACCGGCTGCCTGAAGCCTTCTATCACTACAGTCTGCTCGACGCCCGGCACTTTGCGCGCTTCCTGGTCGTCATAGCTCTTGAGCTTTCCGCCAAAGACAGGCGACCGTTCAATCGAGGCATAGACCATCCCTTCGACCTGCGCATCGATGCCGAATACCCCTTTTCCTGAACATAAATCTTCGCGGTCGACTATCGGCACATCTTTGCCGATGTAGCGATACTGCTCTTTGGATTTGAACGTCAACTCTTCTCTTCTGGGCGCGGTCTGCTGCGCCGCAAGCGAAGCAAGTTCGCCATAGCCGAGTTTTCGTCCGCTCGCCTTATGCACGATCTCGTGATTTTGCGCTTTGCACTCTGCCGCAGGCACGCCCCATTTCGCGGCTGCCGCGCGTTCGAGCATCAGTCGCGCCGCGGCTCCGGCTTCTCGCATAGCGTCATAAAAATCACGAATAGAGCATGAGCCGTCGGTGTTTTGCGAGCCGTATTTTGCGTCGCCTACGGCCTGCTCTACTCGGACTCGCTTCCAGTCAGCGTCCAGTTCTTCGGCGGCGATGGTCGGAAGGACTGATCGAATGCCCGTACCCATCTCAGAACGGTGCGCCACTATTATCACAGTGCCGTCTGTTTCTATGCCGAGATAAACGCTGGGATGCCACGCTGCTTTATCGACATCAAGAGCGGTCATCGCTTCGACAGGCAGCACTCGCGCGGCAAGCACCATGGCCGAAGCTGAAAACACCCGGCCCAGAAATTCGCGACGATTGATCACTTCGACTCGATTCATTTCTTCACCTCCGCTGCCAGTTTGATCGCCTGACGTATTCGCTGATAGGTTCCGCATCGACAGATGTTGCCGCGCATCGCCGCGTCTATGTCGGAGTCAGTCGGCTTGGGTTTCTGACGGAGCAGCGCGGCGGCCTGCATGATTTGTCCGCTCTGGCAATAGCCGCACTGCGAGACATTGACCTCAGTCCATGCCTGCTGCAACGGATGGCTGCGATCAGAAGAGAGTCCTTCGATAGTGATGATTTTTTTGCCGACCGCGTTTGAAACGGGCGTGACGCAGGAGCGGACGGCCTGCCCGTTTATATGAACGGTGCAGGCTCCGCACTGAGCCATGCCGCAGCCGAACTTCGTGCCTGTAAGTCCAAGCGTGTCGCGCAGCACCCACAGCAGCGGCATATCGGGGCTGACTTCGACCGCTTGTTCCTTTCCGTTGACGTTGATTTTGATGGCAGTCATTGGCGTCCTCCTTGATAAAAATATTTCAGATTGCCGGTGATGAATCGCGAGGCGATAAGTTTTCGCATCTGCCGCGCACCTGTGGATGGTATAACGGATGGTGTGCAGTCGTCAGTTCGTATTTTTCAAAAACTGTGATCAGTTCTGTCTGTCGACCAACGGAGATTGCGACAGACATCCAAGCGCATTGCTCGTCGTTTCAGGCCACTGCATATTCGGATTGCGAGCGCGCTGACGGCGGACGAAAGCCCAGCACGATATCGGATTTCGGAATGCCTTCTGATTCCAGTTCGCGCGCTATCACCAGGTCGGTATTGTCCGCCTGAATCCATACCTTGCCATTGATTATTTCCAGATGAGCGACGATATTGTGAATGCGCTCTTCTCCGTCCCAACCTTCTGAGATGATCGCGTAGCTGTCGTTGTTCTGATCAAAAAGCAGACGATCCTCTATGCCTTCTTCGAGGTTGGGAATGGCCGCCAGCCGCGCAAGCAATTCCTGAATGACCTGACGATATCTGACTGTTTTATCTTCTACCGCTTCCATCTTATGACCTCCTCCGTCTTCTTGTCGAAGACTAGCAAGTTGATTCCCTCCTCTGCTCTCAATGATTCGCCTTCAGGATCATCGAAAATCTGACTGAAGATTTTGCCATCAATAGCCAGAAAAAGCACCCTGTCAGGATCAACTCTTCTGAGAGCTTTCCTGTAGAGAATGAACTGCCCAATAGCGTTATAGAGGTCTTCCAGATCGTTGGCCCCGATGAAGCTCTTGATTTCAACAGCGATCTTGTCAGCCTCTTTTTGCGCAGCAATCAGTTTCTCCGCTCCCAGATCGACCAGCAACCTCCGTGTTTTCCACCGGACTTTGAATGGATCGTGCGTAATCGTCCAGCCATCTTTTCTGAGAGCGTTGACGACCTGCTGATGCACTTTGTCTTTTGCTGGCATAACCGAATTTCATAATCACCTGTCACGGCAAGCGCAGCGCGATAAGCTGAGGCGTGTCAGTCGCCACCGTCAGCGCGATGTATTGCCTGCCGCCGAGCATATAAGTCATCGGCGTGCCTATCGCGCTTGCAGGCAGAGATACCCACCCGACCGCTTTGCCTGTCGCTTTGTCATAAGCCACAAGCCTGGGGCCTTCGCTGTCTGATTCCGTCACCGCTCCGTCCATAGCCTGAATCAAAAGAGTCTTTGTAAGCAGCGGCCCTTTCGCTCCGCCTCCCCCAAGCGGAGGCAGCTTCAAGCCCTTGAGCAATGGATGATTGCGAATGCGCGAAGCTCCCACGCCTATGGGCGTCATCCAGACGTGTTCGCCTTTGTTGAGATCAATCGCCGTCATCCGCGTGTACGGCGGTTTGAACAAAGGCAACCCCTGCGGGCCGCGAGGAACTTCACCGCCTACCCTGTGAGTGTAACGCACAGTTCCGCCCTTCTCAGGATCAGGCGTATAAAGATGAATTGTCGAAGTGCCGTTGCGCGATGGAACATAAAGCAGGCCCGTGTCAGGATCGACCGCCGCGCCCTGCCAGTTCGCTCCGCCCCCTTCGCCCGGTCTCGAAATCGTCCCCTTCGTGCCGCCTTCGATATCGAGCGAGGGAGGAGTGTAGAGCGGGCCTATGCGAAATTTTTTTATCGTCTGCATAGCCTCCGCTCGAAGCTCAGGCGTGAAATCGATCAAATCATCAATCGATACGCCCTGATATTCGAAAGGCGCGGGCCGCGTCGGAAAAGGCTGAGTCGGTGAGGCGCGCTCGCCCGGAACATCGGACGGAGGAACCTTTCGCTCTTCAATAGGCCAGACAGGTTTTCCCGTCACTCGATCAAAGACGAAACAGAAGCCCTGCTTGGTGACCTGCGCGACCGCTTTGATACGCTTTCCATCTACGGTGATGTCGATCAAATTCGGCGCAGCCGGATTGTCATAATCCCACAGCCCGTGATGAACCATCTGAAAATGCCAGACGCGGCGTCCGGTTTCCACATCGACGCAGATGAGGCTTTCGGCGAAGAGATTGTTTCCCAAGCGATGCCCGCCATAAAAATCATTCGTCGGCGTCCCCGTCGGCAGATAGATATACCCAAGCTCATCATCGGCGCTCATCATCGACCAGACATTCGTGTTGCCCGTGTATCGCCACGAATCCTGTTCCCAGGTTTCGACGCCGAACTCGCCTTCGCGCGGGACGGTGTGAAAAATCCATTTCAATCTGCCTGTCACGACATCGAACGCCTGCACATCACCGGGCGGAGCTTCTTTCGTTATGCGTCGGTCTGAAATCGCGGAGCCGACGATAACCGTGTTGCGACACACGACGGGCGGAGAAGTCACGGAGTAGGTTAAAGCGTTGAGATAGTCGCGATCTTTGCGCGAGGCGCGCGGAATATTTTTCATCAAATCGACGCGCCCTTCTTCTCCGAAATCTTTGCATGGCCTGCCAGTCTTTGCATCGACTGCGATCAAGTAGCCGTCGCCCGTTCCCCACAAAATTCTCGCCCGCGCACCGTCGCTCCAGTAAGCCGCTCCTCGATGATTCCACTGAAAGCTCATCGTGGGGGTTCCGGTCTCATAACTTTTAGGGTTATAAACCCAGAGAGTTTCGCCCGTGGCGGCATCAATGGCTGCGGCCTGAGAGAGAGGCGTGACGAGATAGAGCATCCCTCCTGCCATCAGCGGGGTGGCTTTGAGCGCGTCGTTCCACGGAGGGCGTTTTTCTCGCCATCGAGCGGGATTGTCCTGTTGAAGGTCTTCGAAGATGTTGTCTGCTTTAGTCCACCATTCTCCGCCTGAGATATTTTTGCTCAGATGTTCATCGACCGTCTTCCATGTCCATGCGATTTGCAGCTTTGAAAAGTTGTCGCGGTTGATCTGATCGAGCGGAGAGTATTTCGAACTCGCGTTATCGCCGCCGTAAGCAGGCCACTCGCCCGTGGGTTTACCGTTCTCGGCAAGGCTTGAAACACCGGAGAGAGCAAGCGCGATGCAGCACAGTGCAGCCCATTGACAGACTCGGCGAAAGATCATTTTTTGATTTGCGTCGTGTCTCGCGGTTCGATTCACTAATGCCCTCCGCCTGTCTGTGAGTGTGTCATTGGTTTGCGACACAAATTCGAGACTGCGGCTATGCCGCCCAGATGTGCGGGAAGTCGGAGACTTCCCGGAAGTGTGACCCTCTTTTTCCCTGCGGCTGCGCCGCTCACTGGCTTCAACTCAAGAAAGCAGCAGTATCGAGGCAAAGCCTCCGCGCGGCGCAGCCGCTTCTCTTTCAGGCCAATCGCTCGAAGAGCCGCAGGCTCTCCGCACATCAGCGCGGCAAAGCCGCAACAATTTACATCCTGCGAGGATATGGAGGAACTAATGACCTGCGCTCCCATGCGGCGATCTCACTTATTCGGCTGTTTAGGGCCGAGGCTTCGAAGAAAATTGATCACCTGCCATATCTGTTTTTCACTCAGCCTGTCTTTGTAGCTCTCCATGTCGGCTGAGGTGCCGTCGCGTATGACGACGAAAACTTCGCCGTCGCTCGATCCGTGATCCCATTCTTCATCTACGAGATTCGAGGGAGTCCCTCCGGCAAGCGCCATGCTCCCATCGCCCTTAGCCTGCGGGCCGTGACACGATGCGCAATGTCGCAGATACAACTTCCTTCCTTCTTCAATAGAAGCCGCGTCGCTCGGAACAGGATTCTTGATCTTCTGCGCCTCCGGGTGACGATGAGGCTCTACGGGGTGCGACTGCTGCGCGACGATCGCGCCAGCCATAACGAATACGATAAATGCAAGCGTCAACAAACGACGCATCTCTTCCTCCTATTCCTGAGCGATGTTGAAAGTCTCGACCAGATAATCTTCGTGCCTGTCGCGCAGATGAACGAAAACCTCATGCGCGAGATTGACTGCCTTGTTCACTCCATAAGCCCACTGATTATTTTTCACTCTCAGAGCGAGAGAAACCCGCCCGCCTCGATTCGTGCAAACTATCAGGGCGCGCTTCGCGTCCAGCCGGCGATGCGGAGGCAACTCGCTGTCATATCGATGCTGCAAAAATTTTTTCAAGTCCTCATACATCGCCGAACGCGCCGCGACACCGGGCAGAAGGTTCTTGAATCTCAACTCCTGCTTTTCAGCGTCAACAACGAACTCAACAGGACGCGGCGTCAGCCAGACGAAAGAAAAAACTCCCGTCCTGATCTCACTGAACCCGCGAAACACTCCGCGGTCTGCATAAGACTGAAGCGCGTCTCTTACGATCTTCAATGATTTTGTCATTGGTCATTGGTCATTAGTCATTAGTCATTGGTCATTTGAAAGGAGCCGTCGCCTTCGGATGAAAAACAAGTGACCAATGACAAAGGACAAATGACAAATCAGTGATAATAAGACATGCATCCCGGCTCGGTCTTCCCAAGAAATCCCGGCGGGTTTTCGCGCAGCCAGAATTCTTTCTTCGCCTGACAGTTTATCACCGAAGGGCGACTCTCACGGACTGCGATTTGATAACACCTTTCGAGCGCAGGTCGAAAATCCTGCGGGCGCGTGACGTATTCGCCGTGCGCGCCGAGAGCTTCGCCCACTTTGTCGTAGCGGACGTTTTCCTGAAACAACTGAAGGCTCAACGTGACCGCATTGCTTCGATTGCCGTTCCACGTTCCCCATGCGTTGTTGTTGTAAACGATCACGATCACAGGCAGCCGGTACTTCGCGAGCGTCTCCATCTCCATCGCCGTGTATCCGAATCCGGCATCGCCCGTCACGCACACGACGGGGTGTCCCTGATAAGGTTTCTGCACGCTTATGCCATGGCGGACGGCAGCCGCTACTCCTATCGCATATCCGACATCAGGCCCGATGGCTCCGTACTGATACGCGCCGTTCATAATCTGCCCCGGTCGGTATCCGCGAAGCCATCGCCTCACATACCGCGCTATCCCGTATCCGCCCGATACGACGGTCGTCTGCTCTTTGGGAATCTTTCCGCGATAGAGGAAATCGCCCAACTCTTTGGCTATCACTGCCGGATGAACAGAGTCCGCGTAGGCGAGTCCCTGTTTGTAAATCACATCGAGTTCGTCTTCGAATTTCTTTCGCGCCGCCGCGATCTCCGCAATCCACGCATCGCGCTTGATTGCAGGCATCTGGCTGGAAAGGGCTTCCAGAGCCGCGCGCTCGCAACTGACTATTCCGATATCTATGGGCAGATTGCGTCCTATGTCTTCCGGCGCGGGGTCTATGCGAATGTATTTCGTATTAGGCCCGAAGGCGAATTCACCAACGGTCGGCATACAGTATTGACCGACTAGCATCACCACGTCTGCGCTTGCGAGAGCCGAAGGAGCGGCGTTGGCCGACAGGGACGAGTCATCGGAGAACTGTCCTTTCATCGCGCCGGATTCGACTACGGGTATCTGCGCTTTTTCCGCCAGACTCCTGAGCGCATCCCACGCGCGGCTGTAAAAGACTCCGTTGCTGGAAACTATCATAGGCCGCGCAGCCTGTTTGAGCATTTCGACCGTTGCTTGAATTTCTTTCGGCGCGGGGTGAGGCTTCGACTCTGTTCGATACCGCGACTTGTCGTAGTAATAAGTCAGATCGGATTCGCTCTTGAACTGCGCGCGATAGACCTCGCTCGGAAAATCTATGTGGACAGGACGCGGCACGCCCGTCCTCAATTGCCGGAATGCGTAAGCGGTGTACTCGGAGATGCGCGAAGGGATGAGGAGCCGCTTGCCATACTTCTTCAATCCTTCGGTTGCGGGTTGTTGATACTGAAGCTGAATCCCTGATTCGGTGTCTTCCTGCTGAATAGACATATTCGAAGCGAGGACGAGAAGAGGAGTGCGCGCGGCATTGGCGGCGGCGATAGCGCATATCATATCCGAGAATCCCGGCCCTTCGGTTCCCGATGAGGCGGCTATCTCTCCGGTCACGCGGATGAAAGCATCAGCGGCGTGACACATCGCCCCCTCGTGTCGGCCTGAGTAAGAGGGAATGCCTTCCTGCGCGATGGCGTTTATGACGTTGTAATTTCCCGGACAGCAGAAGAGAGCGGCCAGCCCTTCTTCTTTGCACATGCGGGCGAAGACCTGCGCGCCGGTCATAGGGAAATTGGCTTTCACTGGCGCGGCTTTCGCTGCGAGTGCGAACTCATCAGGAATCTTTATTGGCCGCGCCGCGTCCGCTGAGTCCGAAGCCGAAGCTTTGCCTGCGCCGAGAGAGGCCGCCGCGCCCGCTGTGATGGCTGCCTTGGCGATGAAGTTTCTTCTTGAGAGATTCGGCTCATTGCTTTGTTTTTTAGGTTTTCCCATAAGGCTCCTCAGAAAAGGTTTGTAGTCCCGCCTTCAGGCGGAAGGCTGCAGTAGCGTAACTTTCCGGCTAAAGGCCGGTACTACGAACACTTTTCATCATTTCAGGAAGTCAACAGGCTGGCAGCCTGCTGTACATCAAATATCTACCCGGCAGGTTTCGCATCGACTTTTTGAAACCATGGATTTCCGAAATTAGTCCACGGCCCGCCATCAATCGATATCTGAACCTGCAAGCGATAGAAGGCTGGAGACAACATCAGAGTCTTGCCTTTGAGTTTTATCGTCTTGCCGCCTTTTTTGATCGGCTCGCTCTCCCAGTGAATGGTGTAATAGCCGCCGAGGTCGCCCCCAATAGGGCCGGTCTTCGTAACCGTCACGCCGAACAGCCCCGTTTCAGCGCGAGTCACAAGTTTTACTTTTTCGTTATAGGAAATCCGGGCGCGCCCCTTGAAAGCGCCCGTCGGGCCTTCGCCTTCTATCTCGCTTTCATAAGTCGTCGCCTGAATCTTCTTATACGTCTCTTTGCCTTTGATCTTGCCCGCAGGGCCGAGAGGCGATTCAGGCACGTTCCATTCGAAAGTCCACGCGCCGAGAAAATAATCCATATCGGGCGGCGGCATAGGATCGGTCGGATCGGTCGGACGACTCTGCTGGGCGGGCTGCTGCGATAAAACGAGGGCGAGTAAGAGCGCGATTATCATTGTCATTTGTCCCTTGTCATTTATCATTCGTCCTTTGTCGATCAACGCAAACAAATGACTAATGACAAATAACACCTACTGCTTTTTAGCTATTTCCTTCGTCAGGTCTTTGCTATCGACGGTGTACTCGAACCAGGGTATGAACATCTCGTCCCA
This sequence comes from uncultured Clostridia bacterium, assembly GCA_964588615.1. Lineage (GTDB taxonomy): Bacteria > Acidobacteriota > Blastocatellia > UBA7656 > UBA7656 > UBA7656. The sequence continues at coordinate 2,454 of CAZPQE010000169.1, read as the reverse complement.
ACTCTGTTCGCTCCAGAAGACTTCCTTGTTGGGCGCGGGGTTGTAGCGATTTCGGATCGAGTTGTCGTAGTGAGCCAGGGCGACGAGTCGGCTGCCTGCGGGGATTTTCAACGGCTGCTCAAGCTCATAATGCAGTTGCCAGTTGAAATCGAACCGAGGAACGTCGAGGAGTATCTGCTGGCGACCGTCAGGCCAGATGAGCGTGTAGCGGATATCTTTGCCGCGAAGGTGCATGTGCGGAGCGAAGGCGTAAAGCGTGATCGCTTCTTTGATCGTCATCTCGCCGCCGATCTCCCAGTTATCGGCGTTGGGCGGGATGTTGGGGATGCGGCCTCTCGTTTTGACTTCCTTGCCGTTGATCGTGCGGGTTTCGACCAGTTCCTTGCCGCCGATGAATATTCTATCGGTCACTCCTTTGGTCAGCACTTCGTGAGTGACGCGCGTTTTCGAAAACCACAGACCGAGCATCGAGCGATCTTTTTCAGAGCGGCCAGTTGGCTGATAGTGCATGTTGAATTGAAAGTACATGCCGGGAGGCACACGTTTGGCGGTTCCGGGAAAATGGCGCTCGAAGCCTTTTCCAGGAGCCTGACCGACGAGCTTAAACGCGCCGGCGCGAGTGAAGGCGTCCTGACTTTGAAAAACTTCGCGCGACCCTCCTTCGCTCAACCCCCCTGTCTCTCTTGCCGAACGATTATCGACCGGAGTCGCGGAGTTGTCTCTCACGGCGCGACCGTTGACGAGTTTGCTCCCTTCGGGCAATCGCACGACGTTTGCGATAGAGTGATGCACGACTGCCGGATTTCCCGGACGCAACTCTACAGCTTCGACCCATCGCTCTTCGGCGAAGGGGACAGGCACATAGAAATTCTGCATGGGCAATTCGCCTTCGGCAGGCACTTCGAATTCTACGGGCATGGGGATGATCAGATCAGGCTCGCCGAATGTCCAGCCGGGAGTGAATTTGGGAAGCGGCGGCGTGTCGGAATCTTTTCCCTTTGGCGCTCCCGCATCGACCCACGCGACTATGGTGTCGATTTCAGCTTGAGTGAGTCGGCGGTCGTTGCGGAATTTCAGAGTCGAGGTATGAGGATCGGCGTACCAGGGGGGCATAGTGCGTTCGAGGACTTCTTCCTTTATGGCTTTGCTCCACGGGCGCACTTCCGCGTAGGAGGTGAGCGGCATGGGAGCGACTTCGCCCGCGCGGTGACAGGTGGCGCACTTGTTGAAGATTATGGGCGCGACATCCTTTGCGAAGGTGGGCGCTGCGGGTTCGTAGGCGCTGCTTGCGCCGATAAAAATCGCGGCAGCGGCAAAGGCGATGATAAATGTCGTGAGCCAGCGTTTCATTCTCTCCTCCTCAAGGTACAGTCGTCGGCCAGCCTGCTGCCTCCTCAAATTTTCATGCCTTCAGAGTATCAACAGGCTGGCCGACGGTTGTACGTCTGCGCCCTATTTGGAACCGGCTTTGGCATTGAGCCGGAGGTCTTGTTTGTCGAGCGTGTAATCGAAATAGCCGATCATCATCTCTTCCCAGGTCTGCGGCCCCCACTCGACGAGTTTGGTCGGGTCGGGATTGAATTTGTTCTTTGCCGAATTGTCGAAGTGCGCCACGCACTCCAACCGGCTGCCCTTTGGCGCGGCCACAGGCTCTTTGAAGAAATAAGTCATCTGCCAGTTGAAGTCCCATCGTGGGATCGAAAGAAGCAGTTTCGACGCGCCGTCCGGATAAACGAGGCGATAGGAAAAATCCTTGCCTCGCATGTGCATGTGCGGATGCAGGCTATCGATGTGACTGTCTTCCTTGAATGTGAATGAAGACTTCGACTCATAGTTCGGGTCGCCGGGAGGTATCGACAGATTGCGAGCGAAAGCGCCCGCCGTGATGACGCGCTTTTCAACCGGCGCTTTTGAAAATATCAATCCGATGCTTGAGCGATCTGTGCCTGCGACTCCGTTCGTGGTGTAGTGAACCTGAAACACAAGCACGGAGCCTTTCTTGATCAGTTTTGCCTGACCGGGCCGCAGAATCAGAGGAGCTTCGCCCGGAGCCCAGCCCACCAAGCGGCCATCGGAATCGCCTGCTCGCGCGGCCTCTCCGCCCTGTTGACGCGAAGCCGCCAGTCGCTCAGGGGTAATCTCGCCTGCCGGGGGCAGCGCGCCGCTTCCCGGATAGCGGACATCTACGATGATGTGATGGACGAGTTGGCGATTGCCCTGTCGAATCTCGGCAAACTGCACATACTTGTCTTCGGTGAAGTTGGTAGGCACGGCGAAATATTTGTAAGGGATCACGCCTTCAGCCGGGACGGAGAATTCTTCGGTCATCGATAGAACAACGTCGGGCTTGCCGATCTGCCATCCTTCGGTGAACCGGGGCGAGGGAGGAAGATCGCGCGCATTGCCTTCGACTGCGCCTCCATCGACCCAGGCCGAGATGGTTTCGATTTCCTT
>CAZPQE010000168.1:0-12231 GCA_964588615.1 uncultured Clostridia bacterium | reverse complement strand
ACTGACGCAGCAGTCCCATTTCATATAAGCGCATGAGCGAGGCTAGTTCTGCTCGTTCGAGGTCGCTGAGTTTTCCAGCCTGCTGGCGGTCAAGCAATTTGCTCAAGCGTCGGTCAGCTTTCAGCTTCATGCGTGATTTCGTCAGCGCCAGCAATTCGCGGTCAGGGGGTTTCGCAATAGCGCGGAGTTGCTCGATCGTGTCCAACGAAGGCAGGGTGAACGCAAGAGTCGCCGTGATGAGTTCCTTCACATCGCGCCTGGCATATTCGGCGTACTGCATCGCCCGCTGCGCAACTTCGTCAGGCAAATTCAAAGTAAGCTGCGAGCTCATGGCTCGGAATTATAGGTGTCGCCAATCGCTGTGACAATCTAAACCAAACAAGGAAAATCAGTGTTGCAGAATTTGACGAGGCAGAACGAACGGATTATCTTGAGACCGTGAAAGTCAAAACCTCGATCACGCTGGATAAGGATTTGCTCGAAGCAATCGATTCGTTGTCCGGCAAGAGCAGGAATCGCTCTGAATTCATCAAGGCGCGGGATGTCCTCGATTATCAGGTGAGTTTGTTATGACAATCTACGACAGAATGGAAATCGCGCCAGAGGATATCACCCGTCTCGCCGTCGATGCGATAGTCAACGCCGCCAACAGTTCGCTTCTCGGAGGAGGAGGAGTCGACGGAGCGATACATCGCGCTGCCGGGCCTGATCTCCTCCACGAATGCCGCCTGCTCGGCGGGTGCAGGACCGGAGAGGCCAAGATCACTCGCGGATACAATCTTGCGGCAAAGCATATCATCCACACGGTCGGCCCGGTGTGGAGAGGCGGCCATCAGAAAGAACCTGAGTTGCTGGCGTCGTGCTATCGCTCAAGCCTTGAGCTTGCGGCGAGGCACAATCTGAAAACGATAGCTTTTTCGGCCATCAGTTGCGGAGTCTACGGATTTCCTGTCAGGCAGGCGGCGAAGATAGCCATCTCGGAGACGGCCCGATTTCTCGAATCTCACGCGGAGATAGAAAAGGTGATGTTCGTGTGCTTCACCGACGACGTGAATGATGCCTATAGCAAAGAACTCAAGCGATTTCGATCAGCGCAGAGCGAATGATCCTGATCGCCTGACGGAGGAAACCAGAATTGATCGAACCTATTTATCGAAAAGCAACGCAATCGGATTTGCCGCAAATCACTCGGCTGCTGAACGAGTCTGATCTTCCGCTCGAAGGCGTCGAAGATATTGCCGACGGCTTTCTGCTCGCCTTTCGCAATGGCGAACTGACCGCGTGCGCCGCCCTCGAAGGATACGGCTCAACGGCGCTGCTGCGCTCGGTCGCCGTCTGCCGCTCTGAGCGCGGCGCGGGATTGGGGCAGGAGGTGGTTCGACGACTGCTCGACGAGGGATACGCGGACGGCTTCAAAACGGTCGTGCTGCTGACGTCGACTGCCGCGCGATTTTTTCCGCGATTCGGATTCCGCGAGATCAATCGCAGCGACGCGCCTCCGGAGGTTCAATCTTCAGTCGAGTTCCGAAGCGCCTGCCCACAATCTGCAACCGTAATGCTGCTCGATCTGAGCCGTCCGCTGGCGCGCGAATGATTGAATCGCTGCGGTGGAAGATTCGAGATAAGCACATGCCTCTGTCGGTCCTTGCGCTCATACTCGTCGCCGCTCTGCTGCATAGGCTCTGGAACCTCATCGTCAAGCGCGTCGCCCGTAAGCATATCTTCACCTTCTGGGCGATAGTCGTCGGTTCGCTCATCTGTCTGCCGCTTGCCGCCGCGCATCTGGCCTTACGCGCTGGCGAGCGCGATCGCCTCTACTCCAAAATCATCATGAAAGGCTCAATAGCGAGTTTACCTGCCGGAGCCGGTCATCGCCAGCACTTCTATCATGCGGTCGTGAATCAATCCGTTGCTTGCGATGACTTCCGGTTTGTACGGGTCGAACTCTGCGCCAGCAAAATCGCTCACTCTCCCGCCTGCTTCCTGAACTATCAGCGCGCCTGCTGCCATGTCCCACGTCGCCAGATTCAATTCCCAGAATCCGTCGTAGCGACCTGATGCCACATAACACAAATCGAGAGCCGCTGCGCCGTCTCGCCTCAATGCCTGCGCGTTCATGGCGAAGTTCGCCCAGTGGTCGAGGTTCGTCAAACTCGATGTGCGGATGTCGTAAGGGAAACCTGTCGAGAGCAGACTGCGGACAAGCTCTGCGGTCGCAGACACCCGGATCGAACGGTTGTTGAGAGTCGCGCCCGCGCCGCGCTCGGCGGCGAAAAGCTCGTCGCGCATCGGATCGTACACCACGCCTGAAATGATTTCGCTTTTGTATTCGAGAGCTATCGAAACGCAGAAAACCGGATAGCCGTGCGCGTAGTTGGTCGTCCCGTCGAGCGGATCGATTATCCAGCGATATTCCGAACTGCTTTCGCTCAGCCCGCTCTCTTCGGCCAACACCTGATGGCGCGGGTACCGGGTGGCTATGCGGTCGCGTATGAGTCGTTCGCTCGCAAGGTCAACGTCTGTCACCAGATTGATGGCTCCCTTGTGGGTTATGTCGATTCGAGTGCCGAGCCGGTCTCGAAGAAGACGGCCCGCTTCTTTTGCCACGCCGATGGCGAATTCGATCATGCATTTCCTCTGATGGTCTTTCTTTCGGCCCGAAAGCCGAAGAAGGAATATAACCTTTAATCGGGCGATTGTCAGTTGTGGTCGAACTATCGATGGGGCCGTTCCTCTGCCGTCAGCCTGACGAATTCCATAATCATCGTTTCATACCAGAAAAGATTCTCTCCATTCGCTCGCGCGGAGACGAAACCGACGTGGCCTCCGCGTTCCGATGCGATAAGCAACACCGAAGGGTTCTCTTTTATTTCGCGTCCCTCGAACGGAGAGAACGGAATGAACGGATCGTCTTTGGCATGAAGTATGAGCGTAGGTATTCGAATGTGAGCGATCAGCCCGAGCGCGCTGGCTTTCGAGTAATAATCCTCGGCGTCGCGGAAACCCCAGTGCGGGGCGACGAAGCGATTGTCGAATTCGCGTATCGTGCGCACCCCGCCAAGCAGCGATGCGTCGTAGCGGTCGGGAAACAACTGAGCCTTGATGCGCACGCTCCTTCTGAGCGCCCTCAGAAACCGCAGGTGATAAATCATGTTCGAGCGCATCCCGATGGCGTCAGCGCAACTCGAAAGATGAATCGAAGGCGATACGGCGCAGACGCCTATCAACTGGCGCGGAGGCTCTGCGCCGTATTCGCCCGCGAGTTTGAGCGCGATGTTGCCGCCGAGTGAAAACCCGACGACGAAAATATCATTCAAACCGTCGCGCTCGATGAGTTCCGAAATCACCGCGCGGAGATCATCCGTCAGCCCGGCGTGATAAAGGGTCTCGGCCAGATGAGCCGTTCCTCCGCAGTTGCGCACGTTGAGTCGAATGGCGTTGAAACCGGCTGCCAGAGCCTTTTCTGCCGTCCCGCGCATGTAAGGAGACAGGCTCGACCCTTCCAGCCCATGCACGACGATGATGGTCGGCCTCGACTTCTCCTGCCACGCGCAGTGCGCCAGCACTCGGACGCCGGGGGCGGTGTCGAAATATCTCGCCACAGTTTTCTGATCGAGCAGCGGCGCGCGGCGAGGGATGAGCGTGCCTGCTATCGTCTGCGCGTGAGCGTTGCGGAGCGCCGGGTGAGGCGTGAAGGTTTTTTTCCTGAGTCGCTCGGCTATGCTGTCTTTGATCATCGCAATGGTTGTTGATAAAGTTATCGCGCATTCGATTGTAGAGAGCCGGTTGGCCGATCATCAAGCAGCGATGAGCTATCAGAGAGACGAAAAACATCGCTACGGCGAGCATTACACGCCCGCCGCAGTCGCCCGCCTGCTTGCTGCCTTCGCCGTGCGCGCCTCCGGCGACAAAGTGTTCGATCCGAGTTGCGGCGATGGAAGACTGCTCGAAGAATCGCTGCGAATAAAAAAATCACTCGCATCCGTTCGCGCTCGCTTCGATCTTTTCGGCGCGGATCGCTCTCCTCATGCCGCGCGTCTGGCTGCCGCCGCGGGCGCGCAGATCGTCTGCGCGGATTTTTTCGACATAGAGCCGGGCGCGCAGCCGGGCGGTTTGAAGTTTCCTCCGACATTCGATGCCCTGATCGGGAATCCGCCCTACATCCGCCACGAAGTCATGGGGCGCGAAGACAAGCGAAAAATCGAAGAGCGACTCGAAGCGGATCGCCTCGCTTCGCCTGAAATCTTCTGGCCCCGATGGTCAGGCAGATCGGATATCTATGTTTACTTCTTCGCCCATGCCGCGCGCTTTTTGAAAGCGAATGGAAGACTGGTTTTTCTGACCGCCAGCAGTTGGCTCGATGCAGGCTACGGCGCTGCGCTGCGCGAATTTCTGCTCAGTAACTTTCGCATCCTGGCCATAATTGAATCCGCCGTCGAAAGTTTTTTCTCCGACGCCTCGGTCAATACCACGATCACCGTGCTTGAGCGCGAACCCGATGAACGGGCGAGGGCGTCGAACCGAGTCCGCTTCGTTCAACTCCTCAAACCGCTCGATCAGATTTTTTCATCCGTCGGCGACGGCGCGTGTGATTTCGCTCTCGCCATAGAAAATGCGCAGCGGTCGCAGAAGGCTTCGACTCATCGGGTGAGGATCGCGCGTCAGTCGGATCTGCTCGGCGAGTCAATGGAAGGCGCGATGTGGGGCCGCCACCTTCGCGCCGATGATGTGTTCTTCGAAATACTCGACAGCGGCGGCGAGCGATTGCGTCGCCTCTCAGACCTGGCCCGCGTGCGGTTCGGAATGAAGACCGGAGCCAACGAATTCTTTTATGTGAAAGGCGCGAACTCAGATGATAAAAAACTTCTTGCTCTGAGCGATGTGGCGCGGGTTCGGCGCGGGCTGACGACGGGCGCAAACGAGTTCTTTTATCTCAAAGCGGTTTCCTCCGGCGGGCGCGACGCTTCCTGTCTGACTCTCGTTGAAGACGGGCTGGGGGCGCAGCATCTTGTCGAATCACGATATCTCGCGCCGGTTCTGTTTTCGCTCAAGGAAATCTCAGGGTTCGTCATCCGTCGCGGCGAGACCAGTAAACTCTTTTTTCACTGCGCCGACCGGCGGGCGGAGATCGCAGGCACGCACGCGCTTGATTACATCCTCAGCGGCGAGAGCGCGGGCTACGATCTGCGGCCCACCTGCGCGGGGCGACGCGAGTGGTACGCGGTGGCGCGAGGGATGAAGCCTGCGCCGCTCATCTTCCCGTCGAAGGTGGGCGAGCGATGGGTGGTTGCGCTAAACCGCGCTCGCGTCTTCGAAGACAAGAAACTCTACGGCATCTTTCCGAAAGAAAAATCATCGACTCTCGCGCTTGCGGCATTGCTCAATTCGACCTGGGCGCGATATTACGCCGAGATAACCTGTCGTCAGATGACCGGCGCGCAGGCCATCGCCGATATCGATGTGCGCGTGGCCGAACGCATTCTCATACCCGATCCGCGAAGCTTGCCTCCGCAGTTGAAGAAGAACCTCGAAGCGGCATTCGAAGCCATCGCGCGAAGGGAAGCGTTTTCGATCTTCGAAGAGACCGGACGCGATGATCGCCGCCTGCTCGATGAACTGACGCTCGAAGCTATCGGCTTATGCAGCCAGGAGCGCGGGCCGATGCTCGAAAGATTATATGCGGCGATGAAGGAACTGGTGCGACGAAGGCTTGCTCTCAGCCATTGACACCGGCTGTCGCAGGGTGTAAAACGAGCGACCGTCAGATCGCTCAATGCTATGGAAGGCAGAACAGGCTGCCAGCCTGTTCATGCCCTGAAAGCGCGAAAATCCGGGGGTGGTCATGAAAAAGTAATGCTGATGGAACTGCCGCGTAGCGGCGCTGTGACTTTAGCCCGGCGTTTCAACGCCGGGAACCGTTGAGTTTGTTTATCCCCGTCGCGCGAGCGACGATTGAGCTAATTCAGCCGTCGCTCGCGCGACGAGGACATCCGCGCTGGCGGGTCCGCGCACCAGTGAGCGGCTACACTCAAGAGCCGCTACGCGGCAAAGCTGAACTGGAAGCATTACATTTTCATCACCACCAATCCGGGAAACCGCAGTCGGGCAGCCTGCTCGACAGAGGAGGAAACCTTGACGCGAAAACGAAAGCTCGGAATCTCATTGATAGTCCTGCTGGGGCTGATCGCCGCAGGCATCACCTTCACCACAGGCTGGCGACCGATCATCGGCCCGCGCGCGCGCGCGCTGACCGATAGAAAATTCGAGAGCACGCCCGAACGGATGGCTCGCGGGCGTTATCTGGTCGAAGGCGTTCTCGGATGCCTCGACTGTCATTCCGAGCGCGACTGGGATCAGCCGGGCGCTCCCATAATCGAAAGCCGCAAAGGGGCAGGCGCTCCGTTTGACGGAGGGCCGGGAAAACTTTTCGCCCCCAACATCACGCCCGACAAGGAAACCGGCGCGGGCGACTGGACTGATGATATGTTGGCCCGCGCGATCCGCGAAGGCATAAGCCGCGACGGGCGCGCGATCTTTCCCATCATGCCCTACCTGAACTATCGACACCTGCCCGACGAAGACCTCGCGTCGGTGATAGTTTATCTTCGAGGGATTCCGGCAGTGCGAAATTCTGTTCCGCGTTCTGAAATCGATTTTCCCGTCAACCGGCTTATGAACAGCGCGCCCGAACCAATAACCGCGCCCGTCCCTGCGCCTGATCTGACTGATCCGGTCAAACGCGGCGAGCACATACTCACTCTTGCAAGCTGCCGCGACTGTCACACACCGCAAAAGCAGGGCCAGCCAATCGCAGAGCTCGACCTTGCGGGCGGATTCATATTGAACACGCCCGCGGGAGAAGTCGCCGCCGTCAACATCACGCCCGACGCTTCGGGTATTTCATATTACGATGAGGCGACATTCATCGAAGCGATACGAAAGGGTCAGGTGAAAGCCCGCAAGCTCTCTTCCATCATGCCCTGGATGGTCTATCGCAACATGACGGATGAAGACATCAAAGCGATGTTCGCTTATCTGCGCGCGGTCAAACCGATCAAGCACTCGGTCGATAACTCGGAGACTCCGACCGCGTGCAAACTGTGCGGCGCGCGACACGGGCTTGGGGATAGAAACTGAATCCACAGATTACTCAGATTGAAGACGGATAAACGCAGTTTGAAAACCATCTGCGAAATCTGCGGATCGCGGATTGATGTATCGATGTCTGCCGACGTAGAATCGAGCGGAGAGAAAAAGATGTCATTCAATCGGATAGTTTTGATCGTGCTCGACAGCCTCGGCATAGGCGAGATGCCCGATGCCGGGGACTATGGCGATGCGGGCGCAGACACGCTGGGCCACGTTCTGGGCGGGCGCGAAGTCAGCATACCCAATCTTCGAGCGATGGGGCTGGCCAACATTCGACGACTGCCTGTCGCTTCGGTCGCAAATCCTGCGGGCGCGTTCGGGCGCGCGGCCATGCGATCGCGCGGCAAGGACACCACCACAGGGCACTGGGAGATGAGCGGCATCATCACTGCCCGCCCGTTTCCGACTTACCCGCAGGGTTTCCCTCCTCGCGTAATCGAGCCTTTCGAGCGAGCTATAGGTCGAAAAGTCATCGGCAACAAACCGGCTTCGGGGACTGAGATAATCAAAGAACTCGGCGAGGAGCACATGCGAACCGGCAGCCCGATCGTTTACACCTCGGCTGACAGCGTGTTTCAGATAGCCGCGCATGAAAACCTGGTCCCGCTCGAAGAGCTTTATCGCTGGTGCGAGATTGCGCGCCGTCAGCTTACGGGGCGGGATGAGGTCGGGCGCGTCATCGCCCGCCCGTTCGTCGGAGAGCCGGGCGATTTTCGGCGCACCGAAGGCCGTCACGATTACGCAATCGATCCGCCTGAAGCGATGCTGCTAGACCTGATGAAAGCGGCGGGGCTTGCAGTCGCCGCTGTGGGCAAGATCGGCTCAATATTCTGCCATCGCGGAACGACCTGTGAGCTCAAGGCGGGAAACAACCAAGCAGGCATCGATCAGACTCTTCGCGCGCTCGAAAGTACGCCGCGCGGATTGATCTTCACCAACCTGGTCGATTTCGATATGCTATACGGCCATCGCAACGATGTCGAAGGCTATGCCCGCGCGCTCGAAAGATTCGATGAGCGGTTGCCTGAGATTCAAAACGCAATGCGGGATGACGACCTGCTGATACTGAGCGCCGATCACGGTTGCGATCCGGGCGACGCTTCGACCGATCACACGCGCGAGTATGTTCCGGTGCTGGCCTGGGGGCGCAGGGCGAGGGCCGGAGTCGATCTCGGAACCCTCTCGTCGCTTGCCGACATCGGACAGACGGTTGCCGAAAATTTCGGGATTGAGTTGCAGGCGGGCGAGAGTTTTCTTCGTCAGATCATTTGAAAAAGAAAGGACACGATATGAAAGAGCAACTGGTTTCTCTGCTAACATCGAAGGTCGGCCTTGATGAGGAAAAAGCCAATCAGGCAATCGACGCGGTGCTTGATTACATAAAGAACAATCCTCAGCAGATTCAGGAATACCTCGGCAAGATCGGCGCGGGCAGCGTGGCCGAAAAACTCGGCGGACTGTTCGGGGGTTAAGTCTGGAGTCTGGTTTTATGAAAGCAGTGATGGTTCTGGCATTTCTTCTGCTCGACAGCGGCTTTGATGGGCGGATGAGCGTCGCCCGCAACGCGCCGGACTTTCAGGTTCAGAAGAAAGACGATCTCGCTGCGCTGCTGGAGAAGCTCAGGAGCCGGACTGCCGAAGAGCGGCGCGAGGCGGTCGAACAGATCGGCTATCTGGAAGACGCCCGCGCGGTCGAACCTCTCATACTCGCGCTCAAAGACCCGGACGCCGATGTGAGGGCCGCCGCTGCAAACGCGATCGGGCCGCTTGCCGACAAGAGATCGGTCGATCCTCTGGTCGGGCTGCTGCGCGACGAAGTGGCTTTCGTGCGCGCCGCTGCCGCCCGCGTGCTGGGACAGGTGGGCGATCACCGCGCAGTCGATTCTCTGATAGCCGCGCTCAAAGACCTCAGTTCCAGCGTCCGGGGAGCAGCGGCTTTAGGACTCGGCTCGATCAAGGATCAGCGCGCGTCGGCTCACCTTCTGCAAATGGTCAAAGACGACGCTCCCGACGTGAGAACGGCTGCGGCCACTGCGCTGGGCCAGTTGAAAGACCGGCAGGCCGTCGACCCGCTCATCAATCTGCTCAGGGATGAATCGAGGATAGTGAAGACAGCAGCCGCGCTTGCGCTCTCCGATATCGGCGACAAGCGGGCGATAGCGGCTCTGAGGGAAGCAGTGGCCAGCGAAAAAGAGGAAGAGACCCGCGCAGAGTTGCAGGAGGCGCTCAAACGCCTATGGCCGCGCCCGACAGTTAGCCGGGGGCCATCGAAGCCTTGTCTCCTGCGATGCAGGCGGTTTACTCTTCGCTCGGACGTTTCTTGAGGCTCTTTCGGGCTCGCCGTCTTGCGACCTGTGATTTGAGGCGTCGTCGTTCTCCGGGTTTGAGATAAAAGGCGTGCTTTTTGGTGTCGGTGATGATGCCCTCGCGGGCTACTGCTCGTTTGAAGCGGCGAATCGCGCTTTCAATATTCTCGTTATCGTGAACCATTATCCTTGCCACTCAATACCTCCGTCTTGATATTCAACAAACAGCGTTTCGAACCTGCTCAGGTTCCGTCCTGTGATTGAGCTTGAGGCTCTAAGGATGTTTCAAACCTGCTCTGCTCAACCGATAGAGAGTACACAACCGAAACGGGGGCTGTCAATCGCGCCATCGCGCGCGCCTCTTGACGCAGAATATCCAAATACTATACAAACCGACCGGCTGACTGGTAAGAAGGAACCTGTGTCGCTCGAACGACGCGCAGGCTCATTCCCGACTCGGCGAAAGCTGAAAGCGAAAAGAGGCAAAATATATCCGGCATTTTCCGTGACTCGACGAGACCTGTGAGAAGAAAGCTCCTGAGAGAATCGAGACGGCGGCGAAAGGGAGAATGAACCGAGACCATCCGAAACCTCGACGAATTTGCAGGGAGGATGTATGGGATGTTCCAGAAGAGATTTCTTATCCGGCCTGGCTGCGTCAACCCTGCTCTGGAGCCGGGCATCGGCCCAGGGCGTGGTGAAGTACGCGCGTTATGAACATCGAGGAAAAACGTCCTACGGAATCCTCGACGGCGAGACGATCAAACAAATGCGCGGCGGGCTCTTCGATGCCAGAGCAGAGACCGGCGCGAAGGTGAAACTCGCGGATGTCAGACTGCTGTGGCCCTGCGAGCCTACGAAGATTCTGGCCGTGGGGCTCAACTACAGGAGCCACCTGGGCAGCCAGCGCCCGCCTGAAAAACCTGAACTCTTCTTCAAACCTCTCACGTCGCTGGCCGCGCCGGGCGGCGATATAGTAATTCCGCCCGGCTCGCGCAACCTTCACTTCGAAGGCGAACTCGTGATAGTCATAGGCCGCCGGGCAAGGCGAGTCTCGGCGGAAGAGGCCCGTAATTATGTCTTAGGCTACACCTGCGGCAACGACGTGAGCGAGCGCGACTGGCAGCGCGGAGACCTGCAATGGTGGCGCGCCAAGGGGTCTGATACTTTCGCCCCGCTCGGCCCGGTCATAGTCACCGGTCTCGATTACAAAAAATCCCGCCTTCAGACTCGCGTCAATGGCGAAGTGAAACAGTCGCAACTACTCAGCGATCTGCTGTTCGATGTTCCGGCCATTATCAGCTTCACCAGCCAGTACGCCACTTTGCTTCCGGGCGATGTCATCTACACCGGCACGCCGGGCGCGACCAGCGCGATGAAACCGGGAGACACGGTCGAAGTGGAGATCGATGGGATCGGCATCCTCCGCAACAAGGTGGTCGGCTCCTGATCGATGCAGGTCGCCCGGAGGACGAGTCGTCGCGCTGCGAACGACAGTATGGTCTCGCTGATGCGAACCGCTCCTCGCGCTTCCATCGCGCTGAATCAACCTATGGCCGGCCAGGTGAAGCGCAACGGCGAAACTGTCGGCTGCGGATCGAGGCAAAGAGGATGAATGCCGCGCTCAGTAGCCCGAGGGCAAGCAGGAGCTTGATTGCGCCAGCGGCGGTCGGGCATTCAAAGCGTCTCACTGGCGGTGAGAGACTTTCCATTCCTGAATTCCGGCAGACCACTCCTTTTGCATAGTGACTTCGAGCCGCAGCCCGGTAGTCGTCACCGCCTTGAACGCGACGCGGTTGTATCTGTCTTTCTCGACTCCGTAGGACTGAGCCGCTTCGACGGGTTTCCACTGATCGCCTTCGCGGTAAAACACTCGCCAGCTTGCAGGCACGCGGCACTCTCCCGCGCCGGTGTCGTCAAACCAGTAGACCTCGGTCTCCGACACTGTGGCCTCTTTCTCGAATGCGTACTCCACCCATTCGACTGTTCCTTTCCTCGGCCACCAGTGAAAGTATGAATTCGATCCGTCTCTCGACGACAGAGGCTCGGCCTGATCGTTTATCGTTCGCTGATTCCGACCGCCCGATGCTCGAACCTTGCTCGTCGAGGCAATAGTCGGCAGCGGCAGCGGACGCGCGCTCGATTCGCTTGTGGGAATCCAGACGATCATCTCTCCCGCGCCGCGATTCGCCCATGCATAATATGGAATCGCCGTGAAATCCTGCTCGCTGCGCGTCACCCTGCCTTCCTTGTCGTAAGCCAGAGCGACGGCCCTGCCTCTGATGACCGTGACCCCATTGAGCAGGTCGGGCCTGAACTCCGAGGTCATCTTCACGTCGTCTGCGAGCATGAGGTTGCGCACATGCCCGTTGGGATTGTCAGGCCACTCGGCGCAGTAAACCACAGGGCCGCGCTGCAAGGCCACACGTCCCCGGTCGGCTATGACCTCTTCTCTGGCCACCACTCGGCGAACAGGCATAGGCATTCGCAGATCTATTACATCGCCTCGCTTCCACACGCGGTTGATGCTCACATAGCCTTTATCGATTTGGAGCGCGACCGCTCTGCCGTTGACCTTGAGCGTGGCCGGCTCCTGGGCTTTATCGGCGAAGCGATACAGACCGATGCGTCGATCAATCCGGGTAACTCCGGCGGACCACTTTTCAATCTGGCCGGCGAAGTGATCGGTGTAAACACGGCGATTCTCAGCCCCAGTGGCGCAAACGCCGGCATTGGTTTCTCCATCCCGGCGCATACAGTCGAGCGCATCGCACCGG
>CAZPQE010000167.1:0-12243 GCA_964588615.1 uncultured Clostridia bacterium | reverse complement strand
GAGCCGGACGGGGTTCCCAAGGAGACCGACGAGCACATCCGGCAGATGTTCGACCTGCTGCACCTGGCCCTGCAGACGGATTCCACCCGCGTGGCGACGTTCATGTTGGCCAACGAGGGGAGCAACCGCAGCTATCCGCAGGTCGGCGTCAACGACGGCCATCACCACCTGTCGCACCACCAGAACAAGCAGGACTGGATCGACCAGCTCGCCAAGATCGACAAGTATCTCATCACCCGCTTCGCCGAGTTCCTGGAAAAGCTGTTTTGCGGCCTGAAGTATTTTTTCTCTGGTCTGTTTGCTCCGGGCCTGCTTGGGCACAGCCGGAGAACTCAAAACTATTGAATCGCCCATTCTTCCTCCGAAGAGTGTAAATCACTCTTGCTCGAACGGCGCATTATAACAACCCGGCCCGACAGGAGCAAAACTATTCTAATGAAGTTCGACTCCTGTTAAACACATTTTCGAAACCGTTGCAGCCCGCATTGATTGATCGAGAGTTGTAACAGAAGAACAAGTCTTTTATCATTGCTTGCTCATTATGGCCAAACGCACGAGAACCCGCGCCCGGCGCGCGGAATCAAAGCCTGACTCGCACAGGTCACCCTCTGAAAATCGTCAGCAGGAAGCAGGGCAAGACATTTCTGCCCGGCGCGCGAGCCTGATCTGCGTTCTTGCTCCGCCGCTGCTCGCTTTTCTGGCGACAGTCAACACGCTCTGGAACGGCTTTGCCACCGATGACAGAAGTCAGGTGCTTGCCAACAACTTCATAAAGGATGTGACGAACCTGCCTCTCGCATTCACCACCAGCGTGTGGGCGTTCACCAACGATATTTCTTTTTCTGTCGATAACTATTACCGGCCATGGTTTACGGCGCTCTTCACGATCAACTACTGGATTTTCGGTTCCTCTCCCTGGGGCTGGCATCTGGTCAACGTGGTGATTCACTCGGCGGTGACGCTGCTTTTATTTGTGACGCTCAACAAACTGACCTCGCGTCGCAGTTTGTCGAGCGTCGCCGCCTGCCTGTTTGCCACCCATCCGGTCCACGTCGAATCCGTAGCATGGGTTTCAGGCGTGACCGACCCGCTGGCCTCTCTGTTTCTGTTGCCAGCTTTCTACTTCTACCTCAGATACAGAGAAGAGAAGCGAGCCGGGTTTCTCGCCTTGATGACCGCATTCTATTTCCTGGCGCTGATGAGCAAGGAGGTTGCTGTAGCTCTTCCGCTGGTCATCCTCTATTTTGAAATAATCGATGTCCGGGAGCCTGTTCCGCTCAAACGACGGATCAGCAGCGCGGCAAAAATCTCTGCGCTGTTTGCGGCATCCACTCTCGTTTACTTCCTGATGCGCCATAACGCGCTCGGACAAAGTGGAAGCAGGGCGGATGAATCTCCTTTTCAATCGCTGTTGAGCATCCCGCCTGCGATTCTGAAATACCTGCAACTGATGATCGTGCCATGGGGCTACAGCTATCAGCACTATTTCGAACTGGTTCGCTCAGTCGTCGACCTGAAGTTCATCATTTCGCTCGCGCTGGTTGCGGCGATCGGAGCCGCAGTGGCATTGAGCCGCAGGCGAGATTTATGGTTTTCATCGGTGTGGTTTCTGGCAAGCCTGCTCCCTGCGCTGATGGCGATCTACAAGTTCCAGCCTGAGTATCGCATTCAGGAGAGATACCTCTATCTGCCTTCGATGGGATTTTGCCTGGCAGTCGCCGCAGGGGTCGAATGGCTTGCCGCGCGAAAACCGTTCAGGCTTTCAGGCCGTATCGCAGCCGCAACCGTCGTCTGCGTTCTCATCGGCGTCTGGGGCGTGGCAGGCATTCGCCATAGCCGCACGTGGGACAACTCGCTTTCGGTTTTCCGAAACTGCGTGGCGGTCGCGCCCGATCTGGCTTGCAGCCATGCGACTCTCGCTCAGACCAATTTCGAATTCGGATGGCCGCGCGAGGCCGAGGCCGAAGCGCGCCGCGCTCTGGAACTCGATCCATCTCTGGCGGCTCCTTACCTCAGCCTGAGCTTCTTCGCTTCGCGATCGGGCCGTCTGGATGAAGCGATAAACTGGCTGGAGCGCGGAACGACGGCAGTGACAGACACCTTCGGCAAAGGGACCATACTGACCAACCTCGGACTTCTGCATGAACAGCGAAAGGATTTCCGACTCGCGGAAGAAAAGCTTCTTGAGTCGATTGAAGTCAACCCGCGCGCGGTCGGATGGTTTTATGCCGGACAGTTCTATTTCAACCGCGAGCGATATGAGGAAGCGCGGGCGATGTTCGAGAAAGCCAGCGACGATTCTTCGCCAAATTTTGCTCCCGTCCGGCTGCGACTCGCCTGGGTTTATGATCGACTGGGCCGCAGGCAGCAGGCCATTGATGAGTACCTGAGATACATGGCTCTGGCTCCGGCAGATGATGAAGACAGAAAGCAGGCAGTAAAGCGAGTGGGTCAACTTCAGACGCAGTGAGCCGGATCAACCCGGCGCGACATCCTGAGCGTCTGTAGCGCAGTTCGATTCCACGACCTGAAGCTGGCGGCGAGAGGTTTTCGGCTCGGCGTCTTTTCTCTCGATTGGATTGTAGAGCGTGTCTCTTTCGACAGGCACGCGGCCTGCGCCGCGCACCATTTCTTCTATCTCCGCGCTTGTGAGAAAATTCCGGTTGCCTTCAGCCAGATAGGATTCCATCAGCGAGCCGCCGTGATTGATCGTGCCGTCGAGGTCGTCGGCTCCGAACCGCAGCGCGACCTGAGCCAGATGTTTTCCGAGCATCACCCAGTAGGCTTTTATGTGCGGAATGTTGTCGAGCATCAGACGCGAGACAGCTATCGTCTTGAGCGAATCGATGCCGGAAGGGCCGGGCAGGTGCGCAAGATCGGTCCCCTCGGGGTGAAAGGCGAGCGGGATGAAGCACCTGAACCCATCGGTCTTGTCCTGAAGTTCGCGCAGGCGGACGAGGTGATCTACGCGGTCGTCGTAAGACTCGATATGCCCGTAGAGCATGATGGCGTTGGTGGGAATTCCTCGACGGTGAACTTTTTCTGAAAGCTCAAGCCAACGCTGTCCTGAAGTCTTGTGCGCGCAGATTCGACTTCGCGTAGGCTCGCGGAAAATCTCGGCCCCTCCGCCCGGACAACTGTCGAGGCCCGCCGCGATCAATCCATCGATGACCTCTTCATCCGTCATCCTGCATATCCGCGTGAGGTGATCGATTTCGACCATCGTGAACGCTTTGAGGTGCATATCCGGGAAGTTGCGCTTGAGAGCGTTGAGCATCTGCGAATAGTAATCGAATTGCCATCGCGGGTGGAGACCGCCGACGATGTGGAGTTCGCGCGCGCCTTCTTCGTAGGCTTTGCGCGCGACATCGACGCATTCTTCGACAGACCACTCGTAGGCCTGAGGATCGCGCACCCGTTTGTAGAATCCGCAGAAGGCGCAATCCGATATGCACACGTTGGTGTAGTTCATGTGTCGGTTGACGTTGTAATAAGTCAGGTCGCCGTTGATGCGCTCGCGCACAGTGTCAGCCATCGCGCCCACCTGGGTCAGGTCGTGGGATTCGAATAAGCGAACTCCGTCTTCAAACGTGAGCCGTTTGCCGCGCTCGACCTTCCCGGCAATGTCTCTCAATTCTCCGCTCGCCATGTTTTCTCCAAAGTCGGTTCAGTTCGTCAGTCGGAATTATAACGAGGATTCTACATCGGAAAAAGCTTTCAGTCTTAGGTTGTCAGCTTCCGGCTGAAAACTGAAAACCGTAAACTGAAGACTCATTTGCCGGTGAAGTACACGATCACGGCGATGATGGCCAGGATCATCAGCACGAAGAAGAATATCTTCCAGAAGCTGTAAGGCCGCTCGCCCGTAACCTCGCCCGTCCGGGCATTGACCAGTACCTGATAAACTTTTTCGCGGAACCTGTATGCCCCGATGTAGACCGGCAGAAGTATGTGCTTGAAGGTGATCGCCGAGTATGAAGTCTTGAGGCTCTCGATCCTCTGCTCGTCGCCGCCGATATCGCTGCGAACATCGCTCTCGATTGTCGGAGCCATCTTCTGCTTTGCGACCTCGAAGCCCTGAGGCAGATCGATTTCATATCGCTGCGCTTTGAACCCCGCCAGGAAAACGGGATCGTAAGCCTTGAGCAGTTTCAAATCCCATGGCTCAAGCGCGGTCAGCCGCGTCGAAGCTACGGATTTGGTCGCAGGCACAAGCACATCATCGAACCAGCGCGACACACTTCCCGATGCGGGATACCATCGCGTCTTCTGAACCCGACGAGTCTTCGTAACCTGGTTGCCCTGAGCGTCGGTTTCGGTGTAGGTCTCATCAACGTAGTAATGCTCTCCGCGCTGGCCTCTGTAAAGAGTCGTCGTGTGCGAGTCGTAAGTCCAGAAGGGAAGATACACGCCTCCGATTGATTGTTGATAAGCGAGTCGCTTGAGAGCGTTGGGAGCAAACCACCGACTCGAAATCCATTTCCTGATCGCATCACGCGCCTGCTCGACCGTCACCTGAAACGGAAGCACACCTTCGGGAGCTACGAGCGGGTCGGCTGAACGCGGCTGCGCGACTATCGTCCTTCCACAAAAGGGACAATCGCCAGCGACCTCCGGCGGCGTGAAAGCAGTCGATGCTCCGCAGCCTTCGCACTTCACCTCGATGGCGTTTTGCGCGAGGGTCGTCATCTGACCGGAGCGCGCGTGCAGATAATCTTCATAAGCGCGCTCTGAAACCTGATCGTCGGTTTGAGGAATGATCTCCGTTCGCCCGCAGTAGGGGCAGGTGAGGCTGCCATCTTTAGGTTCGAAGTTGAGGTCGGCCCCGCATCCGGGGCAGGGATAGCGATGAATCTTCTGCTGAGTGGTCGATGGTTGCGATTCCATAGCCGCCTCCGATTTCTCCTGAGTTCGGGAAGCTACGGTATATCAAAAAACTCGGAAGAGGCGCAACACAGCATCCGAAGGCGTCGCTTCTGTTCCCTCTATCGCTCTCTTGATTATCCGACAGAAACAATGGCCTGCCGCCTGTGACCGAATCGGGTGAAAGGTATGTAAACGGGTAATCAGACACCCCCGGTCTTCAATATCATCAATGCCTGTTGATGCCGGTAAAAATATCTCAGCCGCCCTGACATAATCTTTGACCATCTACCACTTTATGTTTGGGTGTAGCCCGCAACCGGGTAAACCCAGTAGCAAGACAATCACATAAAGGTAGTAACCGCGTATTCGGGATTCGAATTGGAAGCGGTAGCCGCGCCGGACGAGACCGAGACGCTGCTGATCGAAAAGCAAGGCCGCTCCTCGTATCGGAGCATCCTGTGATCGCTGCCCGTTCGTAATCATACATAACCGCTTTTCATGCGAACTCCATCGAGCAGGAGGTGAAGCTTGATCCTGGCACTTACCTCACATTCTCCGGCTACCCGTTGCAGTAAGCTTTCGCTTGCGGCTGCCCTGACGCTATTCCTTCTGCCTCTCGAAGTTTCCGCTTCACAGGAGGCCGAAAGTGCGCCTCTCGAATTGAAGAGAGTGATCGAGCGTCCTCTCTCTCCGGGAGAGAAACATTCTTACCCTCTCGCTCTCACCGTCGGGCAGTATGCGCGAGTCGTGGTCGAACAACTCGGCATCGATGTCGTAGTCTCGATTCTCGACCCCGACGGCAGACCGATAGCCGAAGTCGACCGACCGAGCGGACTCAATGGGCCGGAAAGCGCCTCGCTGATAGCGCAATCGAAAGGAACCTACGGCATCCAGATTCGCTCTCTGGAAAAAAGAGCTATGGCCGGGCGCTACCGTTTACGACTGGAAGAAGCGCGAGCCGCCGCCCCGCGCGATGAGAGTCGTATCCTTGCCGAGCGGTGTGTGAGCGAAGGCGAATCGCTGCGGTCAGCCAAAACAGCCGAATCCTTCCGCCGAGGAATAGAAAAATTCAAGGAAGCGATCTCTCTGTGGCGAACTCTTGATGATGAGTACGAACAGGCTGTCGCCCTCTACGGGCTGGGCCTGTGCTATCGCTCGACGGGAGACTATCAGGATGCCATCGATACCTTCACCACTTCCCTCGCCCTCATGCGAGGGCTGGGCGACGAATATGGAGAAGCAGTATCGCAGACTGGTCTGGCCTGGTCATATCTTTATGTGGGTGAGAGCGAAAAAGCACTTCAACAGTTCTCGGAAGCACTCTCCATCAGGCAGAACTTCCAGGACCCGCGAGGCGAAGGATTCAACCTCTACGGCAATGGCTGGGCTTATGCCCTGAAGGGCGAAAACGTCATGGCGCTCGACACATTTCATAGATCGCTCTTGCTGCGACAGGCTGCGCAGGATCGCAAGGGCGAAGCCTCCACTCTGGTCGGAATAGCCAAGATACATCATCGGCTGGGCAATGCTGCCGAGGCTCTGGATTATCTCAACCGCGCGCTTGAGATTTATCGGGAGGTGAAGGACGAGTACGCCGAAGCTGATGCGCTCTCGGAAACAGGCTGGGTATATTCTTCGACCGGCGACCTGAAGAAGGCGGTCGAGTCCTTTCAGCAGGCCCTTCTTCTGAGGCGCCAGGCCGGAGACCGTGAAGGCGAAGCCACCACTCTCTACGGGCTTGCCCGCGTCCAAGCCAGGCTTGGGAATCTTTCGCATTCGCGGACGCTTATCGAGTCGTGCATAGGTATCATCGAGTCGCTTCGTTCGAAGGGCTACGGCCAGCATTTGCGCATGTCCTATTTCGCGCTCGTTCAGGATTACTTCGAGTTCTACATAGACCTGCTGATGCAACTCGACAATATGCATCCCGGAAAAGGACTGGCAGCTTCCGCTCTTCTTGTCAGCGAGCGCGCCAGAGCCCGCAGCCTGCTCGACCTTCTGATCGAGAGCCGCATCGATATAAGAGAGGGAGTGAGCGGTGATTTGCTCGCACGCGAGCGCGCGCTTCAGCAACGACTGAACTCGGCAGCCGAGAGAAAGAGTAAAGCGGCCATTGAAGGGCGGCCTGACGAGGCTGCGATCGAGGAAGTCGCGCGTTTGACCGGCGAGTATCAGGAACTACTGGCTTCGATCAGGCGGGAAAGTCCGAGGCATGCGGCTCTCGCTCCCCAAAGCCTGATATCGGTTTCCGATATCCAACTGAACCTGCTCGATGATGACTCGGTCATAGTGGAGTTTTCGCTGGGGACGGAGCAAAGCTATGTATGGGCGATCACCAGATCGCAGGTGACAGGCCGAAGGCTGCCTGCAAGAAAAAACATAGAAGAGGCGGCGCAGCGAGTGCGCCAGTCGCTCGCGGCGCGCAATGAGGTAAGGGCCGGGGAAACTGCCCGACAGAAACGGGCGCGCTTTGCCCGCGCAGACACGGATTGCCGAAGGGAAGCGACTCGCTTAAGTCGCCAAATCCTGAGGCCGATTGCTGGAGAGTTGAGCGGAAAACGATTGGTCATCGTCCCGGACGGGGCATTGCATTACATACCTTTCCCGGCTCTGCCCGCGCCCCGCTCAGGAGATGAGAAGAGAATAAGGTATCGGCCACTGATTCTGGATCACGAGATAGTAGTTCTGCCTTCGATTTCGGCTCTCGCATTTCTGAGGCGCGACCTCAAGTCGCGGGAGAAGGCTCTCCCTTCTGTCGCCGTCATCGCCGATCCGGTTTTTTCTCTATCCGACGAACGGGTTTCGCCAACAGGGATTGAAAGAGGCGCCGCAGCCATGCAAAACAGGGATCAAATGGAGAAACATCTGCCCAGGCTGTTCACTTCACGGTGGGAGGCCGAGCAGATAATCTCGCTTCTGCCCGCAGGCAGAGGACAGTTGGCGATTGATTTTGATGCGAACCGAACGGCTGTCCTCGGAGACGGCCTGAGCAGATTCGACATAGTGCATTTTGCGACTCACGCCATAATCGATGACCTCCATCCTGAGCTTTCAGCCGTGGCGCTTTCGTCGGTTGATGAAAAAGGGCGACCCAGAGAAGGATTCCTGCGCGCTCATGAAATATTCAATATGAAGTTGAGGGCAGAGCTTGTGGTTTTGAACGCCTGTCAGACCGGGCTTGGAAGAGAGGTGAAAGGCGAAGGGCTTGTAGGACTGACGCGGGCCTTCATGTGCGCCGGCTCGCCTCGCGTGATGGTGAGCCTCTGGTCAGTAAACGATCAGGCCACAGCCGAACTCACCGTGCGGTTTTACAGAAAACTGCTTGGAACTTCAAGGCTCTCACCTGCAGCCGCGCTGAGAGCAGCCCAATCAGAGATGTTCAAACACAGCCGTTGGCACGAGCCTTACTTCTGGGCCGGACTCGTCTTGCAGGGAGAGTGGAAGTAGCCTGAAGAAAAAAGCGCGGGCCAGACCAGCCCGCGCTTTGATCCAAACTTCTGAGACTCACTCCCTGATGTCGTTTATCGTGTCCTTCAACTCCGAACGAAGCCGCTCGATCTCTCTGATCTTTTCTTCGATTCGAGCAAAGAGCGGCTCCTGCGCCTTCACCCCTTCGCTTATGAGAAAAGCCGCCGCCTCCGACCTGCTCTTGAAAATGCCTGACTGCACAAGCCCGTCGAGCTTCTTGAGAGAATCGTCGTTGACCCGAACCATAACCACATGATCGCGGGCCGAGAGCGCCGTCTCTATCGCCTTGCTGATAGATTCGGTTGCCCCTTTGAGCACCTCGCCCGTCTTGTGAGCCATTTCCTTGACCGATGACGCCAGATCGAACTCCGACTTCGACTCGGTGTTCTCCATCCGCTTCACGATAATCTCTTCGCTCCCCGGCTCTTTCTCCTCTATCACTACATCCCCTGATGACTCATCTCGTTCTCGCATTTTAGAAAAACCTCCTTACGTGTTTTTACGTTTTTGACTTACGAGAGATAAAACGAGAAAGTTTCGGCAAAAAGGCATGTTGTGGAAGAAAAGATATCGGGAGAGGTCGAAGCGTGTGTGTGGAAAATAGGGAAAGCGGGTCTGAAAAAAGCGGATCGCAGTCGGGGAATTCAGCGACTGCGATCCACTTCGAGTTTCAATCCGTTGCTGTCGCAATAGCGATTGATCTGGTTGATGATCGATTCGGGAGGGAATTTCAACCCTTCTTCGCTGGCTGGCCATACGACTGTCTGGCGGCGAGGGAGTTCATCGAGTTTCTTTTTCAGTCCGTCAAGCCCGCGAACCGCTATGCCGTTTCGCTTGATTTCATCGACCGATCTGGAGGGCGTGCCTTTCGTCACAAGAACGAAATACCACTGATCGCCGCTCTTCCAACTGTAGAGAGTGTTCTCTTTCATACTGGGCGGATTGCCGAAGCCGGTGAACGGAGCGGATGAGGCGCTCTTCAACCGGTCTTCCATAAACAATCCGACTATCACCACTATCACTGTTCCCCAAAAAATCTTTTTCATAATCACCTCCTGCCGATGAACTAGAGAAGCGCGGCGGGCGAAAAAATACATCCTTCTCCGCGCAGCGTGAGCGGCGATGAGAGAGTCAATCTCTATGTGGCCCGCGCGGGGAATATCGAGCGACAGGATTACGGTTTCAGATATTGCGCTCCTGCTGAGGGTGATCAGCAGAGATCGTGATCGAGTCGTCTTCTGCCGTCACTCGGTCTGTCTTCCTTTTGGTCGCTGGTTGGCCGCGAGAATCTTCTTTCGCATTCGGATAGATTGCGGAGTCACTTCGACAAGCTCGTCTTCGCGGATGAACTCCAAAGCCTGTTCGAGCGAGAGCTCGCGGAAGGGAACCAGACGCATCGCTTCATCGGCAGTCGAAGCGCGCATGTTGGTGAGCTTTTTTTCCTTCACAACATTGACATCCAGATCGACATCGCGGGCGTTCTCGCCGACGATCATTCCTTCATAGACTTCCGTGCCGGGGCGCGCGAAGAGCTCGCCGCGCTCCTGAAGATTGTACAGCGCGTAGGTCGTCGCTTTTCCTCCCCGGTCTGCGACCAGCCCTCCGGTTATGCGCTGCGAGATTGCGCCCTGCCACTCGTCCCAGCGAAGAAAAATGGTGTTGAGCAAACCCGTCCCCTTCGTGTCGGTGAGAAACTCGCTGCGAAATCCGATAAGCCCGCGCGACGGAACCTCGAATTCCATCCTCACCCTTCCCGTGCCGTGATTGACCATCTTCGTCATCCGGCCCCGACGACGGCCAAGCGCCTCGGTGACGACGCCGATGAAAGTTTCAGGGCAATCGATGACCGTAAGCTCGATCGGCTCAAGTTTGCGTCCCTCTTCATTGCGGGTAATTACTTCAGGTTTCGAAACCTGAAGTTCGAAGCCCTCGCGCCGCATCATCTCGATGAGAATAGCAAGCTGAAGCTCTCCGCGTCCTGACACCTTGAAGCTGTCCATCGAATCCGTAGAGTCGACTCTTATGGCCACGTTGCCGAGGGTTTCCTTGTCGAGCCGCTCGCGGATTTTTCTCGATGTGACGAACTTGCCTTCGCGCCCCGCAAAAGGCGAAGTATTTACGGCGAAGATCATCGAAATGGTCGGCTCATCGACCGTGATGCGGGGGAGCGGGAGCGGATCATCAAATGATGAAACGGTCTCGCCGATGTAAATATCATCGATGCCTGCAAGCGCGACTATTTCACCGGCTTCGGCCTTATCAATCGGCTGCTGCTTCAAACCCTCGAAGGCGTAAAGCTTCGTCACTCTGGTCTTCTCTATTTTCCCATCGAGTTTGCATATCGAAATCATATCGCCGACAGCGACCGAGCCGGAAAATATTCTGCCGATGGCCAGCCTGCCGACATATTCGTTGTAGTCGAGATTGGCCACCAGAATCTGCAACACGTCTTCGCGTCTGGCCGCAGGCGGAGGGATGGTCCTGATTATCTGATCGAACAGAGGCCGCAGGTTCGCGCTCTCATCTGCGAGGCTCGTCTTTGCAACTCCGTCGCGGGCGATGGTGTAGACGACGGGGAAATCGACCTGTTCTTCTGTGGCATCGAGATCGATGAAGAGGTCGAAAACCTCGCTCACCACCTCTTCGGCGCGCGCGTCCTGGCGGTCGATCTTGTTGATGACGACTATGGCCGGAAGACTGAGGGCGAGAGCTTTCGACAGCACATAGCGAGTCTGCGGCAGCGGGCCTTCGCTGGCATCGACGAGCAGCATCACACCATCGACCATCTTGAGCACGCGCTCGACCTCGCCGCCGAAGTCCGAGTGACCCGGCGTATCGACGATGTTGATCTTCACATCGCCGTAATGAACGGAGGCGTTCTTGGCCATGATGGTGATGCCTCGCTCGCGTTCGAGGTCCATCGAATCCATCATGCGCTCTACGACTGCCTCGTTTGCGCGAAACAGACCCGACTGCTTCAACATCGAATCGACAAGCGTCGTCTTGCCGTGATCGACGTGGGCGATGATGGCTATGTTGCGAATGTTTTCTCTTGCGCTCACATGTCCTCCGAAAGGCTGTAAAAATGAAACGAGCATCATAGCAGACCTGTCGGCCCCGTGTCAGGTTGGCCTAAGCCGTCGAGTTGGGTTAGGCTTCTGATTTGACACGGAGGAAGAAAGGTTGCGCGAGATGGCTATCCAACGTCGCGGGAGTTTTCTCTACGCCCGAGCGTGGCGCAAGGCTGTGATTGCGGCCACCGTGCTTTGCGCGGCGGCAGGCGCGACGGTGGCTATCGTTGCCTCTCGATTGCTTGAAAGCTCGATTGCCGGCGGAGTGATCGGGGCAGCGGTTCTGTTGATCGTCCTGGGCATCTGGACGTGGTATCGAATAGCGGTGTGGGTGTTTGCGCGCGAGGCCCGCCAGATAGTTGAAATCGGATCGGACGGCATAAGGGAGAAGCGCGACGGACGGGAGCAGGCGTTCATCCCCTGGGCGGGAGTCCGTGAGATAGAAGTCTCTTCGACATTTCCAGCGGGGGCCAACCTTAGGGTCAAGAGCGATTTTTCCGAGATAGCATTCTCGAATGTCGATCTGGTGGTCGATGAAGCCATGACCCTTCGCCAGATGCATGCCTTGCTGGCCGAGACCGGACGTATGGGCGAACTGCTCGGAGTCATTCAGCAGTTCGCTCCGCAGGCTAAGGTGAGCCTCAAGGGGCTGTGGCGGCGACTGGAAAAAAAGCTTGCCGGGAATCAGTGAGTTGAAGGCAACAGTAAAAGGCAAAAAGGTGAAAGTGAGAATCTTGCTTTTGCCTTTACGCGGCACTCTCTCCTTCCGTAACGAGCGATCACTGGGTGCGATTTAAAGTGCGACACAAAATTAGGCCGCTGCTTGACGAACTCGCTC
>CAZPQE010000166.1:9424-12275 GCA_964588615.1 uncultured Clostridia bacterium | reverse complement strand
CTTTCTGGGTTATCCTTTGTATCATTGTTGGCGTAATCATCGGGAAAATATTTCTGAAGAGTCTGATCGACCGCATTCGGAAGAACAGTGTCCTTGAAATGATTCTCATCGATTACCATTCCCGCCGCTCCAACGACCTGTCGGCTCGACCGGTCGAGAATGGGCTTTACGATGACGCGGTTGTTGGGGTCGAGTTCATGGACGGTGAGCGCGGCTGATTCCGGCGCGGTGTTCGTCATCCGATGCGCAAGCCAGGTGGCGCAGGCCGCGTGAGCCGCGCTCCATTCGGGTGAATTCGAGTCGTTTTCCAACCTGTCGGTCTGAGGGTTGTAAAAGAAAACGATGGCATAATAGCGGTCTTCGATGCTCGTTGTCGTTCCGATGAACAGCCTGCGCGCGGCCTCGGTTTTGTTTTTCCTGAAATGCTCCCTGACCATTTCCGCATTCACCACTTTCGGTTTGTACTGCTCGAAAGCTTCGGGAGGAAGTGAGAGAGTCTGCTCGGCTGTCGCGCGATAAACTTCGTAGGTGTCGCGGGCGACCGTAACCAGGTACTTACGCATGTATTCGCGGCGGGCTACAGGGGCGGTGCGTTCGAGTTCCACCAGCGAGCGATATTGCAGTCCGAGTATGATGAGCAGAGGGAGGACGACGGCCAGCAGCCCGACCCACAGGAAATGGCGCTTGAGAATCCCCCTCAGTTTCAACACTGCTTCAATCCTTTTTTTCCGACCCCTGAATATACATCGACACCCTACGATATGGGTTGAGTCATATCCAGCCTTTTTACAAATTATTCACACTTTTAACTGATTTTTACAGCGCGAGAGCCGCAAGAGAGCAGGATGATAATTCCTCAGAGTGAGATTGTCTGCGCTGCTCGGATAATGAACGAAATCTGCGGAAGGGTTAGCGCGCCTCGAAGGTGGCCGAAGTCGAGGGGGTCTCCCATACTCTCACCTTGTAGACCCTGACGCGCTCGTCATCGATTTCTTTGCTTACCCGGTGAAGTATGAATCCGGCCAGATGCTCTGAAGAGGGATTGAGTTGGGTGTCGAATGGAGGAAGCTCGTTGAGGTTCTTGTGATCGAGGTGGCGCATCACTTCGCGGGTGACTGCCTTGAGCCGGGTGAAATCCACCAGCATGCCTATTTCGTCCAACCGCTCGCCGCGGACATAGACTTCGACTTTCCAGTTGTGGCCATGAAGGTTTTCGCACTTGCCCCGGTAGCCGCGCAGCGCGTGAGCCGCTGAAAACTCTTCCTCGATCATCACCTCGTACATTCCCGTCTCCCAAGATCAATCTGATGACTCAAGCCTAAAAGAGCGAACTGAGGTTGTCAATTCGGCGAGTTGTGCGTCCGAGTCGCGCTACGGTAGTATTAACAGCTTGTTATTCCGAGGAGGTTATAATGACGCACAAGATCACGCTCATCCCCGGAGACGGCATCGGGCCGGAAGTGACCGGCGCGGCCATCTCGGTGATGCGCGCAGCCGGGGTTCAGATAGAATGGGAAAGTTTCGTTGTCGGATCGGAAGCCCTCACCAAGTATGGCGACCCGCTGCCCCAGAACCTCATCGAATCGATTCGCCGAAACAGGATCGCTCTCAAAGGCCCGGTCATCACCCCCGTAGGCACGGGATTCGTCAGTTCCAATGTTCGACTGCGCAAGGAACTCGACCTCTACGCAAACCTCCGCCCGGTCAAATCGCTCAAGGGAGTCAAGTCCCGCTACGAAGATGTCGATCTGATAGTGGTGCGCGAAAACACTGAAGATTTATATTCAGGGCTTGAGCACGAAGTCGTGCCCGGAGTGGTCGAGAGCCTCAAGATAATCACCGACCGCGCGTCGCGTCGCATCGCCCGGTTCGCTTTCGAATACTCCCGCCTGGAGGGAAGAAAGCGAGTGACCGCCATTCACAAAGCCAACATCATGAAAATGTCCGACGGACTTTTCCTCAACTGCTTCCGCGAAGTCGCCAGAGATTATCCGGAAATTCAGGCCGATGATTTGATAGTCGATAATGCCTGCATGCAACTCGTGATCGATCCGCATCAGTTCGACGTGCTGCTACTTGAAAACCTCTACGGCGACATCATCTCCGACCTCGGAGCAGGGCTGGTCGGCGGACTGGGAATAGTGCCCGGCGCGAACATCGGCGAAGAGATAGCCGTGTTTGAAGCCGTGCATGGCAGCGCGCCCTCAATAGCCGGTCGCGGAATAGCCAACCCCACCGCGTTGATTCAGACTTCGGTTCAAATGCTCAAGCACATAGGCGAGCGCGCGGCGGCAGACCGCATACAGTCGGCTCTGGAAAAAATACTCGCCGAAGGACAGTTGCTCACCCGCGATCTGGGAGGGCAGGCCACGACGCTCGAATTCACCGAAGCCATTATTCGCGCGCTTTGACTGCGCAGCATCTCTTCAGTTGAAAACTGAAAACTGTTCCCAAGGAGTGACATCAATCTTCATGCGCATTACTGCCAGCGACGACGCATTGGAACTCATCGAATCGGATGTGATGATCGCTCTCGTTTTCGAAGGCGACTCTCCGCGCGAGGGACTGCTTGCAGAGTTGGACAAACGCGCTCAGGGAGCGGTCGCCCGCCTCTTCGATAAGGGAGAAGCGTCAGGCAAGCGCGCTCGATGGGCGCTGCTCCATAATGCCGGGTCGCTCAAATCCCATCTGCTGCTTTACGGCGCGGGCCGACTTGAAAGCGCGACTTCGCACAGCCTTCAACGCGCGGCGGGAAGCGCGGCCCGCATCCTCGCCCCTCGCGGAATGAAATCGGCTGCCTTTCTGCTCGACGACAGAATCGATTCCCGTTTGCAGGCGCGCTCGTGTATCG
>CAZPQE010000166.1:0-9414 GCA_964588615.1 uncultured Clostridia bacterium | reverse complement strand
CGGGTAGAAGTGCAGCCGCTCGATCCGGCTCGCGGGCTCGCTCGCGCGATGCTGGGCCAGATCGAACCGAACTTTTACGCCACCGACGGCGAACCTCGTCGCCGTATCGAGCACATCGCTCTTGTCGGCAAACAGCCTGCTGCGCTCCGGGACGCGATCTCTTTGGCTTCAGTGATGGCCGAGGCTGCCAACTTCGCCCGGCTCCTCGGCTACGAGCCGGGCAATGTGATGACTCCCACCGAGCTTTCACGCAGGGCCGAAGAGATGTCATCGCGCGAGGGACTGCGCTTCGAATCCATCGAGGAGCAGGAGTTGAAGCGAATGGGCTGCGGCGCGCTCACGGCTGTTTCTCGCGGAAGCGATGAGCCTGCCCGACTGATTGTGATGGGCTACAACCTCGATTATGATGGCAGCGATGAATTGATCGCTCTTGTAGGCAAGGGAATCACCTTCGATTCGGGCGGAATCTCGATCAAGCCCGCGCACAATATGGACGAAATGAAATATGACCTGGGCGGAGGAGCAGCCGTCATCGGCGCGATGCAGATCATAGCACGACTGCGCCCGCGCGTCCGCGTGATGGGAATCGTTGCCGCTGCCGAAAACCTTCCGTCAGGCCGCGCAGTCAAGCCCGGCGATGTCGTGCGCAGCCTCAGCGGCAAGACCATCGAGGTCGCCAACACCGACGCCGAAGGACGATTGGTGTTGGCCGACGCCATAACCTACGCCATCAGTCGCGGGGCGACTCACGTAATCGATGCGGCGACGCTGACCGGCGCCTGTGTGGTCGCGCTGGGCGAAGCGCGGGCCGGAGTGATGGGAACCGATCAGCAGTTGATCGATGAATTGATCGCAGCAGGCGAAGAATGCGGCGAGCGGCTGTGGCAACTGCCTGCCGACAGCGAGTACGGAGATATGATCCGCAGCGACATAGCCGACATAAAAAACACCGGCAACCGTCAGGCGGGAGCAATCACCGCCGGGATGTTCATAAAGAACTTCGCGGGCAAAACGCCCTGGGCGCATCTCGACATCGCCGGCACGGCATGGCTCGAAGAAGCCAAACCGCACATGGCGCGCGGGGCGACCGGATTCGGCGCAAGGCTTCTGGCCGAGTTCGTCATCGCCCGCAGCTTGCGGGAATAGCTGACCGATTTTAAGGTATATTGTTGCAGTGGTCTTCAGTCAGCAGTCAGTGGAGGGCAGTAATCAACTGACAACTGACAACTGACCGCTGACCACTATCGGAGGAAGAAAATGCAGGAGAACTACGACATTCTGATCATCGGCGCGGGACCTGCGGGGCTGACCGCAGGGCTTTATGGCTCGCGCTCGAACCTCAGGACGATCATCCTCGAAAAGGGTCTCGTCGGAGGGCAACTCAATAACACCGAAGCCATTGAAGATTACACCGGATTCGAGCACATCAAAGGGCCGGAGCTTTCCCAATTGATGGAAAACCACGCGCGTAAATTCGGTGTCGAGATAAAAACAGGCGTCGAAGTGAAATCAGTTCGCCGCGAGGGCGACCGCTTCGAGGTGAAAACCGACAGCGGCGATACTTTCCACGCAACCACAGTGATTGCGACGGCAGGCGGCACGGCCACTGAGCTTGGCGTTCCTGGAGAAAAAGAATTCAACGGGCGAGGAGTGAGCTACTGCGCCGTGTGCGACGGGGCTTTCTTCAACGGCCAGGTGATAACGGTCGTCGGCGGAGGAGACGCGGCGGTCGAGGAGGCCAACTACCTGACCCGCTTCGGCAGCAAAGTTTATATCGTTCATCGCCGCGAAGAATTCCGCGCCCAGAAGATTCTTCAGGATCAGTTGTTCCAGAATCCTAAGATCGAAGTGATATGGAACACGGTCGTCGAAGAGATCAAAGGCGACCGCGAAGTCAAGAGTATGGTCTTGAAGAACGTGAAGACCGGAGAGGTGTGGGAACACCCGACCGAGGGCGTGTTCGTCTTCATAGGCTTCAAGCCGAACACCTACTTTCTGGACGATCATCCGCGACACGACGACAGCGGTCATATTATTACTAACGACCGAATGGAGACCGAGATTCCCGGCCTGTACGCCGCAGGCGATCTGCGCTCGCAGATGGTTCGTCAGATTACAAACGCTGTGGGAGATGCGACGGTCGCCGCGCTTGCGGCTGAAAAGTACATCACGCATCTCGCTCACATAAAATCGAACGCCATCGCGCAATGAGTCCGGCTGTGAGATTTCTCGTGATCTGAAATCTCACATCGTTGATCTTATGTCAGTCAGCGCAGCAAACACTCAAACCGCGAAACCGGCTTCCGCAGCCGGTTTCGCGGTTCAGACTCTCGCTTTCGCAGAGACGCTGCTGCTGGCGCTCTGGCTCGGAGGGATGGCGTTTTTCAGTTTCGCGGTAGCGCCGAGCGCGTTCGCCGCGCTGCCTTCGCGCCATCTCGCGGGGATGCTGGTAAACAGCACTCTCGGCAAAATAGAAATCATCGGCCTTGCGGTCGGCCCGCTGCTTCTGTTGATTCAGGCGGCGAGGTGGCGCGCATTCGAGAGCCGAACGAAGATCATTCGCCTGTGCCTTGTCGCAGTGATGATCGCATCGGCTGGGTTGTCGCGCTTCTGGGTCAGCGACGCGATGCATTCGATACGCTCGCGCCTGAGCGATGAGATCGACCTGTTGCCTGTGACCGACCCGCTGAGAGTCGAGTTCAACGATCTGCACCAGTATTCAGTCGCGCTGATGGGCGCGGCGATGCTTGCGGGCGCTGCATTACTGTTTTTCACCGTGAGGTCGTGGCTTAGAAGATAGCCGCCTGTAATCAATCCCGATCCGCGTCTGATTTTTCCCGGCAGATAACCGCTTGAGCTTTTCGACGGGATTGGGTATACCCTTACCCGCTGCAAACTCCATCAGACGAGGTAAGGCCATTGAACAGAAGAAATTTTCTGGCATCAACTCTCGCAACGGGCGCAACGGCGATGGCAGGCAAAGCGGAATCGCTCGTCTCGGGATCGCCCGTCGCGCAATCCGCCCGGAAGTTCAAGCTCCGCTACGCCCCTCATTTCGGCATGTTCCGCAATCACGCCGGACCTGACCCAATCGATGAGCTCAGGTTCATGGCCGATCAGGGATTCACTGCGCTCGAAGACAACGGAATGAAAAGCCGCCCCTCAGAGCTTCAGGAAAAAATAGCCGGGGAAATGCAACGACTCGGAATGCAGATGGGCGTGTTTGTCGCCAGCGCCGATTTCAATCGCGTGACTTTCGCCTCAAACAAACTTGATGAGCGCGAAAAGATTCTCAAAGACATGCGCGAATCCGTCGAGGTCGCCAAACGTGTCAATGCCCGATGGTGTACAGTCGTGCCGGGCAGGTATGACACAGGGCTTGAGTGGGACTATCAGACTACCAACGTGATCGAGAACCTCAAGCGATGCGCCGAAATCTGCGAACCGGCGGGCCTGGTCATGGTGCTTGAGCCGCTCAATGCCTGGCGCGATCATCCGGGACTGTTCCTCACCCGCGTCCCTCAGGCATTCATGATCTGCCGCTCTGTCGCCAGTCCGTCGTGCAAGATACTGTTTGACATGTACCATCAGCAGATAACCGAAGGGAACATCATTCCCAACATCGATAGAGCATGGCAGGAGGTCGCATACTTTCAGGTCGGCGACAATCCCGGACGCAAAGAGCCAACGACGGGTGAGATGAACTACCGCAATATCTTCCGCCATATTCACTCGAAGGGATTCACCGGCATCGTAGGCATGGAGCATGGCAACTCCCGCCCCGGCAAGGAAGGAGAGCAGGCCGTCATCGATGCTTATGTTTCCTGCGATTCGTTTTAGAAATCAGACCCGACTTGTGCCGCTTGAAAGAAGAAGGGGAGAGCACGGCATCTCTCCCCTTCCGGCTTCCAGCCCTTCGGCTAAATCGAACCACACAACATTGGCACAAGGTGTGTCGGTAGCCCGACCGTAAGGGAGGGCTGGATACTCATAAGCTCAAGCCCGCGCTCACGCTTGGGCTACTGACACCGAGCCACCTGGGTGTACCAATCTCATAGGCTTGATTTAGAAGTGATACCTCAAGACCATCTGAATCACTCGCGGGTTGCCTCCGGCTATCGGGTCGGTAATCAACCCGAAGGTCGAAACCGTCCCGAACGGGTTTCCGCTGAACAATCGCTTGTTCTGAAAATCGGGACTCGTCACGTCCACGAAATCCGTTGCGAACGGATCATCGATTACGAACTGCGGATGATTGAACGCATTGTACAACTCCGCCCGGATCTCCAGCGTGTGACGCTCCAGAATAGGAATCTTCTTGAAGAACGCCAAATCCCAGTTGTTCACACCAGGAGCTTTCAACAGATTCCTTCCCGCCGTCGCCTTCGCGCCGGTGTCCGCAAACACGAACGCCGCGTTCGGATTGACCACGACATATCCGACGACTTCGCCGGCATCGGCTCCTCCTCGCGCGACTATCCGACCGCTGCGGAGCAACCAGTTCACATCGCTGCCTCGGCTTAGGTCGCCCGCCGGGTTTAACACCGTGCGGTCTCCCGCGCCGTCGAAGTTGCCGTTTGCGTCGTTGAAGCTAAGGGCATCGACCAGTTGGCCGCTTTCAGCCTGATAGATGCCGCTCACCTGCCAGCCGCCGAGCAATCGCCCCATCCATCCCTTGTCGTCGCGATAGAACGGAAGCTCGTATATCCACGCGAACGAGAAGCGATGGCGACGGCTCAGGACAGATTCGGCCCGCTCAGGCCCCAGGTTGAAATTGTTCTGAGGCCGGCGCGGGTTGACGAAGCTGGTGAACAATTCGTTCGTGCCGTCATCGATGTTCTTGCTCAGGGTGTAGGAAGCGTCTATCGTCAGCCCATCGGCAAAGCGTCGCTTCACGCTGACCGATCCGCCGTGATAGATCGAATTTCCCTGCGCCGGAAAGGCGGTGACGTTGCCCGCAAAACCGAGATCGGCAAGCAGTCGGCCTCGCGCGTCGAGGAAGTCCTGACGTGAAGGCAGATTGCGGAGCGAAGCGCGATCAGGAACCTGAGAGGCGCTAAAAAAAGTCGGCAGATTGAACGAAGGTGGAACTCCTCCGTTCAGTCTCGACTGCACGAAGAGATGAACTCCGCGCGTGCTGAGATAGCGGGCCTCGACCGACCAGTGCTTGAGAAATTCTCTCTGATAAGCCAGCGACCACGACATCGTGTAAGGAGTCTGAGTGTCGAGTATGATGGCCTGCGTCAGAGCGCGAGCCGTCGCCGGGTCTGTAAACAACGCAGGGTCAACAGGGCCGCCCGATGGGATTCCGCCGCTCTCAAGAAAGCACGTGTTCGACCCGTATATTCCGCCGCTGCCCGATGAGGCATCGATTTCCGATTGCAGTTGCGGCGGCAGTTGCAGGTTCACGAGGTTCTGAAACAGCACATCGTGAGCTACGGCAAAGCCCGCGCGGATCGATGACTGCCCTGAGCCTCCGAACAGGCGATGCAGCCAGCCGTCCTTGAAATCGGGCGCCCACGCAAACCCGATTCTAGGAGCCCAGTTGTTTTTGTCCGTCTCAGGCGTGCGAAACTCGATCCCGTTGGGAAACAGATCGAGTCCCGTCCTCAGCCTGATGGCGCGCAAAGCCGGATCGTTGGCATCGACGTCGGCAATCCGGTTGAGGTTCTGCAACGCGGCGTCGCGCGCATTCGAGGTGTACTCGTAGCGCAGGCCGAGATTGACGGTGAAGTTGGGCCTCAGCTTGAAATCATCCTGAAAGAACCCGTACATCGCCCACTGGTTTCCCGAAAAAGCGCCTGATCCGACGCCTCGCAACCCGCCGTTGGATCCGTCCGGCTTGAGGTCGAGCAGATATCTTTCGAGAGAAGCATAAGCGTACTCGCCTCTTCCGCGCGGGAGGAAATCGCTCGGCGCTATCTCCCGGCGATAATCCGCGCCCACCTTCATCTGATGCCGCCCGCGAGTCCAGCTTACGGTGTCCGATGCCTGATAGACGTTCGTGATGTTGCTCTGCGGGCCATCGCTGAACGGGCCGACGAACAGACCTATCTCATCGATGCTGACATTGGGGAACTGGCCCGGAAAATCCGAAAACTCCAGCGGCACATCGAACGACTGATCCTGACGACGATAGCCGAACCTGAGTTCGTTGATGAGGTTCGAAGAGAAGTTGTGATTTTCCGTAAGCGACAACAACCTGTTGTCTGCGCCCTGCGCGCCGGTGAATTCCGGTCCGGGCGTGCCGAGCAGCGGCGCGCGAGACCGATCATAAAAGAATCGGCCATAGAGCCGATCCGATTGAGAGATATTGTAATCGATGTTGGCATGCCACTGGTGCAGGTTGAAGAAATCCGGAACGAGCACCAGAAGCTGGCCGACAGGAATCTGCTCTCCGAGAACATCGATAGTGCCTGTCTGCGAAGGCGCGGGCGCGACATGGTTTTTGAGCAGGCCGAGCGTGAAAGGGCTGATGCCTCCCAATCGCTCAAGCCTGGCGTATCCTTCGGCAGTTGGAGCGCCGAAAGTCTGAGTCGAACCGGCAAGGCCGCGAGTCTGGTACTGATAAGCTTCAAAGAAGAAGAGCTTGTCTTTGAAAATCGGCCCGCCGAAATCTCCGCCCACGCGGTTGAAATCATCTCGCGGACGACGGTCGGGCTGCGCGCCTGCGGCTATCTGCTCCTTGAGGCGATGGTCGAGCGAGCGAAAATGCTTGTTGATGTTGTGCCACCACAGATCGCCGTGATACTCGTTCGTCCCGGTCTTGGTGATGACGTTGAACTGACCTGCTGAAGAGTGGCCGAACTCGGCGGTGAACTGATTGGTCAAGACGGTGAACTCTTTGACCGCATCCTGAATCGGGGCGATCTGCGGCCCGGTGAGGATGATGTCGTTGTTATCGATTCCATCAATGGTGAACGAGTTGTTGCGCGGTCGATTGCCTCCGACCGATCCGCCCGCGCCGGTCACGCCCGCCCCATTGGTCACGACGTTGGGCGAGAGCAGCGCCAGCGAATTGACGTTGATCCCTGCGGGCAGTTCTATGACCTTGCGATCATCGAAGCTCTTGCCGAGTTGAGAGGTGGTCGTTTCGACAAGCTCGGCTGCCGCGCCTGCTGTGACCGTGACCACTTCTGAAACCGCGCCCGGCTCAAGCGCGACGTTGAGATCGGTAACCCGATTGAGTTGAATCTGAACCGAAGGGTTGGAGTAGGTCTTGAAACTGTCGACTTCGATTTTTACGGTATAGATGCCGACCGGAACATTGTTGATGCGGAATGCGCCGTTGTCTGAGGTCTGAGCGGTGAAGGTCTGATTGGTGGCGTTGTTTCTGGCCGTAATTTTTGCTCCTGAGACGACTGCGCTTTGCGGGTCGGAAACGATTCCGGCCAGCGTGCCGTCGGTCGTCCCCTGAGCCGGAGAGGGCGAAACGAGAGCCAGCATCAGAGAGAAGCTGACCAGCGCGTGAGCGGTGAGTTTTAGTCTTTTCATTATGTGCCTCCTGCGCGAATAGTCTGGAGTCTGAAGTCTGGAGTCGAAACGGGATTCCAGGCCGGACATCAGGCTCACAGAGTCGATCATTTCATGAGTCGCAGTTGACGACTCTTTGAAAAACGGTCTGGAGCGATTGGTAAGAGACTCTTAGGGACGCTACACCGGATAGAGTAACTCTGAGGCGTGTTGATGTGGTGAAACGGGTGTGAAAAGTTGAAAATGATGTTGACCGGCTGCAAAAGGTCACGCCTGTGAAATCGATTTCACAGGCGTGAATGAGATTCAGGAATTTGTTTTCGGATCGATTCCGAGGCGCGAGAGCTTCATATTCAGAGTGGTGGGTTTGAGACCGAGCAACTGAGCGGCCTTGTACTGAAC
This sequence comes from uncultured Clostridia bacterium, assembly GCA_964588615.1. GTDB lineage: Bacteria > Acidobacteriota > Blastocatellia > UBA7656 > UBA7656 > UBA7656. The sequence continues at coordinate 1,539 of CAZPQE010000166.1, read as the reverse complement.
ACCATGAGACATGCGAAGAGCTTCGACGATGAGCGTCTTTTCGATTCGCTCAAGCTCATCTCCGAGGTTGATGCCTGCGGCGGGAAGAGCGCGCGAGGCGAAGCCCGATGATTCGGCAATGTAGCCTGGAATCAGAGAAGCGTTGAGCGCAGGAGGGCCGGATTTTGCCACCATCTCGGTGATGACGCTGCGGAGTTCAACGACGTTTCCCGGCCAGTCGTGGTTTCTCAAGACGGCCATCGCATCGGGTGTGATTTCTCTCTGCTCTCGTTTGAGATGCTCGCAGGCCCGTTTGATGAAATGGCCTATGAGCGGTTCGATGTCTTCCCGCCGCCTGCGAAGGGGAGAAGCAGTAAGCCGGTCGCTGATTGGCAGGTCGGAGATTTCTTCGCTCGACAGGCAGCCGAGCAGGGTTCTCACGTCACTGTTTTCGACCGAAGGATTTTCGAATGATTCACCTGCCGGAATTCGGAACTCGCTGCAACGGATGAAACCGGCGATCCGGTCTCTGATGTTGCCTTTCATACCTCCGAGGCCGTTGATATAAATCGTGCCTCCGTGCGCTGATTCGAGCAGGCTGGCAGGGGTGATGCTGCGATCAGATCGCCCGGCGCGGTTTGTGCCGAACAATACAGCCTCCGCTGATTCTTCCGACACGCCGTCGAAAGAGACGGCGACGAACGGCCCGCGTCGGCGATGGCTGCAATCGTGAATGAGGCGGGCGAGGAATTCTTTGCCCGATCCTGGCTCTCCTTCGAGTATGATCGAAGCGTCGTGAGCAGCATGAGCCAGAACAGCCCGGCGGGCTGACTCTGCCCACCCGCTCAGACCTATCAGCCTTTGCGTGACTGAAGCGAGCGACTGAGGTTCGGCGCGCGGAGCGGGGATGGGAGTAGCGGACAGATAGCGATCAAGGACTTCCATAAGAGCCTCCTCTATATCGTTGTGAAGTTAAAATGATCCGGACGCTGAAATCATGATACGACAGTCGGCAGGCGTTGGACGTAAAGAGTTGAAAAAACTTTCAAGAATTTGTAAAAACTCGCAAACCCGACTTGCAGCCCAATCTGGTTGGCTTCGAAATAAAAAGGGCGACCAGAGATGGCCGCCCTCGATGAAAACGCTCACGCGGATATCTATCTGTCTCCCGGTTTGACCGGAGCGGTCGCGCCGTTTTCCGAAGCCGGGCCGAGGTTCAGCCGGTCGCGCAGAAGATTGAGCAGAAGCAATGTATGCCGCCTCCGCCCTCGCCTCCGGGCACAATTGAAAGTGAGACTCAAGAGAAAGGATCATAAGACCCTAGGCTTTGCGGCTCTGCCGCTTCGATCTGCGGAAACGGCTCCGCCTTTCCGTAAGCGGCGCCCCCCATCGCGGCTGCGCCGCCCAGAGGCTCGGCCTCAAGCTTTACTCTGTTTCGATCAGGCAGAGTCAACAGGTGGTCTATGAAGTCGAGGCGAGGCAAAGCAAGAGGGCGGCGCAGGTGTGAGAAAGTGAGCCTTTTGGAGAGGCCCAGCCTCTCGACACATCAAAGCGGCAGAG
>CAZPQE010000165.1:0-12276 GCA_964588615.1 uncultured Clostridia bacterium | reverse complement strand
GAAGGCCGGCTCAAGAAGCTTCACCACCAAGGCATCAAGAAAACCGAAAAGACAAAGCGCGCTGACGAACCCTTGAGGTTCGATCACTGACGCGGCCTTGTCGGTTATAGTTAAACTCTGCGTTTCTTGGGCGGTCGGCAGCCGTTGTGAGGGATAGGGGTGACATCGCGTATGACTTTCACTTCTATCCCTACAGACTGAATAGCGCGCACAGCCGACTCGCGTCCCGATCCCGGCCCCTTGACTCTGACCTCGCACGAGTGCATGCCGACTTCGCGGGCGGCCTGAGCCGCTTTTATCGCCGCCTGCTGCGCGGCGAAGGGCGTGCCTTTGCGCGAGCCGTGAAAACCGAGCGCGCCCGCAGAGGACTGGCTCACCAGATTGCCTGCAAGGTCGGTGATCGAAACCATAGTGTTGTTGAATGACGCCTGGATGTGAACGATCCCCTGCGGCACCATGCGCTTCTCTTTGCGCTTGAAAGCTTTCTTCTTTCCGCCTTTTGCCTGTGCTTTTGCCATAGTGTGTCCTTTGTCATTCGTCCCTTGTCATTTGTATCAATCATTCATCAAGTGACAAAGGACCAATAACAAATATTATTTCTTGCCCGGAGCCTTCTTCTTGGCGACGGTCGCGCGGCGCGGCCCCTTGCGGGTGCGCGAATTGGTGTGAGTGCGCTGACCCCGAACCGGGAGTCCTTTGCGATGGCGCAATCCGCGATAGCAACCGATATCCATCAATCGTTTGATATCCATCTGCACCTGCTTGCGCAGATCGCCCTCGACCATCCCCTGCTGATCGATCACGGTGCGGATGCGGTTGACTTCCTCTTCGGTCAATTCGCGGACGCGACGGTTGATATCTATGCCTGCTTCTTCCAGTATCTTGTTCGACCGTGGACGCCCGATGCCGTAGATGTAGGTCAGACCTATTTCGATTCTCTTGTTGGCCGGAAGATCCACACCTGCTATGCGTGCCATTATTCCTCCACTAACCGCCGCGTTTATCCTTGTCGCTGCTTGTGCTTGGGATTGGCGCAGATGACCCGCACCACTCCACGACGGTGAATGATTTTGCATTTGTCGCAAATCTTTTTAACTGATGCTCTGACTTTCATCCTCGCCTCTCTCCTGACAAGGCCGCTATGAATAGAAAACCCTGCGCGCAAGAAACGGTCATTCTAACATCCCGGTCAGGCGCTTGCAACCTGCGGTTCGTCTCCATCGAGCAGGGTGAGTATCTGCGGCCCGTTTGCCGTCACTGCTATCGTGTGTTCGAAATGCGCCGAAGGTCTGCCATCGAGCGTTATGACCGTCCAGCCGTCGGGAAGCATCTTCACTTCGTGGCGGCCCATATTGACCATAGGCTCGATGGCCAGCACCCACCCTTCGCGGAGATACTTGCCCGTGCCGGGATCGCCATAGTTTGGAACCTGCGGGTCTTCGTGCATGGCGCGGCCTATGCCATGCCCGCAGAAGTTTCGCACCACCGAGTAACCGAGGGGTTCGACGTAGGATTGAACGGCGCTTCCCACATCTCCAAGCCTGTAGCCGACCCGGCATTTTTCTATCGCCTCGTAAAGCGACCTGCGGGTAGCTTCCATCAACTGTTTCAAATCGTCTCTGACCCTGCCCACGGGCACGGTCAGAGCGGCATCTCCGACATAACCGTTGAGCGTGGCTCCGCAGTCTATGCCTATTATGTCGCCTTCCCTCAATTTGCGGTCGCTCGGAATCCCGTGAACCACTTCATCGTTGATCGAAGTGCAGATCGATGCGCGATATCCGTGATAGCCCTTGAAGGTCGGATAGGCCCCGGCTGTGCGAATCATCCGCTCGGCCTCGCGGTCCAGATCGAGGGTGGTGATGCCGGGCTCGACCATCTCCGACAATCGCTTGAGCACGCGGGCGACGATGCGCCCGGCAGCGCGCATCTTTTCGATCTCCTGTCTCGACTTGCGAATGACCATCTAGCTGCCCGCCTTCAATTCGTCTTTTCCGCTGTTGATTATGCCCGATATACTGCTGAACACTTCCTGCGGAGTCCTTGTGCCATCGACTACATGCACGCGGCCCGACTGATTGAAGTAATCTATCAATGGCCGCGTCCACTCGTCATAAAGCGCAAGCCGCTCGGCCACCACCTCCGGGCGGTCGTCGGGTCGAATGAAGAGCGCGGCTCCGTCAACATCGCAGATGCTCTCCTGACGGCTCGGCTGAAAATAAATATTATAAACGCGCTCGCACGCCGAGCAGGTTCGCCGCCCCGCCAGACGTTTGTGAAGCAGGTCTTGAGGCACATCGATGCTTATGACCGTCAGGCTATGGCCCTGTTCGATGGCCATCTCTTCGAGCAATTTCGCCTGCGGCAGCGTGCGCGGAAAGCCGTCGAAGATATACCCTCCTCGGCAATCCTCCTGACTGGTGCGCTTGCGCACTATGTCAGCCAGAATATCGTCGGACACGAATTTGCCCGCGTTCTGAATCGCCTTCAACTGATGGCCGAAGGGAGTATCGGCCTCGGCTTCTTTGCGCAGTATCTCGCCGGTTGCCACTATAGGCAGAGAGAATCTCTCAGACACCAACGCCGACTGAGTCCCTTTGCCTGCGCCCTGCGCGCCCATCAGAACGATTATGCTCGACATAAGGTTTACATCGCCCTGCGCCCGCGAAGCCTTCGACCTCGCGGCCCGAGGAATCCGTCATAGTGGCGCATCACAAGCTGGGACTCGACCTGATTCATCGTGTCCATAGCCACGCCGATGACTATCAGCAGGCTCGTTCCTCCGAAGAAAAACTGTATCCCCACCCCTGTCAGTATCCACGATGTCAGCGGGGTCTGTTTGAGCAGGGAATCTATCGGCGGCCCTATCCATGGAAGGTATTCGAACTGGAAGCCCTGAAGCAAAAACTGCGGAAGCAGGGCCACCAGCGCCAGATAGACAGCGCCTACGGTCGTCAGCCGAGTGAGTATCTCGTTGAGATAATCGCTCGTCCTCTTGCCTGGTCGAATGCCGGGGATGAACGCTCCGTTCTTGCGCAGGTTGTTGGCCACTTCGTCCGTGTTGAAGATGATCGACACATAGAAGAAGGTGAAAAATATTATGAACGTCGAATAAACAAGGTAGTGAAGCGGGTGAGCCGACTGCCCTATGTCGTTGGCGATATCGGCCAGCCACTTCTTCCATCCGCTCTCGGAGGCGGCGCTCGCTCCGAGAAATCCCAGTATCGTCTGTGGAAAAGCCAGTATGGATGAAGCGAATATGACCGGTATGACTCCGCCCATGTTGACCTTCAAGGGCATGTGAGTCTGTTGCTGCGGAATCGACTGCCGCCCGACCATGCGGCGAGCGTGGTTGATGGGAATCTTGCGAAACCCGCGCTCGACGAAAACTATCGCCGCAATCACCAGTATGATGGCCACCATCAGCGCCACCACTCCGAGCGCGCGCCCCGTCCCTCCGCTCACCAGCCGGGTGTAAACCTCCTGAGCCGCTGAAGGCAGCCTCAGAACTATGCCCGCAAAAATGATGAGGCTTATGCCGTTGCCCACCCCGCGCTCGGTTATCTGCTCGCCCAGCCACATGATGAAGGTCGTGCCGGAGGCAAGCGTGAGCATGGTCAGGGCGATGAATCCCGGTCCGGGATTGTAAGCGAGACCTGGCTGGCTCTGAAGCCAGTAGGCGACGCCGAAGGACTGAACCGCGCACAGCACCACAGTCAGGTACCGGGTGTATTGGGTAATCTTGCGGCGACCCAGCTCGCCTTCTTCCTGAATGGCTTTGAGCCTGGGCCAGACGACGGTCATCAACTGCAATATGATCGAGGCCGTGATGTAGGGAGTGATGCCCAGAGCGAATATCGAGACGGCCTTGAAGTTGCCGCCCGAAAACAAATCCAACACTCCGGCCAGACTCTGCTGCAACTGGCCCGTCTCCCACATCCTGTCGAGGGCCACCGGGTCGATGCCGGGAGTGCGCACATGCGAGCCGATGCGATATACGGCAAGCATGGCCAGCGTAAACAGTATGCGCTTGCGCAGGTCCGGCACAGCAAAGATATTGCGAATGCTGTTGATGAAGTTTTCTATCATGATCGCTTCCCGGTTTCCGCTACTCGCAGGCGGAAACTGCCAAAGCCTTGCCGCCGGCGGCTTCTATCTTTTCTCTGGCGCTCTTGCTGAAACGATGAGCGGTGATGTTGAGCGATTTGGTAAGCTCCCCTCTTCCCAAAATCACCACGCCGTCGGAGCGCGCAAGCACGCCTTTTTTAATGAGGCCGCGCTCGACCAGCAGATCGGGCGTCACTTCTTCTCCGTCAGTGAAGCGGAGGTCGAGAGATGAGAGATTCACTTCTACCCAGTCCTTCTTGAAAATGTTCGTGAAGCCTCGCTTGGGCAAACGGCGCTGAAGCGGCATCTGTCCGCCCTCGAATCCAACGCGGCCTGAGTAGCCTGAGCGCGACTTCTGCCCCTTGTGACCGCGAGTCGATGTCTTGCCATGACCGGAACCGGGCCCGCGTCCGACCCGCTTCTTGTTTTTGTTTGCCCCTTTGGGCGCTCCGATGTTGTGTATGCCTAATGCCATCGTCAATACCTCTATTCAACGATCCTGAGCAGGTGCGGAACCTTTTCGACCGCCCCTCGCATGGCGGGCGTGTCGGGTCGCTCGACTATCTGATTGAGTTTGGTCAGCCCCAGGCTTCGCACTATGGTTTTCTGTCTGCGGGTGAAACCGATGGTCGAGCGATACCACTGAATTTTTATCTTCTGACCTTCGGACTCATTAGTCTTTGCCATGTTTTCGAACTCCCAATCAGGCGCAATCCCGCGCCTGCAAAAATCAGCCACAAGCTATCAGCTTGCGCTGCCGCCTTGCAACTCGGTCTAAGCGGATTGAACTTCTTCAACCGCCTGGCCGCGCAATCTGGCTACCGTCGTCGGGTCTTTCAGAGAGCGCAGTCCCTCGAAGGTCGCGCGGACGACGTTGTGCGGGTTCGACGATCCGATCGACTTGGTCACCACGTCTCTGACCCCTACCGCCTGCATGATGGCGCGAACCGGGCCGCCCGCTATGACGCCTGTCCCTTCGGGCGCGGGCTTGAGCAGGACATGTCCAGAGCCGAATCGCCCGAGTACCTGGTGAGGCACGGTCACTCCATTGAGCGGGACGCGGATGAGGTTCTTCTTCGCGGCTTCGATTCCCTTCTTTATCGCCAGGGGAACCTCGCGCGCCTTGCCCGATCCGAAGCCGACCACGCCATTTTCATTGCCCACTACCACCAGCGCCGAAAACGACAGATTCTTTCCGCCCTTGACCACTTTGGTCACGCGGTTGATGCTTATGACCTGATCCTTGAGTTCCAGGCTCGATGCGTCTATTCGCTCCATAATCCCTCAAAACTCCAGTCCCGCTTCGCGCGCGGCCTCTGCCAGCGCCTGCACGCGACCGTGATATATGTAACCGCCGCGATCAAAAACCACGCGAGTGATCCCCTTGCCTTTGGCGCGTTCGGCTATCAGGCGTCCGATCTCGGCAGCGGCGGCCTTGTTGCCGCCCGACCGGTTCTTGAAATCAGGCTCGACGGTCGAGGCTGCTGCAAGCGTGCAGCCTGCTATGTCGTCTATCACCTGCGCGTAAATATGATTGAGGCTGCGGAAGACCGCCAGGCGCGGGCGTTGGCTCGTGCCTTCGACCTTCTTGCGAATTCGAGAATGCACTGCCCTGCGAATTTCGCGTTTGTCTCTCTTTGCCATGTTTTCCTCATCTTTGGCTGATTGCGCCCTTGCGTCACTTCAGCGAGTCGCACACTACTTGCCCGTCTTTCCGGGTTTGAGTTTCAACTGTTCGCCCGCGTAGCGGACGCCCTTGCCCTTGTAGGGGTCGGGGCGGCGCAGGGAGCGCATATCGGCGGCGACCTGGCCCACCTGCTGACGGTCTATGCCGGTGATGGTCAGAGTGGTCTGATACTGCTGAATGGGCTTGTTTATGCGCTCGATCTTGACATCGATTCCCGGAGGAAGCGGAAACTCTATGGGGTGCGAATAACCGAGGCTGAAGAGTATCCTCCCCTTCTGCAATTCGGCCTTGTAGCCGACGCCCACCACATCGAGTTGTCTGCTGAACCCCTCAGTCACTCCGGTCACGGCGTTTTGTACCAGCGCGCGGGCAAGCCCGTGCAGCGCGGCCCGGTCGTCGGATTCGCGCTCGGCGATCAGTCGCTCGCCTTCGACCTTGAACTTGATCCCATCGGGCACGCGGGTTTTGAGAGTGCCTTTGGGGCCACTCACTTCGATCACATCATCGCCGAGGTTGACCTTGAGTCCCCTGGGGATCGTTATCGGTTTTTTCCCTATTCTCGACATTGCACAAACTCCGTCGTTGTTAGTAAACGCGGCAGAGGATTTCTCCTCCGACTTTTTCGCGGCGCGCTCGCTTGTCGGTCATCAGCCCGCGCGAAGTCGAAAGGATGTTCACTCCCAACCCGCCAAGCACTTTGGGTATGTTGCGGCTATCGACATAAACGCGGCAGCCGGGCTTCGAAACCCGCTCGATCCGGGTTATCACCTGCTCGCCCTTCCCTCCATAGCGAAGGAACACCCGAATGGAACGGCGCGGCCCATCGCCTATTACCTTGAAGTTGTTTATGAATCCTTCATCCTTGAGCAGTCGGGCGATCTCCAGTTTGATCTTCGAGACCGGCACGTCGACTTTCTGGTGACGGGCCGCATAGGCATTTCTGATGCGGGTCATCATATCCGCAATTGGGTCTGTCATCATTTCTCCATCAGTGGTCAGTGGTCAGTTGATTCTTTCTGGCCGCTGGCTACTGCCTTTCTACCAACTCGATTTGGTCACGCCGGGTATTTGCCCTTCGAGCGCGAGGTTGCGGAAGCATATTCTGCAAAGGGCGAACTTGCGCAGGTATCCGCGACCCCGACCGCAGCGCAGGCAGCGATTGTGAATTCGGGCGGAGAACACGTTGAGGTTCATCCCTTCGGCCTTCGCCTTCTTGCGGGCCTTCCGGTTGTCCGAGCCGTACTTGTCCTTTATCCGTTGCCTGGCGACCTCAAGACTCCGCTTGAGCGTCTTTGCCTTGTGCATTGAAGATTCTCTTGCCATCGCTCCTCGTTGGCGGTGGTCGGTGGTCGGTCGTCGGTGGTCGGTATTCTTCACTGACCACTGACTACTGACTACTGATCACTACTTGGTGAACGGCATGCCGAACTGTCGGAGAAGGGCGCGTCCTTCTTCATCGGTTCGAGCCGTTGTGACAATGGAAATATTCATGCCCCGCGTCTTATCGACCTTGTTGAAATCGATTTCGGGGAAGATCAACTGATCCTTGACTCCTATCGTATAGTTGCCGCGCCCGTCGAAAGCGCGGCTGCTCACTCCGCGAAAGTCGCGCACGCGCGGAAGAACGGCATTGACCAGCCGGTCGAGAAATTCGTACATGCGCTCGCCGCGCAAAGTGACCGACACGCCTATCGGCATTCCGGTTCGCAGCTTGAAGGCCGCGATGGATTTTCTGGCTTTGGTGACGACGGGCTTCTGCCCGCTCACGGTGGCCAGTTCCATAGCCGCCTGATCGAACACCTTCGAGTTGTTCTGGGCTTCCCGACCGACTCCCATGTTGAGAACTATTTTCTCAAGCCTCGGCACGGCCATCTGATTGGTGTAGCCGAACTCCTTCATCAGGGCCGGTATGATTTCTTTCCTGTAACGCTCTTTGAGTCTCGCTGCCATCTTCGAATCCTCTCAGACACAAGGCTACTGTTTCTCTATGGCCGCTCCGCACTTCTTGCAGGCGCGGGTGCGGGTGTTATCGGCAAGCACCTGATGAGCGACGCGGGTGGCCGCGCCGCAGTGCGGGCAGATGACCATCACGTTGGAAACATCTATCGGGGCTTCGCGGTCGAGGATGCCTCCCTGCACGCCTCGCCGCGTGTTGGCCTTCGTATGGCGCTTGATGACGTTGACGCCTTCTACTATGACTTTGCGCTTGCGAGGCAGCACCTCGATGACCCGGCCCTTCTTGCCCTCATCCTTGCCGCAGATGACGACCACCCGGTCGTTCTTTCGCACATTGATTTCTACGTTCATAGTTCCTCAGGTTGCAGGTAACAGGTGACAGGTGACAGGCGGTCTTCATCAGACCTGTCCCCTTTCCCCTGTCCCCTCGAATCAAATCACTTCCGGCGCGAGCGAGACTATCTTCATAAACCTTCGCTCGCGCAACTCTCTGGCGATGGGACCGAAGACGCGGGTTCCGACAGGCTCGTTGTCGGCCTTGATGATGACCGCCGCGTTCTGGTCGAAGCGGATGTAGGTCCCGTCTCTGCGGCGGGTCTCCTTGCGGGTGCGAACGATGACCGCGCGCACCACCTGCCCTTTCTTGACCGCGCCGTCGGGAGACGCCTCTTTGACCGAAGCCGTTATCACATCGCCCAGCCCGGCGCGAAGCCCGGTGTGTCCGCCCACCGGCAGTATCATCGATATGCGCTTGGCCCCGGAATTGTCCGCCACTTCCAGAATCGATCTCATCTGAACCATAATTCACCTCCACAGGCAGATGTTAGTGGTCAGATGTTAGTGGCGCATCCTTGCCTGCCTCTAACATCTAACCTCTGACATCTAACATCCGCTAAGTCGCTTTCTGAACTATCTCAACCACGCGCCAGCGTTTGCGCTTCGACAGAGGTCGAGTCTCCACTATGCGCACTATGTCGCCTATGCCTGCGCCCATTTCGTCGTGAGCCATGAATTTCGTCCGGCGTCGCACATAGCGTTTGTACTTGGGGTGTCGGACGAGCCGCTCGACGCGAACGACTACGGTCTTCTGCATCTTGTCGCTAGTCACCAGCCCCACTTTTTCCTGGCGGCGACGGAGGCGCGCTTTGACCTCCGGGTCCTGGCTGAGAGTTTCGTTGTTTTCTTCCATAGCTCCCTTCAACGCTCGGCGGCCAGTTGGCGCTGGCGAATTATGGTGTTGACGCGCGCGAGGTCTTTTCGCTGCTCGCGCAGCGACTTGACCACATCGATGTTGCCCAGCGCCAGCTTGAACCGCATTCGGAAAATCGATTCCTTGAGTTCTTCAACCCTGGCCTTGAGGTCTTCGTCGGCCAGGTCGCGGAGTTCTTCAGCTTTCATACAAGCCCGCCTCCTTCCTGATCCTTGCGCGAGATGAATCTGGTCTTGATGGGAAGCTTCTGCGCGGCAAGTCTTATGGCTTCGCGGGCGGTCTTCTCATCGACGCCTTCCATCTCGAAAAGCACACGTCCGGGTTTTATGACCGCCACCCATCCCTCAGGAGCGCCTTTGCCTTTTCCCATACGGGTTTCAGCGGGCTTCTTGGTTATGGGTTTGTCCGGGAATACCCGAATCCATATCTTGCCGCCGCGCTTGATGAAGCGCGTCATGGCGACGCGCGAAGCTTCTATCTGCTTGCCGGTTATCCAGGCAGGCTCAAGCGCCTTGAGCCCGTACTCGCCGAACGATATTTCGCAACCGCGAGTAGCCATCCCGCTCATCCGTCCGCGCTGCTGCTTGCGGTACTTCATCCTCTTTGGAGTTTTATATTCTGCCATCGTTTATTAGTCCTTTGTCCGTCGTCCATTGTCGATTATCAACAAATGACAAAGGACGATTGACCAATGACAAATCACTGCCTTCTGGCCGGCCCGCGTCTGACGGTGAGCTCGTCGCCGCGATAAATCCAGACCTTGACCCCGATCACTCCGAAGGTCGTATTGGCTTCAGCGAATCCGTAATCGATATCGGCGCGAAGCGTGTGCAGAGGCAAACGGCCTTGCAGATACCATTCGGAGCGGGCGATTTCAGCGCCGTTCAATCGGCCCGACACGCGCACCTTGATTCCCTGCGCGCCGAATCGTTGAGCGTTTTCGACCGCGCGTCGCATGGCACGGCGGAAAGCTATTCGCTTTTCCAACTGCTGGGCTATCTGCTCGGCCTGAAGCTGGGCGTTTAGTTCCGGCTTGTGAATCTCCTGGATGTTGACATAGACCTCGCGGCCAGTGCGCCCCTTGATTTCGCTCTTGAGCTTATCGATCTCCGCGCCCTTGCGCCCGATGATGATTCCGGGCCGCGAGGTATGGATGATAATCTTGAGCTTGTTGGCCGCGCGCTCGACATCTATGTGAGAGACGCCCGCTCCGGCAAATCGCCCTTTCAATTCCTTCTTGAGCTTCAGGTCTTCGTGCAGAAGCTCTGAGTAATCGCGCTTGGCTATCCAGTTCGAATGCCAGCCACGATTGAATCCCAGTCTGAATCCGTAAGGATGTACTTTCTGACCCACGTTGCCTCCCTGTCGGATGAAGATGTGATGAGGTGTGGAGGTGAAGGGGTGATGATCGTTTCGCCTCACATCTTCACCTCATCGCCTTTTCACTCTTCCTTCGATTCCACCTCGATGGTTATATGGTTCTGCCAGCGGCGCTCGCGATAGGCCCGGCCCATCGGCGCGGGGCGCACTCTGCGACGATACTTGGTCGGGCCGAGATTGACTATGGCTTTTGAGACCACCAGCCGGTCGATGTCGACTGCGATGTTGAGTTGTTCGGCCTTGTACTCGGCGTTGGCGATGGCCGAGCGCAGAGCGGTCTCTATTGGCACGGCGGCTCGCTTGTTGGACACCTTGAGCACGCCGAGCGCGTCATTGACATTGCGCCCGCGAATCAGATCGATGACCAGCCGCGCCTTCTGCGGCGATCCCTTGATGTACTTTGCGACTGCTCTTGCCTTCATTGCTTACTTCCCGCCCTTCTTGACAGTCTTGTCGCTTTTTTCCGGGTGGCCCTTGAACTGACGTGTGGGCGAGAACTCGCCCAGTTTGTGGCCGACCATGTTTTCCTGAATGTAGACGGGGATGAACTTCTTGCCGTTATGAACGGCGATAGTGTGCCCGACCATTTCAGGAGTTATCGTCGAACGGCGAGACCACGTTTTGTGAACCCGCTTTTCGTTCGCCTGATTCATCCTCGTTATCACCCTGAGCAGATGCTCATCGATGAACGGCCCTTTTCTGATCGATCTTGCCATAAACAATAGTCCAGAGTCTGGAGTCGAGAGTCTGGAGTCTGAAGCCTGGAGCGTCGAACGACTCCAGACTCCAGACTCCAGACTCAGGACTTATTTCTTAGCCCTGCGCACGATGAATTTATCGGTGCGCTTGTTGTTGCGAGTCTTGTAGCCGCGCGTAGGCTGGCCCCAGGGCGTGACCGGATTTCGTCCGCCCGAAGTCTTGCCCTCGCCTCCGCCGTGCGGATGGTCTACAGGGTTCATAGCCACGCCGCGAACCTTGGGCCTTCGGCCCTGCCAGCGCGTGCGCCCGGCCTTGCCGACGCTCACGTTGCTGTGCTCGATGTTACCTATCTGGCCGATGGTCGCGTAGCACTCGATGTTGACCTTGCGAATCTCTCCCGAAGGCAGGCGAAGCTGGGCCAGGTCTCCCTCCTTTGCGACAAGCTGCGCGGCGGCGCCCGCAGCCCTGACCATCTGTCCGCCCTTGCCGGGTCTCAGTTCGATGTTGTGGATGGTCGTTCCGAGGGGAATGAATCTCAAGGGGAGGGAGTTGCCGGCGATGATATCGGCTTCAGGACCGGAGATGATCGATTGACCGACTTTCAAACCGACCGGCGCTAGTATGTAACGCTTCTCGCCGTCGGCGTAATGAAGTAGCGCGATGTGAGCCGAGCGATTCGGGTCATACTCGATGGTGGCGACTTTGGCCGGGATGCCGATCTTGTTGCGCTTGAAATCGATGACCCGGTACTGGCGCTTGGCCCCGCCCCCGCGACGGCGAACCGTTATTCGCCCGTCGTTGTTGCGGCCCGATATGCGCTTCTTGGGCGCAAGCAACGGCTTGTGGGGAGACTCTGCCGTAATTTCGTCGCGCGTGAGATAGGTCTGATATCGTCGCGCCGGTGATGTCGGTGTTAGCTTCTTGATTCCCATCGCTTCCTCAAATTATATCGTCGTAGAGTATCTGCTTTTCGCCGCTCTTGATCGTGATATAAGCCTTTTTCCAGTCGGGCCGCTTGCCCAACTGTCGGCGCATGCCCCATCGCTTGAGCTTGCCCTGGAAGTTGGCCACCCGCACTTCCTTGACTTTCACTCCGAGAATTTTTTCCACCGCCTGTTTGATTTCAGGCTTGGTCGCGCGACGATCAACTTTGAAGACGAGCATCTGACCGGCGTGGCCCGCGCGCCCGAAGGATTCCGGCTCATCTTTCATCTTGAGAGCCTTTTCCGTCACCAGC
>CAZPQE010000164.1:0-12290 GCA_964588615.1 uncultured Clostridia bacterium | reverse complement strand
AATCCGGGCGGCGGATGGAAGACCAAGCTCTGGCCGACTGACCGGTATGCAATGATCGCCGACTGGTTAAGAGAGACTTTCAATCTCGCTTCAGCAGTGACCTTCGGGCCGGGAGAAGAAGCGATGGCCGAAGCAGTGACCAGAGGCGCAAAGACTGGCGCGGCCATCGCGGTTGCGTCTTCATTGAAACAATTCGTGGCCCTCGCTCGACGCGCTGAGTTGTTCGTAGGCGGAGACACCGGGCCGCTTCACATAGCTGCCGCCTGCGCCACTCCCATAGTTGGGATTTACGGGCCGACTTCGCCCGCGCGCAACGGGCCTTTCGATCAACGGGATGTGACCGTAGGGATCGATCTCTGGTGCAGGACGAATTGCTATCGCCGTAGTTGCTGGCACTGGCGATGTATGGAAATCCCGGTCGCTGAGGCGCAGCGAGCTATCACGACGAGATTGGAAAATAAAGATTGATGAGCGAATCCACTGACAATATGGCCGGTTCACAGACGGCAGGCTTGAGGACTTTCATGCAGAGAGTGAGGGTCAGCTCAGGTTTCCTCCTACTCCCGCTCCTGTTTCTGGCAGCCCGACCTGCGGCAATCACGTTGCTGTCGGGAGCGGCAGTTTCCGCCGTCGGGCTTTTGATTCGAGGGTTGGCGTCGGGCTATTTGAAAAAGAACGAGGAGCTGACCACCTCGGGTCCTTACGCGCGGACGCGCAACCCGCTTTATGTCGGTACATTCGTGTTAGGGGCGGGCGCGGCCATCGCTTCCGCATCGTTGTGGTTCATAGCCGCTTACCTGATTTTCTATCTTGTAATCTACGTGCCTGTGATAATGGCCGAAGCGGAAACGATGAAGAAACTTTTCAAGGAAGAGTACTCGCTCTACAGCCGACACGTGCCGCTGTTCTTCCCGCGCATCACGGCATATCGGGCCGAGGGCAGCGCGAAGAATGCTGAAAGGAGATTCGCATTTTCGCAGTACATGAAGCACCGCGAGTATCGGGCGGCTATCGGCTGCGCGGCGGTCTTTCTGGCGTTGATGGCAAAGATGCTCCTGACGGGCAACTAGGCTCGCGCTGTGAGATTCAAAAATGCGATCTGGAATCGAAACACCATGAAAAAATTCCTGGCTATCATCGCAATTCTTAATCTTTCGATTTACTGCCTGGCGCAGGACGCGCCTGAGCGGGCTTCGATCGCGGCGGTCAGACCAAAAATCGATCAGCCGCTTCCGTTCAAGGAAGGCGAATCGCTGGTCTATGAAGCCAGCTTTTCCAGGCTGATTTTTTCCGGCGTCATAGGAGAAATCAGGCTCGATGTAACGAGAATCGATTCCAAGCCTGAAAACTCCGGGGTTGTCGAACTCAGGGCCGAAGCCGTTTCGAAAGGATTTTTTCCAAAGCTGTTCGGCATCAGGGTTCGGGATGAATTCATCAGCGAGGTGAGCGCGGGGGATTTCGGTCTGAGGAATTCGATTCAAAAAATCGATGAGGGAAAAAACAAACGGGAGCAGAGAGCTACGATCAACCCTGAGACCCGGCGCGTCGTTTACGCCGAGCAAAACCTCGCAGACAAAACAGCCAGGCCGAAAATCAAACAAGCGGATTCGCCCGCCTGGGTGCTCGATGTCCTGTCGGCGATATACTTCCTGCGCACTCAGAAACTCGAACCGGGCAGCGTCATCCCGGTTCCGCTGACCGAGAATGCGAAGTTCTACGATGTCGAAGTCGTCGTCCTCAGCCGCGAAGAAATAAAAGTAGATGCGGGGAAATTCAAGACTGTCCGTCTGGATGTGAAAGCTTTCAACGGACGATACACTCAGCGCAAAGGCGAAATGCACCTGTGGATGACTGACGACCCGCAGCGCATTCCAGTACGCGCCAGGATCAAATCCTCCGGCGCGACTGTCACCATCGATTTGAAGCGGCTTCCGGTCATCGCTGTAAAACCGCCCGTGAAGTGATGATGAGAGGCCCGCTCACCGAGGTTTTTTTGTGGAGAGGGGCGCAGGGCGGGCGCGGCCTTCGGAATAGAGTTTCGCGCGCTCGTCCAGTTTTGCCGCCAACTCCTTTTCTCCCCTTCTGGAGGCCAGCGAGGATGCCTCGCGGCATACGCTGACGGCATCCTTCAACTGCCCGTCTTCAGCAAGGGCGAGGGCCAGAGATTCGAGCGCGAACGGGTCTTGCCTCTTTGTGAGATCGACTGCCTTTTCTGCCATTCGCACTGCTTCGTCAGTCTTCCGCAACTGAGAATCGTCCTCAGAGGCCAGCGCCCTCGACATACAAGACAGAGCAGCAGGAAAATCAGGTTTCAATCTCAGCGCGAGATTGTAGTTGTCTATAGCCTCGCGGACTCTTCCAAGCTTTTCGAGCGATTGAGCAAGGTAGAAGAATGCTCCGGGATTGCTGGAATCAGACCTGACAACCCGCTCGAAATGACGGGCGGCCTGCTCATACTTTCCTTCGGAAGCCATCAGGTTTCCCATTACGTAATGAGTCGCCAGGAAATCGGGATTCACTCGAAGCGATTCTTCCAGATAAGCTTTGCCTTCTTCGACCCGCCCCAGATCGATGAGCGTGTTCCCAAGATTGTACAGATTGACCACGTAGGTAGGATTGTACTTGTAGGCGATCTGGTAGTGCATCAAAGCTTCGTCGAGTCGCCCGGCATCTTTGAGGAACTTGCCGAGATTCGTATGAGCGCGGTCATTCTCAGGCCGTTTGCTGACGGCGTCCGTCCATAAGACGACCTGACTTCGATAATCGACATTGCGCCGCAAGGTCTGAAGTACTAAAAGCGTGAGAGCGACAGCGACTAGAGCAAAGCCCAGAGAACGGCTCAGTCTCAATCGTTGCTCGTCAGGCACGGTCAACATCAGCAACCGCTGTCCTGCCGCATAACTGCCGAGAACGACTATGGCGAGGACTGCTGCCAGAGGCAGGTACATTCGATGCTCGAAAGCGAGATCGGTGTAGGGTATGAAAGACGATGTGACTGAAAGGATGGCGAAGAACCAGGCTCCCGCATAACCGACCGGACGGCGCTTTATCAACGCCCAAAGCGCGCCTGCTCCCAGCAGTATCAGAATCGCGCCATAAGGGGCGGCTTCCCAATAACTCGTCTCCTTAGGCCATCTGTAATCAATCACGAGAGGGTCAGGCCAGAGGGCAAGCCGCAGGTAATAGATGATGACCTTGAACTCCGACACGAAGTATCCCAGTGGGCTGATCGACTCGACTGCAAACCCTGCTGTCTCGTTGACAGGCGATACGATGGTCGTAGCTATAAGCATCGCCCACGTCCCGCAAAGCCCCGTGTAGAGCGCCCATCTTTTCCTGGCTGCTTCCTTGAAGCTGTCAATCAGAAACATCCGGTCATAGAGCATCACCATCAGCGGCGCAGTCACCATCACCTGCTTGGACATCATCCCTCCCAGACAAGCCGCTACTGCCGCTACAGTCCACACCCACTTCTTCTCCGAGTAGTGGCTTCTTATGGCGCAGTAGAGTGTCACCAGGTAGAACATCCCCATCAGCGACTCGCATCTCTGAATGATATAAGTCACCGATTGCGTTTGCAGCGGATGCACGACCCATAGCAGGGCGATGACCAGCGCCAGCCAGAAAGCTTTCTCTCCGAACCGCTCGCGCAAAGGGTCGGTCAGAAGAGTTCTCCTCACTATCCCGAACAGAGCCAGCCCCCCGGCCAGATGCACGAGCAGATTGAAGAGGTGATAGCTCCAGGTATCGATTCCGCTCAGGGAGTAGTTGATAGCAAGCGACAATCCTATCAACGGGCGGGAAGCATTCTGCTTTCCGAACATGGCCGGCCATGGCGGCCAGAGTTGCTGCACGTCGGGTATGCCGACATACATCACATCGTCGTAGACGAAGGCCCCTTCGAAGCTGTTGATGTAGGCCAGCGCGCCGATGGCAAGTATCATGAAAACGGCAGCGGGCCAGGTCTGAAGGAGGCTGGATTTGGGGAGGGGCAGCGCATCGGTGTTCCGATCACTCTGCTTGGTCACTCGCCCATTCTATTTTCGCATCATTCGACTTGCAAGAGTTTCATTCGATGTCGTCCGTGTAGACTCATCTGTAGACTTTGGATTGGTCCGAGAGCTTGACCTGGCAGTTGACAGTATCGAGGTGATAAGCAAATCCCCTTGGGTCTAACGGCATGCGTGTATCGTCAATGGCAATCCCGTATTGCCTGAGTCGCGGCGCGAGCGAGCGCAATCTGGCTTCGCACGAAGCGGGCTGATCCTTGGATCGTTCCAGGAGAATGTTTATCAAATCGATCTCTTCGAGCGCGCGGAGTTGGATTAGCCTCTCCTCAGCCTGATTGCGAATGTTCTGATCCTCGCTGTCGAGGTATTTCTCGTAAACGGCGCGGGCAGTTTCGCGGCTTCCGCCTTTGATCCTCATCACTCCTGCCATATCTCTCATCCACCACCGCGCGCCCTCGATTCGGCCTCCCCGGTCGAACCAGTCGGCAGCTTTTTCATAGTCGCCGGTTTGCCAGTAGATATAGGCGATGTCCTGATAGAGCCGCCATTCATTGGGGTTTTCGCGTATGCCTCTTTCAAGAAGATTGATCGCTGCCTGCACATCGCGGTCGGGAAGGAAAATCGCTCCGAAACGATAAGCCGGAACCATCTGCGGGTCGAGCGTCACGACGATATCCAGATAAGGAGCCAGCAAATCCATCCTGATCTGCCGTATATCGGTGACATCCTGCGGAGCATACATGAGTTTTTCGCCGAAATACTGGATCGTGCGAATCCAGTAAACATCGGCGACCAGACCCGTAAACGAGAGGCTCATCTTCCTGATGGTTTCGCCCGAGGTGAAGTAAAGCGTGTCCTCGCTGATGACCTCGCGCGGATAGTTCTTATCGATCCATCGCTGCAACGGGTAGAGCAGCGACAGGCATAGAAGCAGGATTGAGATTGGCGCTTTTCGTTTCATAGTCTCAACGATGAGTAAAACCGCGTGGTTTTATCGTCGCCCCCTGGAAAAAGTGCAGCCGTTGGCCAGGCTGCTGGTTCTTCAAATTTTTTCATCTCAAAAAGTCAACAGGCTGGCAGCCTGTTGTATGTCAACCTTCATTTGAAATTCCTCTTCTGAAAGATAAGCACTGATGCCGAAAGCAACACCCCGACGTAAACAAGAAAATAGACGGCAGCCGAAGCCATCATCCCTCCAGGAGCCATGCGTCCGCGTGATGCCTGCTGAATGAAGTTGAAGTTTGAAAGATTCGGGAGCAGGTAGTAAAGCGCGTAGAGCAGGGCGCGCACCACTGCCGAGTCGGTCAGCAGAGCGGCCAGTTTGAGGTCGTCGCTGAAGTGGCCTGCCACATAAATCGCAAAGGAGAACAGCGCAGAGAGCAGCGGCGTCGAAAAGCTCGAAAACAGAAGCGCGACGGCCACCATCAGCGCAAGCTCAAGATATATGAGCAATGCGGCGGGAAGCGCCGATAAATGGAGCGGAACGAATTTCCCGTTCACATAAAGCAGCGCCAGTTCTATCCCTGCCAGCATCACCGCGCAGTTGACGAGCAGAGTGAGGCAGAGCCCGAGATATTTTCCTATGATGAATTCATAGCGATGAACGGGCTTTGCCAGCAGGTTGTAAATCGTGCGGCGGTCGATTTCCTTGTAGACCAGTCCCACGCCTATGAAGATGGCGATGAGCGCGCCGAAGATGAGCATCGCGCTCAGTCCGAGGTTGGCTATGAAATTGCTCTCCTGATCGATTGACAGTTCGCTGATGAAGACCGACGCGGCTACCAGCAGCAGGACGAAGAGTATGAGATTGTAAAGCACGCGGTCGCGCACCGACTCGCGGAAAGTGTTCAGCGCAATGGCCCTGATTTTGCCCGCCGCCCCGGGCGCGACTCTTTCGGTCTCTCTCGCAACCCGCCCGGCTTCTATCTCAGCAGTTCCCATACCCTAGCTCCGCCTGACCGCTCCCTTGTCATTTCATTTGCCCTCGCGCTGAATTCGGCTGAGGCTTTCGGCTATTTTATCCTTCAACTCCTGCAAACGGGCAAGAGTAATTCCGCGCTGAAAAGACGAAACGGCCTCCGCCCGCTTCCCTGCCCTCTCATAAGACAAACCCAACTCGTAATAAGCTTCCGCGTCCTGCGGAGAAGAGCGGAGATATCGCTCGAACGACTCTATCGCCTCAGCTGTCCGGCCCTGTCGAAGATAGCATTTCGAGAGGTTGAATCGCACTGCCTGAGCTTCGGGGTTGATCCTCAACGCCTCTTTGAAATACTTCTCCGCCGTCGAAAAATCGCCTTCGTCGAAATAAACCGTCCCCAGATTGTTCAATGATTCGATCAGGCCGGGATCGAGCGCAAGCGCGCGGGTGAAATTTTCTTTCGCCTGTCGCGCATCGCCTTTGCCTTTATGAGCGCGACCGAGCGCGTCAAACACTCTGGCTTCATCGGGCTTCAACTGCGCGGCGCCTTCGAGATAAACGAGCGATTCGTCATATCGCTCTCTGTCGAGCAATGCCAGCCCGGCGTTATATTGCGGAGCCCAGTAGCCGGGCCTGACCGCCGACGCATTCGACCAGACCGCAAACGAGTCCGCCCACGAACGGTTCTCAAAGGCAGCAATCGCAGCAGACGCGATCAGAAGAACGACCGCAGCAACATAACCAGCCCTGACCTTCTGCGGCTGTCGGGACTTGATGAGGCTTTCGACAGCGAGCGCCAGCAGATACGTCCACCCGGCGACCGAGAGATAAAGATAATGATCGAAAACCAGATATTCCTCCTGAGAAATCTGGCCGAGGTTCAACACCGGAAGCAGCGTGACGAAAATCAACAGAAGCGATTTCCACACCTCCCGGCTCACCCGCGCCCGCATAGCCCACAACAGCGCAGGCAGGGCTGCCAGCCCGAGCGCAGGCAGAAGAAATTTCATCGAGCCGGGACTCGTAACAAAATGCGTGTCATAAGTAACACTCAAACCGACCGGCCAGATGAGATGCCAGAGATAACTCATCACAACCATCGGCAGACTCAGCAGCGTGTAGGAGAATGGGCGATCCGGGGCCTGCGGGTTTTTGAACATCAACTCGCCCAGAACCAGGTAGCGCGGGATCAGATAGAGAAATGAAGCGACCAGATATGGCAGCGCGCAGCGCGCTGCCCGCGTCACGCGCCGGACGAATGCTCCCTCGTTTTCGATCAGTTCATAAGCGAAGATGAGAATGACCAGACTCAGAGCGGTTTCCTTCGAGAAAGCCGCGGCAACGAACAGAGAGAGAGAACCAATCAGCGATTTTTTCGATGCAGTATTTTCCGAGCGGCTCTTGAGATACCAGCAGAGCGAAGCCAGGAAGAACGCGCCGAAGAGCGGGTCGGTCATTCCGCTTATCCACGCCACGCTTTCCGTATGCACGGGGTGGACGGCAAACAACATCGCCGCCAGAGCCGATGCCGTCTTCCTTCCTGACATCAGCAGAAGCGCATAATAAACGCCCACAGAGCAGAGTATGTGAAGCAGCAAGCTCACCAGATGCCAGCCTGCGGGCCACAATCCGAACGCCTGATACTCGATGGTCAGCATCACGGTAAACAGCGGGCGATAGTAAGGAAGAGGAGGAGGAGCGTCCGTGCCCGCCGCCGCGTCCCGAAATGCCCAAACATGAGAAGAGAACGCTTTCGACAGATTATCCCAGCTTCGCAGGTCTCGGTTATCGACTATCTGCTCTTTGTCGTCGAAGACGAAATCGCCGCCAAGAGAATTGGAGTAGGCCAGAAACGACAAAAGACAAATTACAAAAATGACTCTTCCTGCGCTGAGAATTTCGACGGAGGCGGCTGAGTGTTGATTCTTCCTGTTGGGTTGAGAGGCAGGAGGTTTCTTATCACGCTTTGTTTTCATCGACCGTCCGAACGAATCTTAAAACTCAAAGGATGGAGAAGGCTGCGCCTGGTTGCCAGGCTCAGGGGGCAGAGATGAGGGAGCGATAAGGAGGGCCGGATGTAAATCCTCCGGCCCGTCGAATCTATCGAGAATAAGGTTTGCCGTTTTGTGGAACCCGATCCTGGGGCGTGGCAGTAGGCGGCTCTCCGCCGTCGGTCTCATAAATGACGCCTGTTTCATTCGTATAAAAGGAGACATTTCCCGTCCCGAATGTGCCCGGCGAAGTGGGTTTGGCTGTCGTGTCATACATAGCCATCAGCCCTTCGGTATTGACCGGCTCGCTCGTGAACTGGTATCCGCCTTTCACGCCGTTTACAATCGCTTCAAGCCCGTAGCCGCCTCCGGTAAGTTCATCGAGCCTTGCGAATTTTCCTTTGCCCTTTGTGACTGAGTAGAGCACCTGAGCTTTGTGTATGCTCTGCACTTCGGTGAGCGCAGCCGTCTCGCGCGCCGCCTGCTGGCTCTTGAGCAGGCTTGGGATGGCGATGGCTGCGATGATGCCTATGATCGCCACGACGATGAGCAATTCGATGAGCGAGAAACCCCTTTGCTTTCGATCCATAGTCTTCTCCTCGAAACAGTATGAACTCCCCTCGAAGGGGGATGTCTGCGGCACTCTCTTGCGAAATCGAACGCCCTTGAAAAAAACGAGTTCCGCTAATTTTCAATTTGAGGAGGAGACTATAGCACAAACGGGTGAGCCTCGAAAGGCTCACCCGTTTGAAGAGGTTTCAGCTTGTTGCCAGTACCCCGATTATTCGATCGGCGTACCAGAGGCTGGAATTCTGGTTGGGAACGCAGGAACTGCGATGGCCGCAGGATCCGCGTAAATGACGAATGTCTCGTTGCTGTAGAACCACCGGTTGCCGGTTCCGAATATGCCCGAGCTTTGCGGCGCGGCAGTGGTGTCGAAGTAAGACGGCGCGGTTCCGGGAACGGCGTCCACGCCAGTGCAACCGAAGTCGAAGCCGCTCTTGGCGGTTGCGCCGAGAACGCTGTCAATCTGGCCATCTGCGGAAAGCGCGGCAATGTCGGGCGCGAAATTGCGGCCATTGCCACGGGTTGACTGGTAGGTTGCCTGTGCAGTCCCAAGTGTTCGGCAGGAACTAATGGCCGACGCCTCGTTGGCCGCCTGTCGGGACTTGAGCAGGTTCGGGATGGCAATGGCAGCGATAATGCCGATGATTGCCACAACGATCAGCAGCTCGATCAAAGAAAATCCTCTCTCGTTTTTCATAATCCTCTACGCTCCTTTGGAAATTTGATAATCATCGCCGTGGGTGAATTGGTCCCTAGCGGCCCGATCACGACTGATTACGCTTTCAGGTTTGGCAATATGTGTGCCACTCCGAGCGAGGCCCCGTTTCTCCCGGAATTCCACCATTCAATGGATATTTCAAGGCATGGCTAAAGGTTTGAGGTTGCGCTTTGACAAAAAAGGGTAGAAAAAGAATGCCAGATTTTGTCAAAACCCAGCAGTTTATTTTGGAATAGGCTCGCTGGCAGCGGTGGCTGGAGCGCCGATATTGACGCGGATGACAGACGTTTCATCGACGAAGTAGTGCTTCATATCCAGGGGTTCTTCTTCAGGGGTGGCATTGCAGCTCCAGGTCTTCGCTCCTGGGCCGAGGGCAAGCACGAAAAAGTAAAAGCTTTTGTTGCCCGATGCCAGATTGGGATCAAGTGTTCCCTCGGGAGACAGTTGGGCTAATGTTCCATAAACATTGTATTTTTGGTAGTAGATCAACTGGGCTGTGGTCATCGTCCTGAGCGAGTGAACGGCAGACGCAGAGTGGGCCGCCTGCCTCGCTCTAACCAGACGAGGAATAACGATGGTGGCAAGGATTCCTATGATAGCGATGACTATCAGCATCTCGACCAGGGAGAATCCTTTTTGCCTGTTCATACATTCCTCTTTGTCCGGAAGTCTGCTCGCCCTTCGACCTATTTGTCATCTTGCACACTAAGCAATGTTTGTGCCACTTTCACACCATTTTTGGAGAGGAAAGAAATCCGGTTTCGATTCCCCGTCCGGGTCAGCGCCCCAGAGCCGGTTCAGTCAATTTGCCGACATCTACAAAACCAGTTGACGGGATTTGGTGAGTTATAAAGTGGAAGGAGTTGGCGGGGATGAAGACGCAGATGAGAAGCCTTGCCTCTCGTCTTCATCCTCATCCCCGGTTTATTATGCCGACCGGCTCAATTCCCATTCTGGCCTGAGCCATAATAGAGCCGTTTGTATGAAAGCACTGTCGGAGAGTTGGTCTGGGCCTTGACCACAGGCTCTCCGATCGGGCCGCCGCCATCGACGATGTAGCCCGGATAAAAAGGCGGCGAGAAGTTCTGATCGTATCGAGCATCCCACACGCCTTTATATGCGTACCCGTGAAATACTCCGTCATAGACTCCGAGGTTGTCATAGTTGGACGATTGCGCGCCTCCGACTAGAGTGAACCGGCCCCGGTCGGGCGTTCTGGCATAGTTCAACACGTCAGACCTTATGCGCCCTCCGTAGGGCGTGCCGTTCGGGCCGAGGATCGAGTTGCCCTCACCGTCCGTCAATTCGAAGGCCGCTATCGAACCGTGAACGGTCAGGTTGTCAGGCGCGCGGCCATCGCTCGGTATGTTTATGTTGCCGCCCGACGCGAAAAGGCCAAGCACGTTTTTGGCATCCTGATTTATCGCATTGCCCACGCCATCGGCAACGGGTGTCTCATAAGTGAGATCGCCCGTTATAGTTATGCTGCCGCCTTCGACGGGCCTTCGCGGATTGCCGCTGATGTGGCCCCCGGCAGTGATCGTGACGGCGAAGTTCGAATCGATTGCAGGTTGCGCTCCGCCGTTTCCGCTCCGGCCTGGCCCGCGAAGCGAATTGATATCTCCATAAACATAGATCGAGGCCGCCGAACGATTCTCTTTTCTGGCAAGCGACCGGTCGAGCGGAACGCCTCGGATGGTTCGCTGCCCTTCGGGGCCATCGATGATGGTTGTTCCCGAATCCATATCTATCGTTATGGTCGTCGTGCGGCTGCCCTGAGTGATTTTCACTATCTGACGGTTGCCCGATGAATCGGCGCTCAACTGCACATCATCGGCATTGCCCATGACATAGATGCCGCTGCCCGTAAGCGCCTCTCCGTCGGTCGGGATGTAAACGCCGTTGGGCAGAGTGGGCGCTATCGAATCCGGCGACTTCGAATCCGGCAGCGACGTGTTTATATCAGTCGCAGACCGCAGAGTCCTTCTCAGTTCAGCATCCGTCGGAGGGCCTGCCGAAAGAGCAAATCCGCCATCGATTACGGCTCGCGCCTGATCGAAGGCATTGCCCGGAGGTGGAATAGGATCGACTCCACGATCGAATCCGGCGAGGAATTACGGGGCGACCAGCACCCCATCGACCACGTCCGAATCAGAGTCTACAGGAGGAGGAGGAGTGCCCGCGCCGTGTCGATAATAGCTGGCCGTCTTGTAGGCTTGAGAGACATAGCCGCGAAAAGTGGGCGCATTCGAGCCATCGGCAGGAGTCCAGAAACCGAACCGCTCGTTGGTGTGAATGCGGCCTGAGAACCTGTCGCCGGGGCCGAGGCCCTGATAGATGAACGGCCCTTCCGGGTTGTATGGATCGAATCGGTCGAAGAAGAGCGCGAACTCCGAAAATGCTCCGACTCTCACTCCGCCTCCCTCGGCGCTGACGATCAACCTGAAGTTGATGACTCCTTCTTCGACCAGAGTGACCAGTCCGTTGAGACCCGATATGCCTTCTCCTATTGATTCAATCTCGTAGCTGACCCTGTAAGGCTCGGTCTGGCCGAGGCGCGGATTGCGCACATCACGGTATTGAATGCGATAGGCCGCATGCGCCGGGTTGGTGTCTGTAGCCGGATAGGGCGCGATGAACTCCTTGATCCTCGCCTGAGTGCGATAGGCCGAATCGTTGGGAAAACGCTCATGAGTTTTTAGCAGGTCTTCTGCCGCCCGGACGAAGTCTTCGGGCCTGAGCGTAGGCTGTCCCGGAGTGACGGCAGGCGGGTCGGGCAGGGAGGCAAGGACGAACTTCTCGCTGCGAAGCGTGCGATGGAGGTTTCCGACTCCCGCCTCGGCGGCATAGAAACCGCTGGTCAGGTTTCTGAAGTTGGAGGTGACCGCGCCGTCCGACATGGCGGTAAAGGTCACTGCCAGTCCAAGCAACAGCATCAGCGACATGATGAGCAGCACGGCAACCAGCGCCATGCCTTTTTCATTGGGCCGGCGAATATCGGCAGGGGACTCAGGGTGCAAATAGTCTTTCGAAATCTTCCTTTTCATTAACTCACCTCCAAAACGTGAGGCTGAAAAATACCTTTG
>CAZPQE010000163.1:0-12340 GCA_964588615.1 uncultured Clostridia bacterium | reverse complement strand
GAAAACTGCACCTGCATAGGCGCGCATCTTTTCCGCCATCGCCTTTTCAGGTTTCCGACTGCTTGACTTTCCTCCGCTTTAATGAGCTTATTCATAATGTCTTTCGAATAGAGAAATCCATTATGAAAAAAACCGATGCGTTTCGCGCCTGGGGTCGCATACTCCAGGGATACCAACCCCTGCTCTCGATCGAGATCACCCGCGAATGTCCGCTGCGCTGCCCCGGCTGCTATGCCTACGAACCGCAGCATCTACATCAACTCGGCCCGCTGAGAACTCTCTCCGACTACAAGGGCCAGCAACTCATCGACCGCGTGCTGGAACTGGCGCGCCGCCATCGCCCCGTGCATATTTCGATCATAGGAGGCGAGCCGCTCGTCCGATTCCGCGAACTCGGTTCGCTACTGCCGCAACTCAGCCGGATGGGCATAGAAGTCCAGATGGTGACGAGCGCGGTGCGCGAAATCCCCCGAGCCTGGAATCAGATCAAAGACCTCCATCTGGTCGTTTCCATCGACGGTCTCCAGCCCGAACACGATCTTCGAAGAAGCCCCGCCACTTATGATCGAATCCTGAAGAATATCGAAGGCCATTCCGTCACCGTGCATTGCACGGTGACGGCTCAGATGGCTGACCGGCAGAATTACTTCGAGCAGTTTTTGTCCTTCTGGTCTGACAGACGGGAGGTCAACAAAATCTGGTTCAGTTTGTTCACTCCGCAGCAGGGCGCGCAGGAAGAAGAGATTCTTTCGCCCGCTCAGAAAGCCCGCGTGCTCAAAGAGCTTGCCGGGCTGCGATCCTCGTTTGCCAAACTCGATCTGCCTGATTCCGTGATGCACGGATACTTCAATCCTCCTCAATCGCCTGATGAGTGCATATTCAGCCGGACGACGCTCAATATCACTGCCGACCTGCATAATAAAATCACTCCCTGTCAGTTCGGGGGCCAGCCTGACTGCTCGCAATGCGGGTGCATGGCCTCAGCCGGATTGAAGGCCGTAGCCGATCATCGCCTGCTGGGACTCGTCTCGATTCGCTCGCTCTTCAAAGCCTCAGAGCAAATAGGCAGGGGCGCTGCCCGGCTGCTTCCCCGCGAGACCGGGGAGGATTCGATTCATCTGCGCCCGCAGCCGGTCAAAGAATAGACATCGCGGCTTTGACAGAACGCGATCTGTGGTGTCAAATTTCACTCCTCCGGGTATGTTTCAGCCCGTGCCCGCATTTTTCATCTGAAAGGAATGATCGAGATGAAACCATTGCTTCTGTCTCTGTGCCTGGCTTTACTGATAGTGATTCCGTTGATCGCTGCCGCCGACAACGAGTACACCGGCAAATTCGATTCTGAGCTTGTCGCCAACCGCGAAGACCTCGAACAGGTCATCTTCAAACCCCTCCGCGATATGTCCAAAATCAAAATAGCCAAACCGCCCGACAGCGACGCCACCCTTTCAGCCGGGCGACTTTATCACGCTTCTTCCGATAAATCGGCCATACTCGCTCTGCTGGTCGAGCCGGAAAACGAACAGCCTTATCTTCTCGCAGACATCGACCTCAACAGTTCATTCGACGAAACCGAGCGATTCGATCTCGATCAGGGCGAGGACGATAACCCTTACATCTGGGAGGCGGTCATCAATCAGCCGCTCAAGGAGGGTTTCTTCCGCGCTTTCCCCATGTATGTTCAGTACTTCAAGGAAGTCCGCATCGATGAAATGAACGAAGGCGACCGCCTGGTGCTGGAATCGAGAGGAGCGTTCGCCCGCGGGACAGTAGATATCGAAGGGCGCAAGACGATGGTTCAGTACGACTACAACCCGCGCTCGAAAAAAGTGAGCGCGACCACAGGCAAGCTGGGAGTCGATTGCGACGGCGACGGCCAGATAGATATGGATCGCTTCTCGCCTGAAGCCGCCGAAGCCAGAGAAGAGACGGTGGTCTTCCGCGCGGGCAGCGTTTACGTTTCGACGAAGCGGGCCGACCTGGAAAAAAATCAGATCGTACTCAAGTCTCATCCGGCGTCCGATTACAAGCGCGTGGAGCTCAAGGTCGGCGAGGCGATGCCTGATTTCGAGTTCACCGATTTTGCGGGCAGGAAGCGCAAACTGTCGGAGTTTCGCGGCAAGTACGTGCTGATCGATTTCTGGGGGATGTGGTGTCCGCCCTGCCGGGGTGAGTTGCCTTACCTCAAAGCTGCTTACTCGCGGTTTCAGGCAAGAGGATTCGAGATACTCGGAATGAACACAGATGAAGCGGAAATAATGTCTCAGGTGAAATCGGCACTGGAAAAAAACGGGATGAACTGGGCGCAGGCAAAACGCGAGAGCATACTGGGAATAATACGCAGCCTTCGCATCCACTCCTACCCGACTACAGTTCTGCTCGACCCCGAAGGCAAGGTGGTTTCGCTCAATAACACGAAGAAGGGCGAGCCTGCTCTGCGCGGGAGAGACCTGCTCCGAAGCCTCGATCGCCTGCTGCCGCCCTGACCTAGCCTTTGAACGCCCTGACTATGTACAAGGACAGCGCGGCGATGAGCGCCGAGGCCGGTATGGTCAGAAACCATGCCCATACGACCCTGCGCGCCACTCCCCATCGCACAGCCGAAAAGCGCCGGGTCGAGCCGACGCCGACTATCGCTCCCGTTATGGTGTGAGTGGTGCTTACGGGAATGCCGCCGTAGACGGCCATAAACAGCGTGGCTGCCCCGGCAGTCTCAGCCGCAAATCCCCCGACAGGTTTGAGCTTGGTCAATCGCTGACCCATGGTGTAGACGATTCGCCACCCGCCCGACATAGTGCCCAGCGCCATCGCCGCGTGACAACTCAGCACCACCCACAGCGGTATCTCTGCGGTAGCCCCCGGATTGAGGTTGGAAGCGACGAGCACGGCGGCGATTATTCCCATAGTCTTCTGCGCGTCCGCTCCTCCGTGACCGAGGCTGTAGAGCGCGGCTGAAACCAGTTGCCCCCTTCGAAATACATTATCGACGCGGTCGGGCGAGCGGCGGCGGAATATCCACATAATCAAAACCATGATCGAGAGTCCCAGCAGCATGCCGACCATGGGTGAAACGAAGATGAACGCGATGGTCTTTATCCAACCCGCAGCTTTGAGGACGTGAAAATCAGGAAAGGCGGCCAGCGCCGCGCCCGCATAGCCTCCGACCAGCGCGTGAGACGAACTGGTCGGCAACCCGAAATACCAGGTGATGATGTCCCAGACTATCGCGCCTATCAGCCCGCACAGCAGAGTCCACAGATGCCAGTCCTCGCCGATGAGCTTGATATCGATCAGATCGCCCCCTATGGTCTTTGCCACCCGCGTCCCGAAAAACGCGAACGCTATGAAGTTAAAAAACGCCGCCCACAGCACGGCGATGAACGGAGTCAATACGCGAGTCGATACGACGGTTGCAATGGAATTGGCCGAGTCGTGCCATCCGTTGACATAATCGAAGGCGAGAGCCACTGCGATAATGAAGACCACGAAAACCATCGTTGACGACATCTGTGCGCTCCTCTGTTGTCTGTAGTTTTGTCGCTGCTTCAGGCAGGGTGCGATTTTATGTTTCCTTCCCATGGGTGTCAACTTTTATGCGGCACATCCTGAAAAATCGATTCAGTCTGTCCTTTTCATTCCAATCAGGAAAATGATGCGAACAGATTCTTTGCATAATCATCCCTTCCGGGATAATTCATCCGGTGAAACCCCGATTGAAACTGTCTTCAATCTTTCAGCCCCTGATGGACAACCGTCGGCCAGCCTGTTGATGGATTGATAATGATGAAAAACGGTTCGTAGCACCGGCCTTCAGCCGGAAGTTCACGACTCCACAGCCTTCCGCCTCAAGGCGGGACTACAAACTTTTTTTGAGGAGAATACCTTGCTCAGATGGTTAGAACGAAACTGATAGTCGCGTTGATATTCTTAGGGGGTTGCGTCTGCCTGGTATTGGCCTCGATCTCGCGGGCAGGCTCGGACGCGCTGGATAGCGAACTGGAAAGCGTGCTCGCGCGTCACGCTTTCACAGGAAGAATCGAATCCACAGTGGAGCAGCGTCTCGGCAGGCCCATCAATCAGAAGATGGCCAACCTCGGACGATTGCTGTTTTATGACGCCATACTCGGTATCAAAAAAGACAATGCCTGCGCTGGATGTCACGCGCCGACTTCCGGCTATGCCGACACTCAATCGATAGCCATAGGCATAGAGAGCAACGGGCTGGTCGGGCCCAATCGCAGCGGGCCCCGCAACCGACGACGTTCGCCTATGACGCTCAACGCCGCTTTCTTTCCCCGGCTGATGTGGAACTCGCGCTTCGCTTCGCTTTCGGACGATCCTTTCGACAACAGCGCGGGATTCCAGTTTCCTCAGCCTGAAGGGATGTCGCTCTCCGGGCTGCCTCACCTTCTTGCAGCGCAGGCTTTCATGCCGCCTGCCGACAGAGCCGAGATGGCAGGCTTCAAAATCGAGGGAGACAATTTCGCCATACGCGCGGAACTCGCAAGGCGCGTAAACAATATCAAGAAGTATCGAACCAAATTCGCCAAGTCCTTCCCCCAGGTCGCCGCCGGAGCGCCTATAACCTTCGAGATGATCGGCACGGCGTTAGCTGAATTCCAAATCACGCTGGTCTACACCGACGCTCCCATAGACCGCTTCGCCCGTGGAGACCGTCGAGCGATGACCGAAGAACAGAAGCGCGGCGCGTTGCTGTTTTTCGGCAGAGCCGGTTGCGTCGAGTGCCACGCGGTCAGTGGCGCTTCCAACGAGATGTTTTCCGACTTCGCCCCTCACGTCGTCGGAGTCCCGCAACTGGTTCCCGCCACAAGCAACGTCACATTTGACGGGCCGGAAGAAAACGAGGACTACGGGCTTGAGCAGGTCACAGGCGACCCTCTTGATCGATATAAATTCCGCACCACGCCGCTTCGCAATCTGGCCGCGCAGCCGACCTTCTTTCACAACGGCGCGTTTACGAGCATCAAGGAAGCCATCCGCCATCACCTCGATGTCTTCACTTCGGCGCGCAACTACGATCCGCGCGAGGCGGGAGTCGATAGCGACCTCTCGCGCCTGGGCCCCATCGAGCCTGTGCTCGCGCGCATCGATCCCAGGCTTGCGACTCCGATAGTTTTGACCGATGAAGAATTCCGATATCTGGTGATATTCGTGCGCGAGGCTCTGCTCGACGACCGCGCGAAGACTGAGAGCCTCAGCAAGCTGATTCCCAAAAGTGTTCCGAGCGGGCTGAAGCCATTCAGGTTCGAGTGAATCGCCCTCTTGAGGGTGCGACTCAAGTTTTCACTGACGAATTGTGATGGTGACTTTGCCCCGGAGGGGCCGAGGATATTAGCCGGGGGTGAAGCCACCGGGAGTCAATCGCACATATTTCTCGCGCCCCGGAGGGGGGCCGGATCGAGACTCAGTCCTGCGCCCTTCCAGGGCGCGAAGACGTGTTGGGCATGTGTTCCGGTGGCTTCACGACCGGCTATAGTCCTCAGCGCCTCCGGCGCAATTGCTTATTCAAAACCAACCACTTTGATCTCACGCGCTCGCTTCTTTGTCCTCTTGCGCGGAAATCTGAATCGCACCCTGTACTCAATCTCTTCTTGCGACAGATCATCGGATCGATTACATTCACGGTCGTGATGATCGAAGCCGGACAACGACGCCTGAGCAGATGGAAAACGGTTTACCTGTTTCTGCTTGCGGCTATGCTTGTGACAGGCATAATCCTCAAAGACTGGCTCCTGCCCGCAGCCCTGCTCTCGTTCGGCGTTGCCAGCGCGATCAGCCCCGAAAAATCGCGCGCAGCCAAAGCCGCCTTTATTCTTCTCACAGCTATGACGATCATTCTCGGAACCATTTACTTTTATTCGAAGTGGTCTATGCCTGTATGAAGATGAGCGCGCGCATGGCCAAGTCTGAAACTGGAACGCGAAAGCTCATCCTCAATTCTCTGCGCGCAACCATCGCCGCTGTTTTTATCGCTGCCCTGGCCTTCAGCCTGTCGGGTCATCTCGGAACTCTGCACAGATACTTCGAACTGGCTTCGCATTTCAAGCCGCAATATCTTGTCGCCGTCTTCGTCTGCCTCGCTGCGTTCCTTTGCCTGCGCGCATGGCGATGGGCGGCGGCGGCTCTCGTCTGCGCGCTGCTCAACATCTGGAGCCTCGCTCCATGGTTCGTCGGTCAACCCGCTTCCGCGTCTTATGAAATGAGAGTGCTTCTTTCAAACGTCAATGCCGCCAACACCAGCTATCAGGCGTTGATCGATTTGATCCGCGTGGAGAATCCTGATGTCGTGGTTTTGCAGGAAGCGGGCAGGGGATGGTTGCAGGCGATGTCTGTCTTCAGCGAAACGTATCCGTTCATGCGTTTTGCGCCCAACCGCGACAAAGCGGGCATTGCATTGATGAGCAGGTTTCCATTCGAAGAAGAGGGCGATGACGGGCTGGGGTTTCCGAGCATAGTCGCCCGCATCCGCGCGGATGGCGCAAGCGTTTCCATCGTCAGCCTTCATCCGCCTCCTCCGGTCACTGACGAACTGCTCGACGAGAGAAACCAACAACTGCAAGCAGCGGCTTCGGCGGCAATGGAGTTGCCCCGTCCTGCCATCCTTGCGGGCGATCTCAACACATCGGTATGGTCGCCTTACTACGCGCGGCTGGTCGAGGAGTCGGGCCTGGTGTCGGCGCGAAAGGGCTTCGGCATAGTTCCCACGTGGCCGACGCACATGCGGTTGATGATGATTCCACTCGATCATTGCCTTGTGAGCAAAGATGTCCGAGTGACAAACTGTCGCGCGGCAGCAGACATCGGCTCAGACCATCTGCCTTTGATCGTCGATCTGGTTTTCGCGTCGCCGCCAAAAGACTGATAATCGCAAGGTCGCAGAATGATCGAGAACAGACACGAGATGGCTGAAGGCATCATACTCGATTTTCCCGGCGCGATTTCTGAGGAAGAATGTCACTCGCTCATCTCTTTGAGCGAAAGCGCGGGGTTCGCTCCGGCCATCATCAAAGGATCGCTCGACGGCCCTTTCGGATTTACGGCGCGCGCCGGGCGCAACAACAGCCGCTCGGCAATCGATGATGCTCGGCTGGCTCTTGCATTGTGGAGGCGATTGTCGAGGCTGATTCCTGACAGGGTGGATGGCCTTGCCGTATTGGGGATCAATGAGAGGCTGCGCTTTTATCGTTACGACGCGGGTCAGGATTTCGGCGCGCACACTGACGGCTGCTACGCGCGCGAGGGGGGCGAGCGCAGTTTGCTGACCTTGATGATCTATCTGAATTCGGATTACGCGGGAGGCGAGACATTTTTTTTCGACTCGCAAAGACTGATCCTGCCTGAGACAGGAAAGGCGCTGATTTTTTCTCATCATCTGTGGCACGAAGGTCGAGAGGTGAGAGAAGGGCGCAAGTACATTCTGAGAACCGATGTGATGTACGAGGCTCAGGAACATAGCGCGATTGCGTGAATGAGAATTCGACGCGGATTGACACGGAGCAAACTGAGCATCACAGATATTTTTCTGATCCGTGTCGGATTTTCTTCATCTAAAGGTCGCCCACTGGCCTGCGCTCATTCGTTGACAAGCGCGCGGGCCGGGAGTAAAAGGTAGCCGGTTGAGGTCGCCATCATTGATTGCAAGGAGGCCTGTCTATGAAATTGAAAACCCTTATTTCACTCGCTCTCTTCTTCGCGCTGGCCGCTCCCGTCTGGCTTGCGCCTCAAGCGGCTTCATACGCCGCGCCGCAGAAAAAGAAAAAGAAAACCAAAGCCGCTGAAACGACTCCGACGCCTGAACCAGCAACTGCTCCGCAAGCGACAACGACGACAACGACCAAAGCGGTATCATCTCAACCCTCGACGACGAAGGCCGCAACAGGCCCGGCTTCCGAGCCTGTCAGCGCCGAGAGCGATCCGCAGCGCAACCTGTGGCGAATCGAGGTCGCGCCCTTCGCCGTTTTGGGAAGCGGACGGCCCGGCAAGACCGCTTCCGATTTCGACAAGCCCGACGGCGCGGCTTTCACCAACGAGGGATTGCTGCTGGCCACCGACGCCAAGAATCGCCGTGTGCAGATATGGGATGTCAAAAAACGCGCATACATCGCCGAGTTCGGGCAGAAGTTCTTCGGCGGCGAAATAGTCGACATCGCGGTCGCGCCCGACGGGATGATTTATATCACCGACCAGATTCTCAACCTCGCTTACGTTTTCCTCCCTCCCAAGCCGGGCGAAGTCGATGAGAAAGGCAAGCTGCTCGGCCCTTACGATTATCAGTTCAAGGGCACGCGATTCGGCGAGCAGGGATTCGACAAACTGGGAGGCATCGCAATAGATTCACGCGGGCGGGTCTACGTCGTCGATGCGCACCTCAACGATGTGCGCCGGTTCAATCCCGACGGCACGCTCGATCAGGGGTGGAGATTCGAGCGGACGAGACCGGACGGGGACACTTACTTGCATGGATGCGAGGGCATAGCCATTGACGAAGCGAAAGGCGATCTCTTCATAGCCAGCGAGAAGGATTCCATCATTCAGGTCTTCGACCGCGAGACCGGCGCGTACAAGCAGCGCATAGTCGGCGCGAATCTGGATGCGATGAAAAAGCCCGCCGGAAAATCCGTCTTCTTCGGATCGGTCGAAGGCCTCGCATTCGTGAAAGGCCATCTGTTGGCCGTCGACGAAGGCGCAGGCCACATACAGATTTTCGACCTCGCGCGAGCGAACGCTTTCAACACTGACCTCGCGGGCTACGGGGCCAGAAGCAGGACGAGCGGCTATAAAGGATTTTTCGGCCACACTGCGATGGTCGATTTCGACGACAAGAAAAACGTCGCGCTTCAACAGCAGGTCAAAGAAGGGGCTGTCATTCCGGGCCAGGCCAATCCGCCGGGTTACTTCTGCTCGCCCGACGCCATCACAAGCTACAGCGACTCGGCGGGCGAGACCTACATCGCAATAGCCGATCAGTGCAACTACCGTCTTGCGGTCTATCGCTGGTCCGATATCACACGCGCGATGTCGGCTTCAGCCCCGACGATTCAGGAAACGCCCGCAGCAAAGACCAAAGGAAAAAACGCGGACAAGAGCGGAGGCAAGAAGAAGAAAAAGCCCTGATAAATCGAAGGGCCTGGCTCTGTCGGATCAATCAGGCTGATGATAAACTACAACTTTCAGGGGGGCTGATGAATCCTAACTTGCTATGCTCCCCTTTCAATATTGATCCGACCGTTGGAGGTTTTTATGAAGCTGCCGAGCTATCTTCGAACCTGCGCAAGCCTTCTCCTCGCTGTCAGCCTTCTGGCTCTGCCATCACCGGCTCAGACCCGAATCGAGGCGCCCAAAAATCCTTACAAGATCGATGAAGACGTTCGACTTGGGCGCGAATCGGCCAATGAAGTCGAGCGTCAGTTGCCGCTGATGAATGATCCTGAAACGCAAAGCTACCTCAACAGATTGGGCCGCCGGCTGGTCGAAGCGATTCCGTCTCAGTTCCAGCACCCGGAATTCCGCTACTCGTTCAAGCCCGTCGATGTCAGCGACCTCAACGCTTTCGCCCTGCCTGGCGGGTTTACTTATGTCAATCGCGGGTTGATGGAAGCGGCCCGCAATGAGGGAGAGCTTGCCGGAGTGATGTCGCATGAAATAAGCCACGTCGCTCTGCGTCACGGCACGGCACAGTACGCCAAGGGGCAGAAGCTCGCCATCGGGTCGGCAATCGGACAGGTGCTCGGCGCAGTGCTGGGCGGGCCTGTGGGCGGCGTCGTTTCAGCAGGAAGCCAGATCGGATTCGGTTCGTGGCTCCTCAAATACAGCCGCGAGTACGAGCGACAGGCCGACCTTCTGGGAGCGCAGATCATGGCGCGCGCAGGCTATGATCCGCGCGATCTGGCTAATATGTTCCGCACGCTTGAGCGCGCAAATGCGGGCAGAGGCGGCCCTGAATGGCTCTCCAGCCATCCCAATCCCGGCAATCGCTACGACGCGATCAATAAAGAAGCGGCTATCCTTCGCGTGCAAAACCCCGTGAAAAACACGCCGGAATTCACCCGACTCCAGGCGCGGCTGCGCGACTTCCCGCGCGCGCGCTCGATGGAAGAGATAGCGCGCCGGGGAGGAAACAACCCTCAAAGACCCACGCGCACTTCGACCGGAAGATCGAGGACGGGCGAGCCGCCTTCGAGGACGTTTGTCACCTACGAGTCTTCCGACAGGCTCTTCCGCATGGATTACCCCTCGAACTGGAACCCCATTGCGCAGGACGGCGGCGTGACGCTGGCTCCCGAATGGGCATTCGAGCAAAACGAGATGACTCACGGCGCTGTGGTCAACTACTTCCAAACCCGCCGAAGCGGGATGACTATCGATGAATCTCTCGACGCGATCATCAACGAACTGGCTCGCTCGAATCCGAACCTCCGCGAAGAGAGAGACGCGCGATACGCCGGGCGACTCGACGGCGAACGCGCCATGGCGACATACCTTTCGGGACGAAACAGCCTGGGATATGTGGAGCGGGTGTGGGTGATAGCGCGACCGAGCAATCAGGGGGTCATCTCGCTTTTGTTCCTCGCCCCTGAACGCCAATTCCGCCAGTACGAAGAGACCTTCTCGCAGATGGTCAGAAGCTTCATCGTAGATGACCGCTTCCGCCGCTGAAGGAAAAATGCAGGGCCGACCGTATCTGGTCGGCCCTGATTGAAACCTGATTCGAATTCAAAACCCGACATCACTTCAATCAGGAGCGGGCGCATCAATCCGCGCTCCCGCATGAATTTTCAAACCCGCATCTACTTCTGCGGCAGAGGCGGCTCTTTCAACTTGCAATCCACGTTGAGCGATTTGAGATAGGCCAGCAGATCGTCGCGCTCTTCTTTGGTGATGGTCTGCTTTTGCAGGTTCTTCTTGTCCAGATGAGGATTCTCCTTTCCTCCTCCGAGCATGAAATCGACGGCTTCTTCCAGAGTCTTCGCACTGCCGTCGTGGAAGTAGGGCGCGGATTTGGCCACGTCGCGTAGAGTGGGAGTCTTGAAGGCGCCGGTTTCTTCGACCTTGCTGGTTATCTTGCCTCTTCCGGCATCAGGAGTTTCCTGATCCATCCCCACTCCGACATTGTGATACTGCTGATCGGTCAGCAGCACTCCGGCGTGGCAGTTGTCGCACTTGGCTTTCTTGAACACTTCGAATCCGCGCTTTGCCGCCGCATCAAGGGCCGATTCGTCGCCCGCGCGCCAGCGGTCGAATGCCGTGTCGCCTGAAATGATCGTGCGCTCGAAAGCAGAGATGGCCTGCATTATGTTTTCAGCCGTAGCGTCGGATTTGAAGATAGCCTGAAACTGCTGCTTGTAGCCGGCAAGCGCGTTGATGCGGGCGATGATTTCAGCTTCCTTGTCTTTTGCGCCCATGTTGCCGCCCTGCCAGGCGGCCATGGCCTGTTTTTCGAGCGAGGCGCTGCGCCCGTCCCAGTAAAATTCTTTATGGTAGCCGATGTTCCAAAGCGTCGGGCTGCTGC
Source organism: uncultured Clostridia bacterium (assembly GCA_964588615.1). Taxonomy (GTDB): domain Bacteria; phylum Acidobacteriota; class Blastocatellia; order UBA7656; family UBA7656; genus UBA7656. The sequence continues at coordinate 810 of CAZPQE010000163.1, read as the reverse complement.
GAGGAAGTTGCTTTTCATAAGCCCCCACGGCTTTGGGCAAACCGTCTGTCAATCCCTTCTCGCACACGTGGCACGAATAACAGGATCGAGACTCGTCGCCGCTCAGTCGCTTGTCGAAAAACAACTGGCGACCGAGGGCGGCTTTTTCCGCAGTCAGCGGATTGTCTTCCGGGATGGGCATCGCCTCATAGGTTGAAAGTTGAGCCGGGAGAGGCAGTATCTCAGGCTTGAAAGAGTTCGTGGCATCTTCTCCCGTGCCGCACGCCACAGCAATGAAAGCGACAAGCAACGCTGTCGAGACAAGAATGCCCAGCTTGGTTTTCGTCGGGGATGTCTGAAGTTTCATTATGAGGTTCTCCTTGGGAAATGTATAGCAGGCAGCCAGCCTGCGTAGTTTCTCAATTCTCATGCCTTCGGGGTGTGAACAGGCTGGCAGCCTGTTCTACATCAGACTCAACTGTCGCGCTGAACCATAACGGGGATGCCCAGTCGCGGCCCGATGTTGTTGAGCGTCGCTCTCAAGGCGAGCGCGAGGGCCGGGCGCGTCTGTTCGGGAGTGATGATCGCATCACAGAATCCGCGCGCGGCTGCAAACTTCGCGTCAAGCTCTCTGTCGTACTTCGCCTTCACGCGATCCATTTCCGCGCGCATCTTTTCATCGGGCTTCCGGCCCTGCTCTTTCAAACGGTCGAGTTCGGCGCTGAAGAGAGCCATCACCGCCGACTCTCCTTCCATCACGCCCATCCGACCGGTAGGCCAGGTGAAAATGAAATCGGGATCGAATCCCTGCCCGGCCATCGCGTAGTAGCC